>DATLRS010000236.1:0-10187 GCA_035534535.1 Allostellaceae bacterium | reverse complement strand
AGGCTCAGCATCAGCGCCAGCACGATGAAGGCGGTGATGCCGAGCCAGGGCGCTTGCAGATTGGCCTTGCCCTGCGCCAGGAGTTCGCCCAGCGAGGCCGAGCCCGGCGGCAGGCCGAAGCCGAGAAAATCCAGCGAGGTCAGGGTGGTGATCGAGCCGTTGAGGATGAACGGCAGAAACGTGACGGTCGCCACCGTCGCGTTCGGCAGCACGTGGCGCCAGATGATCAGCCGATCGCTGACGCCCAGCGCGCGGGCCGCCCGCACATAGTCGAAATTGCGTGCCCGCAGAAACTCGGCGCGCACGACGCCGACCAGCGCCGTCCACGAAAACAGCAGCATCAGGCCCAGCAGCCACCAGAAATTGGGTTCGACCAGGGTCGCGAGGATGATCAGCATGTAGAGTACCGGCAACCCTTCCCAGATCTCGATGAAGCGCTGAAAGCCGAGATCGACGAGCCCGCCGAAATAGCCCTGCACCGCGCCGGCGGCGACCCCGACGATCGAGGAGAACACGGTCAGCGCCAGGCCGAACAGCACCGAGACGCGAAAGCCGTAGATCAGGCGGGCCAGCACGTCGCGGCCCTCGTCATCGGTGCCGAGCCAGTCGGTGCGCGAAGGCGGCGCCGGAAACGGCCCCTGCGGATCGGTGGCGAAAATCGGCACGGTCGAATAGCTGAACGGAATGAGCGGCCACACCATCCAGCCCTTGTCGCTGATCAGCCCGATGACCACCGGGTCGCGATAATCGGTCTCGGTCGGGAAATCGCCGCCGAACGTGGTCTCGGCGTAGTCGCGCAACACCGGAACGTAGAAATGTCCCCGGTAATCCACCAATAGCGGCCGGTCGTTGGCGATGAACTCGGCAAAAAGGGTGGTGCCGAACAGCACCAGGAAAATCCACAGCGACCAGAAGCCGCGCCGGTTGGCCTTGAAATTCTCGATGCGGCGGCGGGTCAAGGGGGTGATCCGGCAGCCGAGAAACACCTCGCCCGGCGTTGGGGCGCCCCGCCCGGCAAGCCGCGCCCGGGTGCTCGGCGCGTCGGCCGCGCTCACCTCGTCAGGCCGCCGCAGGTCATTCATGCCCGATCGTCATGGCGGGCGCGCGCCCGCGTGGCGCCCCGGAATGACACCGGATAATCGCCGCGACTTGTCGCAGGCCTGTCCGCTATTGCAGTGTCTTGCGCCGCAGCGGCTCGACCTTGGGCCGGGTGCCGGGCCGGGTGCCGGACCGGCGGCCGCCGAGATAGTCGGCGGCGAGGATCTCGGCGATCTGCACCGCGTTGAGCGCCGCGCCCTTGCGCAAATTGTCGGCGACGACCCACAAATTGAGCCCGTGCGGCACGGTCGGGTCGTGGCGGATGCGGCTGACATAGACGGCATCCTCGCCAGCGCTCTCGGCGGGGGTGACGTAGCCTTCGTCGGCGCGGTGATCGAGCACGATGATCCCCGGCGCGTCCTGCAATGCGGCGCGCGCCCGGTTCTCGTCGAGCGGCCGGGTGAACTCGACATTGATTGCCTCGGCGTGGCCGATGAACACCGGCACCCGCACGCAGGTTGCGGTGACGGCGATGTCGGGGTCGAGGATCTTGCGGGTCTCAACCGCCATCTTCCACTCTTCCTTGGTGTCGCCGCTCTCCATGAACACGTCGATATGCGGGATGACGTTGAACGCGATCTGCTTGGTCAGCTGCTCGGGCTTGATCGGGTCGTTGACGTAGATCGCCCGGGTCTGGCTGAACAATTCGTCCATCGCGGCGCGCCCGGCACCCGACACCGACTGGTAGGTCGCGACGACGACCCGCTTGATCGGCGCCAGGTCGTGCAGCGGCTTCAGCGCGACCACCATCTGGATCGTCGAGCAATTGGGGTTGGCGATGATGCCGCGCTTCTGGTAATGCGCGATCGCCTCGGGATTGACCTCGGGCACGACGAGCGGCACGTCGGGTTCCATGCGGAAATGCGAGGTGTTGTCGATGACGACAGCGCCGGCCCGGGCGGCGCGCGGCGCAAACATCGCCGAGACCTTGCTGCCGGGCGACGACAGCACGATGTCGATGCCCCTGAAGTTAAAGGTGTCGAGCGCCTGCACCGTGAGAATATCGTCGTCGCCGAACGACACCTCCCGCCCCACCGATTCGGAGGAGGCCAGCGCGACGACCTCGTCGACCGGAAAGTTGCGCTCGACCAGGGTAGTCAGGATCTCGCGACCGACATTGCCGGTCGCGCCGACCACCGCTAGTTTGAAACCCATCGGTTTTGCTCCGGCACGGGTGGTATTGTTGCGTCACGTTGACTTACGCCGCCGCCTCAGCGTTTACAAGGTGGTCGCCGAGCGGTTTGCAGGCGCCTCCATACGGTTGACTGGGAGAACGACACGATGAGCGATGAAGCCCCGGCAGCGGACCTGACGCCACGCATTCTGCGCGAGATTCAACGAGAGTTGGCGGATACGCGCGACGACCGAACCGTGATCGTCGCGATCCTGAACCGGCTCGATGCGAGTGTGACAAGCTTGGGCGCCGAGATACGTGCATTGCGAAGCCAATTTGATCGGTTTCGCACCGAAATACGCGAGCGGCTACAAGAACACTCGTAATAGAGCAACCGCCCGGCGCCAGCCGGATGGGCGAAACCCGGGGGCAGCCGTGAAAATCGCGACGCGCATCGCGTTAAAGCCCATCTGTGAAACTCCGGGGCGGGTTGGTAGTGCCTCAGTCGAGACACCACCGAGAGGTTGCATGTGGCGTTGAGTGCTGACTTACGCCGCCGTCCAGCGCTTTACAAGGAGCTGACGATGCCGATGCTTCCGCTGATTGACGAGAAGGAGGCGAATGCCGAGGTGCGCGCGGTATTCGACGACATCAAGACGAGCCGCAATACCGACTGGATCAACAATTTCTGGCGCGCCCTGGCCAACCACCCGCCGACCCTGAAGCGCACCTGGGAGAGCCTCAAGGAGGTGATGATGCCGGGGGCGCTCGACCCCTTGACCAAGGAATTGATCTACCTTGCGGTCAGCGTCAGCAATGGCTGCCAATACTGCACCGCCTCGCACGGCGCCGCCGCCAAGCGGCTCGGCATGAGCGCGGAAATGCTGGGCGAATTGATCGCCGTCGTCGGCATGGCCAACGAGACCAACCGGCTCGCCGACGGCTATCGGGTACCGGTGGACGAGCGGTTCGAAAACCTGTTCTGATGAAGTCGCAGGTGCCCGGCGCTTTTGCCAGAAGTGCCGCGGCGCTCATCATCGCAGAGGCGCGGCGCAGCGCCGTGCGAAAAATTCGGAGGACAAGATGGACAATCCGTTTGATCGTGCGGCCGAGAATCTCGGCAACATTACCGGGCTCGAGCACCTCAATGTCGAGATCCCGGACCAGGGCCTGGCGAGCACGTTCTATCTGGTCGGCTGCGGCTTCACCCGGGACCCCTACCTGTTCCCGGGCACCAACAACATGTGGGTCAATATCGGCAAGAACCAGATCCACATGCCGACCGGCGATCCCCTGGTGTTTCGCGGCACGATCGGCATCGTCGTGCCCAACCGCGCGGAATTGCTGGAGCGCCTGCAGGGCGTCAAGCAGGCCCTGAAGGGCACCAAGTTCAAGTTCAAGGAGGCCAACGACCACGTCGAGGCCTTCTGCCCGTGGGGCAACAAGATCCACCTCCATGACCCGGACGTCGAGCGCTTCGGCCACATCAATCTCGGTATCCCCTATGTCGAGTTCGACGTGCCGGGCGGCACCGCCGAAGGCATCGCGCGCTTCTACCGCGAGATCCTCGGCACCGCGACCTGCGTCGAGAACGGCTCCGGCAAGACCGCGCGCGTCAGCGTCGGCTTCAAGCAGGAGCTGCGCTTCAAGGAGACCGACAAGAAGCTCCCCGAGTTCGACGGCCACCACCTGCAGGTCTACGTCGCCGATTTCGAGGGGCCGCACAAAAAGCTCCAGGAACGCGACCTGATCACCGAGGAAAGCGATCGCTGCCAGTACCGCTTCGAGGAAATCACCGACCTCGATACCGGCAAGGTGCTGTTCCAGATCGAGCACGAGGTGCGCAGCTTGACGCACCCGCTCTACAATCGGCCGCTGGTCAACCGCAACCCGGCGCAGACCAACCGCCACTACATCCTGGGCGGCGATGCGTGGGTGCCGACCCTGCCGGACGGCCTCGGCATCAGCAACATGGTGAAGGACCCGCTGCACGCGCCGAAGGCGCCGACCATCGCCAGGCGGCGCGCCGCGCGGATGGCGCAGGCGACGTAAACCATTCCGAGGAAACCCTCTTCTCCCGCTTAAAGGGGGAAGAGGGCAGGGTGAGGTCGGATCATGGCAGGCTCGCTCGACGGCCGCATTGCGCTGGTGACCGGCGCCGGATCGGGGATCGGGGAAGCAATCGCGGTGGCGATGGCCACGGCCGGCGCGCGGATCGTCGCGGTCGACATCAATATCGGCGCCGCGGTGCGCGTCGCGACGGCGGCCGGCGGCGACGCCGTCGGGCTGCCCTGTGACGTCACCGACCGCGCCGCCTGCGATGCGCTGGCCGCCAGGGTGCGGGCCGAGATCGGGCCGATCGGCGTGCTCGTCAACAATGCCGGCATCATCCGCCGCGGCAAGGTGAGCGACGCCAACACGCGGCGCGACTGGGACGAGACCCTGGCCGTCAATCTCGACGGCCCCTACAACATGGTCACCGCGTTTCTCGACCAGTTGCGCGAGACCGCCGGCGCGGTGATCAATATCGGCTCGATCCAGTCGTTTGTCGCGCTGCCCAACTCGGCGGCCTATACGACCTCGAAGGGCGGCGTGCGGCTCCTGACCAAGGCGCTGGCGATCGAACTGGGACCGATCGGCATCCGGGTCAACGCGATCGGCCCCGGCTTCACCGCCACCCCGCTCAACGCCGATGCGCGGCAGAATGTCGAATACATGGCCAACTTCACCGGCCGCATTCCGTTGGGCCGGATCGGTACGCCCGCCGACATCGCGCAACCGGCGGTGTTTCTTGCATCCGACATGGCGCGCTACATCACCGGCGTCACGCTGCCGGTGGATGGCGGCTATCTGGCGCGTTAGGAGGTCCCCATGCTGACTGGCAGCTACCGTTTTCCGCCGATGGAGAGCGTCATCTACGGCCGCCCGTTCGCCGAGGCGCTGAGGGAGCGGGTCGAGGAGAGCGGCGCCCATTCGGTGTTTCTCGTGGCGAGCGGCACGCTGGAGCGCGAGACCGACATGGTCGGGCAGGTGCGCCAGGCGCTCGGCAACCGGCTGGCCGGGGTGTTCGCCCGGATCGGCGCGCACACGCCGCGCATCGATGTCGTCGCCGCGGCCAACGCGGCGCGCGCCGCCGGCGCCGACATGCTGGCCACATTGGGCGGCGGCTCGGTCACCGACGCCACCAAGATGGTCGCCTTCTGCCTCGCCAACGACGTCACCGACCCGGCGCAGCTCGACAATTACCGCGCCACGGTCGGCGCCGACGGCAGCATCGTGCGGCCGGAGGTCAAGGCGCCGGCGGTTCGTACGGTGGCGATCCCGACGACCTTGTCGGCCGGCGAATACAGCGCCTCGGCCGGCTGCACCGACACGGTGCGACAGGTCAAGGAGAGCTACGGCCATCCGCTGATGATGCCGAAGAATGTCGTACTCGACCCGCGCGCGACGATCCACACGCCCGAGTGGCTGTTCCTGTCGACCGGCATCCGCGCCGTCGATCATGCCGTCGAGGATATCTGCTCGCCGCAATGCCAGCCGATCTCGGAGGGCGCCTCCTACCATGCGCTGAGACTGCTCGGCCGCGGCCTCGCCGGGGTCAAGGAAGACCCGCTCGACCTCGACGCGCGGCTCGACTGCCAGCTTGGCGCGTGGATGTCGATGGTCGGCTCGCAGACCGGCGTGCCGAAGGGCGCCAGCCACGGCATCGGCCATGTGCTGGGCGGCACCGCGCATGTGCCGCACGGCTATACCTCATGCGTGATGCTGCCGCATGTGCTGCGCTTCAACCTGGCGGTCAATGCCGACCGCCAGGCCCTGGTCAGCGAGGCGCTCGGCCATCCGGGACGGGCGGCCGGCGATGTCGTGGCGGCCCTCATCGCCGGGCTCGGGCTGCCGGCGCGGCTGCGCGATGTCGGGGTCAAGCCGGAACAGCTCGACCGCATCGCCGAATTGTCGATGCACGACCGCTGGATCCATACCAACCCGCGCAAGATCGACGGCCCGCCGGTGGTGCGCGAACTGCTCGACGCGGCGTGGTGACCCTCGCTTTGCATCTTTGCATCGATATGGTTATATGCAATCGATGCGAACCACTGTCGACATTCCGGACGAATTGCTTCGCCGCGCCAAATCCGAAGCCGCGCTCAAGGGGCGCAAGCTGAGGGATCTGGTCGAGGAGGGGCTGCGCCTCGTGCTCGCCGCCCCGCCTGCCGGCGGCGAGCCACCACGGCAGCTGCCTCCCAGCAAGCCGACGGCGCACGACCTGCTCAAGGATCTGATCTTCGAGGATGCCGACTGCCCGCCTGATCTCGCCAGCAATCCCAAATACTTCGACGATTTCGGCCGATGAGGGCAGGGGTCCTGCTGGATACCGGGCCGATCGTTGCGTTTCTCTACGGACGAGAACGAGACCACGGTTGGGCCGTGGAACGGTTCGCGACTCTGGACCCGCCCTTTCTCTCTTGCGAACCGGTGCTTACCGAAGCCTGCTTTCTGGTTGCCCGCAACGGCCAGTCGCCGGTACGCGTCCTCGATATGCTGACGCGCGGCATCGTGCGGGTGGGCCTGGAGATCCAGGACGAACTGGCGGCCGTGGGCGCACTGATGGCGCGTTATGCCAGCGTGCCGATGTCGCTCGCCGATGCCTGCCTGGTACGGCTGGCGGAAATGACCGGGTCGCCGATCTGCACGCTTGACGCCGATTTCGCGATCTATCGCGCCCACGGCCGACAGCCATTGACATTGATCTCGCCAGCGCAGCGCCGCCTGCACGAGCCATAGTCGAGCGCGACAAGACGGAGGAGGCCACGATGAAGCTGAACGGCGCCACCATCCCCGAGGAAATCGTCCGCCGTGTCGTCCAATGGCGCGGGCAGGAGCACTGCTTTGCCGATCTCGATCCGGCGCGGACCGCTCTGGTCGTCATCGATTTGCAGCATGCCTTCATGAACCCGGATGTCGGCCACGCCGTCGTGCGCTCGGCGGTTGATATCGTGCCGGCGGTCAACCGGCTGGCGGCGGCGGTGCGCCAGACCGGCGGCGGCGTGTTCTGGGTGCGGATGACGCATGACGAGCGCTGCCTCGACGACTGGTCGGTCGCCTTCGAGATCAGCACGCCGGAACGGCGGCAGAAGCGCATCGCGGCGCTGACCGCCGGCTCGCTCGGGCACGGCCTGTGGCCGGATCTCGAGGTGCGCCCCGAGGACGAGATCGTCGACAAATACCGCTACAGCGGCTTTCTGCCGGGCACCTCCGATCTCGCCGAGCGGCTGCGCGCCGGTGGCTTCGACACGGTATTGATCACCGGCACGGTCACCAATGTGTGCTGCGAAAGCTCGGCGCGCGACGCGGCGATGCTGAATTTCCGCACGGTCATGGTCAGCGACGGCAACGCCGCCAGCACCCAGGCCGAACACGACGCCTCGCTGACGGCGTTCTACAACATCTTCGGCGACGTGATGGACACCGACATGCTCATCGCGGCGCTGGAGCGCAGGCGGGGCGCGAAGGCGGCCTGAGCTACGCGGCCTTCTGCAGCTCCTTGAGGATCGCATCGCCCATCTCGCGCGTCGAGACGCGGGCGACGCCCGGCTGCAGGATGTCGGCGGTGCGCACGCCGGCGGCCAGGGTGCGGCGCACCGCCTCCTCGACGAGCGTCGCCTCCTCAGCGAGGTCGAACGAATAGCGCAGCATCATCGCGAACGAGAGAATGCAGGCGAGCGGGTTGGCGATGCCCTGGCCGGCGATGTCGGGGGCGCTGCCATGCACCGGCTCGTAGAGCGCCCGCCGTCGCCCGCTGGCGTCGGCCGCGCCGAGCGACGCCGAGGGCAGCATGCCGAGCGAGCCGGTCAGCATCGCCGCGCAATCCGACAATATGTCGCCGAACAGGTTGCTGGTGACGATCACGTCAAACTGCTTCGGCGCGCGCACCAGCTGCATCGCACAATTGTCGGCATACATGAACGAGAGCTCGACATCGGGGTAGTCGGCGTGCACCCGGCGCGCCACCTCGCGCCACAGCACCCCCGATTCCATGACATTGGCCTTGTCGACCTCAGTCAGGCGGTGCTGGCGCTTCATCGCGAGGTCGAAGCCGGCGCGCACGACGCGCTCGATCTCGGCCTCGGTATAGACCTCGGTGTTGATGCCGCGGCGGCTGCCATCGGGCAATGTCTCGATGCCGCGTGGATCGCCGAAATAGATCCCGCCCGTTAATTCGCGCACAATCATCAGGTCGAGCCCGGCGACCAGCTCGCGTTTCAAGGCCGACGCGTCGGCGAGCGCCTCAAAGACCACCGCCGGGCGCAGATTGGCGAACAGATCCATCTCCTTGCGCAGGCGCAACAGGCCGCGCTCGGGCTGCAGCTCAAACGGCAGCGTCTCCCATTTCGGCCCGCCGACCGAGCCGAACAGTACCGCATCGGCCGCCATCGCCTCGGCCATCGTCGCGTCGGTCAGCGGCACGCCCGACGCGTCGTATGCGGCGCCGCCGACCAGCCCCTCGGTGACCGCAAAGCGGGCGATGTTGCGGCGGTCGAAGAATTCGGCGACGCGCATGGCCTCATGCATGATCTCCGGGCCGATGCCGTCACCCGGCAGCACGAGAACGTTGCGGTTCGAGCGGGATTCAGCCATCGGAAACTGCCTTTGACACTTGTCATCCCCGGGCTTGTCCGGGGGATCTACGTCTTGATCCACCGTCATGGCCGGGACAGGCCCGGCCATGACGGTTGCGAGGGATGGCCGGGGTGTCTGCCTTACGCCCCGACCTGGGTCATGCCGAACAGCCACGGCCGCGACCGCCGCGCTTTGTCTTCGTAGCCGGCGATTTCGCTGCCCTTCTGCTCGGTCAGGCCGATATCGTCGAGACCGTTCAACAGGCAATGCTTGCGGAACGGGTCGATGTCGAAATGCACCTTTTCCCCGTCCGGGCGCGAGATCGTCTGCGACTCCAGGTCCACGGTCAGCACCGCGTTGGCGCCCTTCTTGGCGTCGTCCATCAGCTGGTCGACCACCTCCTTGGGCAGCGCGATCGGCAACAGGCCGTTCTTGAAGCAGTTGTTGTAGAAGATGTCGGCAAAGCTTGGCGCGATGACGCAGGTGATGCCGAAATCGGTGAGCGCCCAGGGGGCGTGCTCGCGGCTCGACCCGCAGCCGAAATTGTCGCCGGCGACGATGATCTTGGCCTGCCGGTAGGGACCCTGGTTGAGCACGAAATCGGGATTTTCCGAGCCGTCGGCGCGGAAGCGGATCTCCTGGAACAGCCATTGCGCCAGCCCGGTGCGCTTGATCGTCTTCAGATAGACCGCCGGGAAGATCTTGTCGGTGTCGATGTTGGGCATCGGCATCGGCGCCGCCACCCCGGTCAGCTGCGTGAATTTTTCCATTTCACTCCGCCCGATTTCTTTCAGTTATGCCAGCTCAGCCGCGATGCAGAAGCACACCCAGAATGGCGATGGTCGCGGCGGCATTGATTCCGACCGCCCACAGAAGCACACCAATCTTCGCATCTATGGCCGCGACTTTGCCTTCTATGTTCGCGGCTCTAGATTCCAGAGTTGAAATTCTGCCTTCAATACCAGAAACCTTACTTTCAATTACGTCGATGGTACCTTCGACCGCGGAAATCTTCGCATCAAGGCGAGAGAGGCTGCCTTCCAGTGACCCGAACCGCCCTTCGAAGGATGCGAGCTCCTCGGCCGCCGCTTGCGCCTGATCCTCCCCGACTCCGGCGGCTTTGAAGGCCGCATATGTCTTGGCCAGCATCAATGCCATTTTGGCACCGCCTCGTTCAAATGTGGCCTGCGATCCCGCATCGCTCGGATCGAATTAGTAATGAGACTAGTACGCATCTGCAGTCCCGCGCCGACGGTCATGCGACTATATCAGAAGCCCTGAAACTCATCCGCTGCCCCAGCAGCTGCCTTACGTCTCCGCCCGTAACTTCTCCGCCGGCTTCAGCAAGGATGCGGTC
>DATLRS010000235.1:0-21437 GCA_035534535.1 Allostellaceae bacterium | reverse complement strand
CTCCCTAAGCAATTGAAAAGAATGGGGCGAGTGATGGGAATTGAACCCACGACATCCAGATCCACAATCTGGCGCTCTAACCAACTGAGCTACACCCGCCATCCGCGTTGCAGGTAGCGAATCAGCGGGGCAGCGTCAAGTTGGGCTTCCGGCGATGCCGGCTCTTTTCCGCGATGCGGCTTTTCCCCGACGCCGCGGCGCCCCATTTTTGCCCGGGATGAGCGAACTGGCGACAGGCTGGGCCCGCCACGCGCTGCTGGCGCCCGGGGAGATGGCTGAGGCCGATCGGCTGGCGATCGCCGGCGGCGTCTCCGGCATTGCGCTGATGGAGAATGCCGGCCGGGCGGTCGCCGACGCGGTGGCGCGGCGCTGGCCGCTTCGGCCGGTCGTCGTGCTGTGCGGCCCCGGCAACAACGGCGGCGACGGGTTTGTCGCGGCCCGCATCCTGGCCGAGCGCGGCTGGCCGGTGCGGCTGGCGCTGTGCGGCGAGCGCCCCGCGCTCACGGGCGACGCCGCGGCGGCCGCCGCGCGCTGGCCGGGGCCGGTCGAGCCGCTCGGCACGGCGAGCCTGGAGGGCGCAGCCCTGGTGGTCGATGCCCTGTTCGGGGCCGGCCTCGCGCGGCCGATCGCGGGGGTGGCGGCGCAGGTGATCGCGGCCCTCGCGGCGCGCCCTCTGCCGGTCGTCGCGGTCGATGTGCCGAGCGGGGTTGACGGCGGCAGCGGCGCGGTCCGCGGCATTGCGCCGCGCGCGGCGTTGACCGTCACCTTCTTCCGCCGCAAGCCGGGGCATCTGCTGCTGCCCGGGCGCGAGTATTGCGGCGCGACGCTGGTCGCGCCGATCGGCATCGCGGCCGCGGTGCTCGACCGGCTGGGGCCGAGCGTCGCGGCCAACCACCCCGACTGGTGGCGGGCGCAATTTCCCTGGCCCGGTGCGGCGAGCCACAAATACACCCGCGGGCATGCGCTGGTCGCCGGCGGCGCGGTGATGACCGGCGCCGCACGATTGGCGGCCGGCGCCGCGGCGCGGCTCGGCGCCGGGCTGGTGACGGTGGCGGCGCCGCCGGCGGCGTTCGCGCTCTATGCCGCCGCGCTGACCGGAGTGATCGTCCAGCCAGCCGACGGCATCGACGGCTTTCGCGGCTTGCTCGCCGACCCGCGGCGCAACGCGGCGTTGATCGGGCCGGGCGCCGGCACCGGCCCCGAGACGCGCGCCGCGGCGCTGGCGATTTTGGCGGGCAAGAAGCGCGCGGTGCTCGACGCGGACGCGCTGAGCGTGTTTGCCGACGATCCGGGCGCGCTGTTTGCCGCGATCGGTGCGCCGAATGTGCCGGTGCCGGTGTTGACCCCGCATGAAGGGGAATTCGCCCGCCTGTTCGAGCGCTCCGGCAGCAAGCTCGACAGCGCCCGCCGCGCCGCCCTGGCGAGCGGTGCGGTGGTGGTGCTCAAGGGCAGCGACACGGTGATCGCCGCCCCCGACGGCCGCGCCGCGATCAACGAGGGGGCGCCGCCCGAGCTGGCAACCGCCGGAGCGGGCGACGTGCTGGCCGGCATGGTGCTCGGCCTTGTGGCGCAGGGCATGCCCGCTTTCGAAGCGGCAGCGGCGGCGGTCTGGCTGCACGGCGAGGCGGCGGCCCGGGCCGGACCGGGGCTCGTCAGCGAGGATCTGGTCGCTTCCCTGCCGGCGACGCTCGCCGCGCTGAAGGGCGGTGTGTTGCCGCCTGAACCGGCGTAGTAATCTTTGCCTTGGGTAGCCTTTCTCCTGGCTCGCAACAACCGCGGACAGCTCATGAGCGACCACGCCCCCAGCGGCTTTCTCGATGGCGTTCTCGACCGCACCCTGGCCAATCTGCGCAGCGCCTGGCGCGAGATCGCGCTGTCGGCGCGCGGCGTCCTGTCCGGGGCGCTGCGGCCCGACCTGCCGGAGGACGACGCCGCCCGGCTGCACCAGAAGATGCTGAGCTGCCTCGACGGCCGCGGCGGCGAGGTCACCGCGCGGGCCCGGACGGCCGAGCTGGGGCGCACCTATCTGGCACTCAACCCCGCCGGTCGGGAGCGCTTTCTGCGCCTCTTGGCGGAGGAATTCGACACCGACCACGACGTCATCGACGATTGTTGCGCGCTGGTCGGTGCGGCGGCCGATCCGGCTGCGCGGGCCGCCGCCGAACGCGCGTTGCGGGCGGCGCTGGCGCCGCCGCGGGTTACCCTGCTGCGGCAGTTCAACGCGCTGCCGGAGGGCGTCAAGTTTCTCGTCGATCGGCGCGCCGAGCTGATCGAGGTCGCCGGCAAGGATCCGGCGTTGCGCGGCCTCGCCGACGATCTGCGCGACCTGCTCGCCAACTGGTTCGACATCGGCTTTCTGCAGTTGCGGCGGATCACCTGGGAGGCGCCCGCCGCCCTTCTCGAAAAACTGATGGCCTACGAGGCGGTGCACGAGATCCAGGGCTGGACCGATCTGAAGAATCGGCTGGAGGTCGACCGCCGGTGTTTTGCCTTTTTTCACCCGCGCATGCCCGACGAACCCTTGATTTTTGTCGAGGTGGCGCTGGTCGCCGGCATCGCCGGCGACATCCATGCGCTGCTCGACGAGGCGGCGCCGATCGGCAACCCGCAAACCGCCGATGCCGCGATCTTCTATTCGATCTCGAACTGCCAGAAGGGGCTGGTCGGGATCAGCTTTGGCGACTTCCTGATCAAGCGGGTGGTCGATGCGCTGGCCGGCGAATTGCCGCGCCTCAAATCGTTTGCGACGCTGTCGCCGCTGCCCGGCTTCCGCACCTGGCTCCAGACGCAGAGCGAGCGCGGCGGGCTGCTCGGCGCGGGCGAAGCGCGGGCGTTGCAGGCATTGGGCGGCGATGGCGGCGAGGAATCCGGCGACGCCATCCTGCTGCGCCTCCTCGCGCGGCCCGGCTGGCACGAGGATGCGCGCGTCGCGGCGGCGTTGCGCGAGCCGCTGCTGCGGCTGGGCGCGCGCTATCTGCTGCAGGCGCGGGCGCCCTCGGGCCGCGCCCTCGACCCGGTCGCCCATTTCCACCTCAGCAACGGGGCGCGGGTCGAGCGGCTCAACTGGCTCGGCGACGTCTCGCCGAAGGGCCTGCAGCAATCCGCCGGGATCATGGTCAACTACCTCTATCGGCTCGCCGATATCGAGGCCAATCACGAGGCCTATCGCGACGCGGGACAGGTCGCCGCGGCCGCCGCGGTGCGCAATCTGAGCCGCGCGACGTGAGCCCCGAGCGGTGGTTCGCTATGTTCCGGCGGGCGAGTGTGATAATGACGCCGCCGGGCGGCGGCCGCGGGCGTGGCGGAACTGGCAGACGCACTGGATTTAGGTTCCAGCGGTGAAAATCGTGGGGGTTCAAATCCCCCCGCCCGCACCAGGCGGCTTGACGACAATGGATGTGAGCATTCTGCGATGAACGTAACCGAGACCAGCGCCGAGGGGCTGAAGCGCGAGTTCAAGATCACCGTCCCGGCCAATGAGGTCGAAGACCAGATCACCCGCCGGCTTGGCGAAATCGGCCAGTCGGTGCGGATTCCCGGCTTCCGCCCGGGCAAGGTGCCGATGCCGATGCTGCGCCGGCGCTATGGCCCGGCGGTGCGCGGCGAAGTGCTGGAGAGCGCGGTGCAGGACAGCTCGGCCGAGGCGATGCGCGAGCACAATCTGCGCCCCGCCCTGCCGCCGCGGGTCGAGATCGTCTCGGCGAGCGAAGGCACCGATCTCGAATACAACATGTCGCTCGAAGTGCTGCCCGATATGCCGGAGCCCGATTTCGCCTCGCTCGAGCTTGAGCGGCTGATCGCCGAGGTCCCCGAGGAGGATGTCGACCGGGCCGTCGAGCGCATCGCCGAGGGGCAGCGCAAATCGGAGCCCGTCGAGCGACCGGCGGAGAGCGGCGACATCATCGTCGCCGATGTCGTCGGCCATGTCGGCGCGGATGAGATCCCGGGCAGCCGCGGCGAGGGCCGCCAGATCGAACTCGGCGCCGAGGGCCTGCTCCCCGGCTTCAGCGAGCAGCTGCTGGGCGCCGCCGTCGGCGAGACGCGGGCGGTGAGGGTGACTTTTCCCGAGGATTACGGCAACCCCGATTTCGCCGGCAAGGAGGGGGTGTTCGAGGTGGCCGTCAAGGAGGTGCGCCAGCGCCTGCCGGCAGCCCTCGACGACACGCTGGCCGAGGCGGTCGGGCTCACCACCCTGGCCGAACTGCGCCAGGAGATTCGCCAGCGCATGCAGCGCGACTATGACGGCGTCGCCCGCCAGCACCTGAAGCGCGCGCTGTTGGACAAGCTCTTCGAGCGCTACGAGTTCCCGGTCCCGACCGGCATGGTCGAGGTCGAATTCCAGTCGATCTGGCAGCAATACGAAGCCGAGAAGCAGCAGCGCGAACAGCTGGCGGCGGAGCAGGCCACGGCGGCGGCGGCGGCGGCGCCGGCCCCAGCGGTCGCAGCAGTCGAGGGGCCACTCGATGCGGCCGCGATGATCGCCCCGGAGGAGACCGCGCTCGAAGGCGCCTCGGACCGGTCGCCGGCCGGCGCGGAGGCCGATAGGCCGCAGCCGCACGAAACGGCGCGCGAACCGGCCGCGCACGAGGTGCCGGCGGCGCGGGGGTCGGCGGCGGCGGCCGAGGAGCCGCTCGATGCGGCCGCAATCATCGCGCCGGAGGAGACCGCGCTTGAGGGCGCCTCGGACTCCGAGCCGGCGGCCGCTGCGGACCCGGACGAGGAGAAGGCGCGCGCCGAATTCCGCCGGGTCGCCGAGCGGCGCGTGCGCCTCGGCCTGCTGCTTGCCGAGGTCGGCCGCAACGCCAATATTACGGTCTCCCAGGAGGAGCTCAACCAGGCGCTGACGCAGGAAGCGCGGCGCCACCCCGGCTACGAGCGTCAGGTCATCGATTACTATCGCAAGAACCCGGAGGCGCTGAACAACCTGCGTGCGCCGATCTACGAGGAAAAGGTCGTCGACTTTATCGTTGAGTTGGCCAAGCCCGGCGAGCGCCGCGTAACGCCGCGCGAATTGATCGCCAGCGGCGCGCCGGACGGCGACGGCGCCGACCCCGACCCCGACCCGGCGGAAGACGCGACCACAGCATCGTGAACCTGCCCGCCATCCCCGGCGCGCGGTTGAAGGAGAGGGCAATGGCCGATCATCTCGAAACCTACATGAACAACCTGGTGCCGATGGTCGTCGAGCAGACCAACCGCGGCGAGCGCGCCTATGACATCTACTCGCGCCTGTTGAAGGAGCGCATCATCTTTCTGGTCGGGCCGGTGCACGATGCGGTGGCGAGCCTCATCTGTGCGCAGCTGCTGTTCCTCGAATCGGAGAACCCGAGCAAGGACATCGCCTTCTACATCAACTCCCCGGGCGGGGTGGTGACCTCGGGGCTGGCGATCTACGACACGATGCAGTACATCCGCTCGCCGGTGTCGACCGTGTGCATCGGTCAGGCCGCCTCGATGGGGTCGCTCCTGCTGTGCGCCGGGGCCCATGGCAAGCGTTTCTCGCTGCCGAATTCGGGCATCATGATCCACCAGCCCTCGGGCGGCACCCAGGGGCAGGCCACCGACATCGAGATCCAGGCCCGCGAGATCCTGCGGCTGCGGGCACGGCTCAACGAGATCTACGTTCGCCACACCGGGCAGCCGATCGACGTCATCTCGGCCGCGGTCGAGCGCGACAAATTCCTCACCCCGCCCGAGGCGAAGGAGTTCGGCCTGATCGACGAGGTGGTCGAGACGCGGCCGACCCGCGACGAGGAGCGCGGTTTCCGCAGTTGAGGGGCGCGGCCGCGCGCCCCTGGCGCGGCGGGCGGCAGACCCCAGGGCAGACCCCGGGGCACACCCCAGGGCAGACCCGGCGGATTTAACTGGTTGTTGATCCGTCAGGACGACATATACTTTGGTGACCCGTGGCGGGAGGTACCGGCCCGCCACGGGTCGGGCCGCCGCGGCTTTCGGCCGGCGCGGCGACGAGGTCAGCCTGTCCGGCAGGGTGCTGCGCCGGAACTGGTGATGGAGTGGCGATGACGAAGTCCAGCGGGAGCGACTCGAAAAACACGCTCTACTGTTCCTTTTGCGGCAAGAGTCAGCACGAAGTCAGAAAGCTGATCGCCGGCCCGACCGTCTTCATCTGCGATGAATGCGTCGAGCTTTGCATGGATATCATCCGTGAAGAGCACAAGACGACGCTGGTCAAGTCGAGCGATGGGGTGCCGGGGCCACGCGACATCTGCCGGGTGCTCGACGATTACGTGATCGGCCAGGACCATGCCAAGCGCGTGCTGTCGGTCGCGGTGCACAACCACTATAAGCGCCTCGCGCACGGCGCGAAGAATAACGACGTCGAACTCGCCAAATCCAACATTCTGCTGGTCGGACCGACCGGGTCGGGCAAGACGCTGCTGGCGCAGACGTTGGCGCGCATCATCGACGTGCCGTTCACGATGGCCGATGCGACGACGCTGACCGAAGCGGGCTATGTCGGCGAGGATGTCGAGAACATCATCCTGAAGCTGCTGCAGGCGGCAGACTACAATGTCGAGCGGGCCCAGCGCGGCATTGTCTACATCGACGAAGTGGACAAGATCTCGCGCAAGTCCGACAACCCGTCGATCACCCGCGACGTGTCGGGCGAGGGCGTGCAGCAGGCGCTCCTCAAGATCATGGAGGGCACGATCGCCTCGGTGCCGCCGCAGGGCGGCCGCAAACATCCGCAGCAGGAATTCCTGCAGGTCGACACCACCAACATCCTGTTTGTCTGCGGCGGCGCGTTTTCCGGGCTGGAAAAGATCATCGCGCAGCGCCGGCAAGGCACCTCGATCGGTTTCGGCGCCGAGGTGCGCGGTCCGGACGAGCGCAAGACCGGCGAGATTCTCAAAGACCTCGAACCCGAGGATCTGCTCAAATTCGGCCTGATCCCCGAATTTGTCGGGCGCCTGCCGGTGGTGGCGACGCTCGACGACCTCGACGAGGATGCGCTCGTTGATATCCTGACCAAGCCGAAGAACGCGCTGGTCAAGCAGTACCAGCGGCTGTTCGAAATGGAGGATGTTCGCCTCGAACTGACCGAGGAGGCGCTGCGCGGCATCGCCCTCAAGGCGATCGCCCGCAAGACCGGCGCCCGCGGCCTGCGCTCGATCATGGAGGGGATTCTGCTCGATTCCATGTTTGAGCTGCCGAGCCTCGCCGGGGTTAGCGAGATCGTCATCAATCGCGAAGTGGTCGAGGGACGCGCCAAACCGCTCCACATCTATTCCGATCGTCGCGGCGATGTCGGTGCCGGCGCCTAGGCAGCGTCGCGCGATCAGGCGGCTGAGCGCCCCCTGCCGACGGTATCCTGAACAGGTGGCTTGACGATCGCCGCCAGGACGCCAAACTAAATACGGCTGATCTACCGCTCGCCGGCAGCGGCGAGCGGCCTCTGGCAAAAGAGGCCCCATGTTCGAAACCGCGCGCGCTGCGCTCTACCCAGTCCTGCCCCTCCGCGACATCGTGGTGTTCCCGCACATGATCGTGCCGCTGTTCGTCGGCCGCGAGAAATCGGTGCGCGCCCTCGAGGACGTGATGAAGGACGATAAGCAGATCCTCCTCGTCACGCAGAAGAATGCGGCCCAGGATGATCCATCGACCTCGGACATCTATCTGGTCGGCACGATCGGCACGGTGTTGCAGTTGCTCAAGCTGCCGGACGGCACGGTCAAGGTGCTGGTCGAAGGCGGCCAGCGCGCCCGCATCGTGCGCTTCGCCGAAAACGAGGCGTTCTTCCAGGCGCATGCCGAGGTGATTGGCGAAAAGCCGGGGACGCATCAGGAGATCGAGGCGCTGGCCCGCACCGTGGTCGGGCAGTTTGAGCAATACATCAAGCTCAACAAAAAGATCCCGCCCGAGGTGCTGGTGTCGATCAACCAGATCGACGATCCCGGCAAGCTGGCCGATACGGTCGCCTCGCACCTCAGCCTCAAGATCTCCGAGAAGCAGGAGCTGCTGGAGAGCGAAACCGTCTCCGAGCGGCTGGAGAAGGTGTTCGGCTACATGGAGGGCGAAATCGGCGTCCTGCAGGTCGAAAAGCGCATCCGCAACCGCGTCAAACGCCAGATGGAAAAGACGCAGCGCGAGTACTACCTGAACGAGCAGCTGAAGGCGATCCAGAAGGAGCTCGGCGAAGGCGAGGACGGCAAGGACGAGATGGCCGAACTCGAAGACAAGATCAACAAGACCAAGTTCTCCAAGGAAGCGCACGACAAGGCGCTCGCCGAGCTGAAGAAATTGCGCAGCATGAGCCCGATGTCGGCTGAGGCGACGGTGGTCCGCAACTACCTCGATTGGATGCTGTCGATCCCCTGGCAAAAGCGCACCAAGATCAAGCGCG
This sequence comes from Allostellaceae bacterium, assembly GCA_035534535.1. Lineage (GTDB taxonomy): Bacteria > Pseudomonadota > Alphaproteobacteria > ATCC43930 > CGMCC-115725 > DATARH01. The sequence goes on along the minus strand of DATLRS010000235.1, from coordinate 13,072 downwards.
ACATCAGCAGCGCCGAGCGGGTGCTCAACGCCGACCATTTCGGGCTGGAAAAGGTCAAGGAGCGTATCCTCGAGTACCTTGCGGTCCAGCAGCGCATGAAGAAGATGAAGGGGCCGATTTTGTGCCTGGTCGGACCGCCGGGTGTCGGCAAGACTTCGCTCGGCAAGTCGGTGGCGCGGGCCACCGGGCGCAATTTCGTGCGCATGTCGCTGGGCGGGGTGCGCGACGAGGCGGAGATCCGCGGCCATCGCCGCACCTATATCGGCTCGATGCCCGGCAAGGTGCTGCAGGGCATGAAGAAGGCGAAATCGTCGAACCCGCTGTTCCTGTTGGACGAAGTCGACAAGCTCGGCGCCGACTGGCGCGGCGACCCGTCCTCGGCGCTGTTGGAGGTGCTCGACCCCGAGCAGAACTCGAGCTTCAACGACCATTACCTCGAGGTCGATTACGACCTGTCGGATGTGCTGTTCATCACCACGGCCAACACGCTGCGCATGCCGCAGCCGCTGATGGACCGCATGGAGATCATCCGCATCCCCGGCTATACCGAGGACGAGAAGATCGAGATCGCCAAACGCCACCTGATCATGAAACAGATCAAGGCGCATGGCCTGAAGAAAACCGAATGGAGCATCAGCGACGAGGCGCTGCGCGATCTTTGCCGCTATTACACGCGCGAAGCCGGCGTGCGCAACCTCGAGCGCGAAATCGCCAACCTGACGCGCAAGGCGATCAAGGACATTCTGATGCAGAAGTCCGAGCGGATCGTCGTGACGCGGCGCAATCTCGAAAAATACGCCGGCGTGCGCCGTTTCCGCTTTGGTGAAGCGGAAAGCGAGGACCTGGTTGGCGTCACGACCGGGCTCGCCTGGACCGAAGTCGGCGGCGAACTTTTGACGATCGAGGCGGTCACGCTGCCCGGCAAGGGGCGAGTGACGGCGACCGGCAAGCTCGGCGATGTGATGAAGGAGTCGGTCCAGGCGGCCGAAAGCTTCGTCAAGTCGCGCAGCCAGGCGTACGGCATCCGGCCGCCGATTTTCGAGAAGCGCGACATCCATGTCCATGTCCCCGAGGGGGCGACGCCCAAGGATGGGCCGTCGGCGGGGGTGGCGATGGTCACGACGATCGTCTCGGTGCTGACCGGGATCCCGGTGCGGCGCGACTTGGCGATGACCGGCGAGATCACATTGCGCGGCCGGGTATTGCCGATCGGGGGGCTCAAGGAAAAATTGCTCGCGGCATTGCGCGGCGGGCTGAAGACGGTGCTGATCCCGGCAGAGAACGAGAAGGACCTCGCCGAGATTCCCGACAACGTCAAACGCGGCCTCAAGATCATCCCGGTGAGCACGGTCGATCAAGTGCTGGCGCAGGCGCTGACCGCGCCATTGATCCCGATCGAGTGGGAGGAAGACCAGGCGGTGCCACCGGTGATTCCCGCCACGGGCGAAGAGCGTCCCGGTGTTCTAACGCATTGATAGGTATCGCGCGTGGTGTTGCCGTGCCGGCGCCCGGCGCCGGCCGGCGGGCTACGCCGATAACAGGCAAAAAAATCAGGCTTTAAGCCGGTGCAGTGGCGTTGACCCGCTTCGGGGGCCGCTCTAAACTCCGACGCGCTTTCGATCAACGTTCGGCATACTCGCTTAGGGGGCAACACGTGAACAGAAACGAACTCGTCGATACCGTTGCCGGCAAGGCCGATCTAACAAAATCGGCCGCCAACAAGGCGGTCGACGCGGTGTTCGACTCGATCACCGACGCGCTGAAGGGGGGCAGTGAGGTTCGTCTCGTCGGGTTTGGCACCTTTTCGGTTGCCTCCCGCGCCGCGTCCGAGGGGCGCAATCCCCGGACCGGTGAAAAGATTAAGATCGCGGCGTCAAAACAGGCGAAATTCAAGCCAGGAAAGCGCTTGCGCGACGAACTCAACTAACAGAAGCGGTGGCTGGCGGCGGTCTGGCCGATCGGGGGGCGGACGCATCAAACCGGGCGATTAGCTCAGCGGGAGAGCATCTCGTTTACACCGAGAGGGCCGGGGGTTCGAATCCCTCATCGCCCACCAGCTCCGGGCGGGATCGCGCTCGCCTGATCGTCTCGCGTCAAGTCCGGTCGGGGACGCCGTCCTCGCCGAGATCCCAGTAGACCCCTGCCATCACACGCAGCGCCTCGCGCGCGATCGGCGCCAGCATGTGTTCGTTGGGTGCGTGCTGCGAGCACGACGCATAGGAATGCGGGATCCACACGGTCGGCAGGCCGAGATCGCTGGCAAAAATGTCGTTCGGCAACGACCCGCCGAGATTGGGCAGGATGGCGGGCGCGTTGCCGGTCGTCCGGCGGATCGAGGATGCTGCCCAGCGCACCCAGGGGTGGTCGGGGTCAAGCCGGGTCGCCGGGAAATAGGCCTTGGCCCAGCGCTCGATGCGGACCATCGCAAAGCCGTGCGCGTCGAGATGGCGGCGCAAGGCCGGCAGGAAGTTTTCCGGATCGACCCCGACGACAAAGCGGATCTGACAGGTCGCCGTGGCCTTGGGCGGGATCGCGTTGACCGGGTTGTCGGGGTTGCCGGTGGTGAAAGCCAGAATCTCAAAGCTGCACCAGCCGAACACCTTCTCGCTCGGCGTCAATCCGGGCTCGCCCCAGTCGGGGTCGATCTCTGGGGCGCCCTCGCCGCCGGCCTCGACCGGGCAATCCGCCAGCGCGACGCGCACCGAGTTCGGCAGATGGGTCGGAACCCAGTCGCGCACCAGGATCGCGCCTTTTGGGGTCGTGATTGTTGCTAACGCATGCGCCAGAATGATCCCGGGATTGGCCAACAGGCCGCCCCAATTGCCGGAATGGTGGCCGCCTTCGCGCAATTCGACCGACAGGTCGAAATTCATCGCGCCGCGAGCGCCGAGAAAGATCGTCGGCCGCTCCGGCGCGAGGCGCGGCCCGTCCGAGGCGATCAGCACATCGGCGGCGAGCCGGTCCTTGTAGCGGCGGCAGACTTCGCGCAATCCGGGTGATCCGACCTCTTCACCAGTCTCGATCAGCAGCACCGCATTGAAGCCGAGCCGGCCGCGGGTTTTGAGAACGCAGGCGAGCGCCGCCAGGTTGATCGTGTGCTGGCCCTTGTTGTCGGCCGTGCCGCGGCCGTAGAGCCGATCGCCCTCCTGCCGCAGCTCCCAGGGCGACAGCCCATCGCGCCATTGCGGTTCGAGCCCGCGGATGACATCGCCGTGGCCGTAGCCGAAGACGGTCGTTGCGGCGCCCGCCTCGCGCCGCTCGGCGATCAGCATCGGACCCCCGCGGCCTCCTGTTTGGTTGACCGGGTTCTCAATGATGTCGCTGGTGAAGCCGAGCCCGGCGAGCGAGGGCGCGATCTCGTCGGCGAGATAGGCGCGCAGCACCGGCAGGCGCTCCTCGACCTGGCTCTCGGTCGGGATCGCGACGCGGCGCGCGAGGTCGGCGGCGAATTGTCCCTCGTCGAAATACGCTTCGGCGGCGGCGATGGCGGCGGTGCGGGTCACGGGGCCTCCCGAAATGGACAGCGCGAAGAGCAGCCCCGACGATACGGCAAAACCGCCGCCGTGAGGGAGGATAGCATGCCGGATCGGACGCAGATCATCGAGGCGGGATTACGGTGACAGTGCACGTAATGTTGGCTGCGCTGGCTGGTTCGGCGGGGACGGTCTGGGTCCGCGCTTGCCCGGCTCGAGTCGGATTACGGTGACAGTGCACTTAATCTTGACTGCGCTTGCGGGTCCTGCACCGCGACGGTGACTCACCGTAACTCCCGGTTCCTCCATCTCGCATGGTGTCATGCGCTCGCTCCCGAACCGCCGGGTTCCCTTCCCGCGGCGGCGACTATAGGCTGATCGCCGAGCCCGGCAACATGGCGTCGCCAACATGCAGCTTGCGATCCCCGACCTGATCTCGAACTCGTATTTCCCGGCACTGGCGGCGGCCGAGCTCGGGTTTTTCGCGCGCGAGGGGCTGGACGTCACGGCCGGGCTGATCTTCCCGGTCGATCGCGCCTATGAAGCGTTGCGCGACGGCGCGGTGGATTTCGTCGGGGGCGCGGCGCACGGCGCGCTGGCGGCATTCCCCGAATGGCGCGGCGTCAAGCTGCTCGGCGCCCTGTCGCAGGGCATGTACTGGTTTCTCGTGATGCGCGCCGAACTCGGCATCGCGCGCGGCGACCTCGCCGCCTTGAAAGGTCGCCATATCGGCGCGGCACCGTGGGTCGATATGGGGCTGCGGGCGCTCCTCGCCGCTGCCGGCCTCGATCCGGCGCGCGACGGCATCGAGATCGGCCCGGTGCCGGGCGCTACGGGGTCCAGCATCAATTTCGGGCTGACCGCCGCCGAGGCGCTGGCATCCGGCAAGATCGACGGGTTCTGGGCCAACGGCATGGCCACCGAACTGGCGGTGACCAGCGGCACCGGCACGATTGTCCTCGACGTGCGCCGCGGCGCCCCAGGGCAAGATGGCGGCCCGCCGGGGTGTTTTGACTATACGCTGCCGGTGCTGGCGACGACCGACCGGTTGATCGAGCGCTCGCCGGAGGTTGCCGCCGCCGCGTTGCGCGCGCTCGTCGCGACGCAGCAGGCGCTCAAGGCCGATGTGTCGCGCGCGACCGACGTCGGCAACCGGCGGTTTCCGCCCCGCGAAGCCGGGTTGATCGCGCCGATCATCGGCCGCGACCTGCCGTTTTACGACGCCGCGATCAGCGAAAAATCGGTCGCGGCGGTCAACGCGTTTGCCCGCGGCGTCGGGGTGCTTGCCGGCGAGGTCCCCTACGCGAGGATCGTCGCGACACAATTCAGTCATCTGTGGCGCTCCGGCGTGTAGTCGAAGGGGGAAAAGATGCGAACCGGCGACGACTACCGTGCAGCGCTGCGCGACGGGCGGAAGGTTTGGGTGCTCGGTGTCGGAGCGGTCGACGACGTGACGACGCATCCGGCGACAAGCGCGATGGTCGAGGAAATCGTCGCCTGGTACGACCGGCATTTCGATCCGTCCTGGCAGGATGTCCTGATCGCGCCGCCGGCACCCGGCCGCACGGTGACCCCCTGGGCCTATGTGCTGCCCAAGACCTCTGAGGATCTGCTCAGCATGGGCCGGTCCTTTGCCAAGACGATCTTCGTCTCGGCCGGCAACATCACCCACACCCCGGCCTATGGAAATCTGATCGCGATGGGTGTCCTGACCGGGGTCGAGGAACACAACGCCTCGCAGCAGCAGGTCGCCAACGCGATGGCCTATCGCGAGATGATCGCAACGACCGGCCGGTTTCTGACGTTCTGCGGCGGCGCCGCGCCGATCGGCTTTCGCATGCGCGAGGACCCGGCCGCGCGGGCGGCGCTGCGCATCGTGCGCGAAACCGATGCCGGGGTCGTGATCAGCGGCCGCCTCGGCATGCATACGAGCCCCGCCTACGCCGAGGATGTCTATGTCGGCGCGCTCAACGGCGCCAAAATCGGCGAGCACAGCGCCAGCTTCATCGTGCCGGTCGCGGCGCCCGGCGTGACGACGGTATGCCGCAAGATCGCGGCGCGCGGCAGCGCCTTTGCCGCGCCGTTGTCGCACCGCTTTGACGAGCTCGACGGCCAGATGTGGCTCGACGAGGTGTTCATTCCGTGGGAGCGCGTGTTTCTCGTCGAGGCCAACGTCGAGCCGATCGCCACCTGGCTGTTGTGGCATCACCTCTATGGCTGGCTCGCCAAGGCCGAGTTCACCCTGGGGCTGGGGCTGGCGGTGGCCGACGCGATGGGCCTCAAGGAGCACGAACAGACGATCGATTACCTCGTCGATCTGGTGGCCGCAGTGCAGACCGTGCGCAGCTGCCTGGCCGCCGCCGAGCGCGATCCGGCCTTCACGGTGGGCGGTAATTGCTGCGCCAACTACGTGCATCTGATGCCGGGTGGACTGGCGATGCTCAACGCGCACCAGCGCCTGTCCGAGATTCTGCGCATCGTGCCGGGCTCCTCGCTGGTGGTCGCCCCGTCGGACAGCGATCTCGACGATCCCGAGCTGGCGGCGGGGCTCGAGGAATCGTTCGGCGGCGGCAGCCATACCGCCCGGCAGCGCGCCGCGCTGTTGCAGCTCGCCGCCGACCATGTGTCCTCGGGGCTCGACGGTCGCGAATCGGCCTTCGAATTGCACGCCAGCGGCGGCGTGCCGGTGTGGCGCGGCCGGCTGCGGCAGCATTTCGCGAGCTATAACGAGCTGGCCAACGGCGTTTTGCAGGCGATCGGCCTGCCGATGCCGCGGATCGATGTCGGCGCGATTGCCGCCGCCCCGCTGGCCCCGCGCCGCATCAACGCCGTGCCGGCGGCGCCTCTCAAGAGGGGAGCCTGACGATGCGCAGCGGCGCCGACTACCGCGCAGCGTTGCGCGACGGCCGCAAGGTCTGGGTGATGGGCGCGGGCCGGGTCGATGACGTGACGACCCACCCGGCGACCAGCGCGATGGTGGAGGAATACGTCGCCTGGTACGACCGGCACGGCGATCCGGCGTGGCAGGACGTGCTGACGGCGCCCGATGCCGACGGCGAGCGGGTGCCCTGGGCTTTCGTGCTGCCGCGCAGCAGCGGCGATCTCGTCGGGATGGGCCGGTCCTTTGCCAAGACGCTGTTCCACAGCGCCGGCAACATCACCCACGACCCGGCCTATGGCAATTTGATCGCGCTCGGCGTCTTGGCCACGGTCGAAACCGAGAACGGCGCGTCGTCGACGCAGGCGGCGGGCGCCTTCGCCTATCGCGCCCGGGTCGCCCGCAGCCAGCGCTTCATCACCTATTGCGGCGGCGCCCCGATCATCGGCCAGCGCATGCGGCCCGATCCCCGCGACCGGGTGGCGTTGAGACTCGTGCGCGAGAGCGATTCCGGGGTCGTGATCCGCGGCCGGCTTGGCATGCATACCAGCCCCGCCTTTGCCGAAGAGGTCTATGTCGGCGGTCTGTCGGGGGTCGATATCGGCGGCCAGCGCGCCGGGTTCATCGTGCCGGTCGGGGCGGCGGGCGTCTCGATTTTGTGCCGCAAGAGCGCGGCGCGCGATGCCAACCCGTTTATCGCCCCGCTCTCGAGCCGGTTTGACGAACTCGACGGCCAGATGTGGCTCGATGATGTCTTCGTGCCGTGGGAGCATGTGTTTTTCGTCGGCGCCGATCCCGATCCGATCGCCCGCTGGCTGCGCTGGCATCACCTTTATGGCTGGCTCGCCAAGGCCGAGTTCACGCTGGGTCTCGCTCTGGCGCTCAGCGACGCGATGGGGTTGAAGGAGCACCAGCCGACGGTCGAGTACATCGTCGATATCGTCGTCGCGGTGCAGACGGTGCGCACCTGCCTGCTGGCCGCCGAGCGCGATCCCGAATTCACCCCTTCCGGCTATTGCTACGCCAACCACCGACACACCGCTTCCGGCGGCATCGCGCTGTTCAAGGCGCGCCAGCGGATCGCGGAGATCCTGCGCATCGTCCCCGGCTCCTCGCTCGTCGTCGCCCCGGCCGACAGCGACCTCGCGGCGGCGGAAATGGCGGTCGGGCTCGACGAATCGTTCGGCGGCGGCGGCTACACTGCGATGCAGCGCTCCGCCCTGTTGCAGCTCGCCTGGGATCATGTCGCCTCGGCGCTCGACGGCCGCGAGTCCGCATTCGAACTGCACGCCAGCGGCGGCCATCCCAACTGGCGCGGCTGGCTCCGCCGGAACTTCCGCGACTACAACGACCTGGCGAATGCGGTGCTGCGCGCGATCGACATTCCGATGCCGGAGATCGACGTCTCCAACATCCCGGCGATGCCGATCGCCCAACGTCGCCCGACCGCCCCGCCGCCGGCTGCCAAGGACAAGCCCGCCTAGCTGATCGTCAGCTGCGCGCCGGCTTGCGGCTGAGGAAATCCTTGAAGCCGTCGCGCGGGTGGCCGGCTGACAGCCAGGTCGCGCGCGCCGCGTCCTCGAGGTCGTAGCGGCCCTGCCAGTCCATCGCCATCCCTTCGTGCAGCAGCCGCTTGATGCCCTGCACCATGCGCGGGTCGTTCTTGGCGATCATCTGGCCCATCTCGATCGCGGCGTCGACCACCTTCGCCGCGGGCACGACCTGGTTGAGCAGCCCGATGTGCAGGGCCTCCTCGGCGGCGACGGCGCGGCCGGTGTAGAGCAGTTCCTTGGCCTTCGGGATGCCGACCAGGGCCGGCAGCGACCAGGTCGAGTTGACCCGGCCATAGCTCGCGGCGAGAAAGCGGAATTGCGTCTTCTCGCAGCCGATGCGCAGATCGAGCGAGGACGAAAGGAGCGCCGCGCCGCCATAGGCGAGGCCGTTGATCGCGCCGATCAGCGGCTTGGCGTAGCTCGCGATATGCCAGCTGATCTGGCCGCGCGTGGCGCCGCGATCGGCCAGTTCCTCGGAGCTGAGCCCGGCCATTTCGTGGATGTCGGCGCCGGCGGAAAAGGCGCGCTCGCCGGCGCCGGTCAGGATCACCGCCCTGATGTCGTCGTCCCATTCGTAACTGCTCAGCGCGTCGTCGAGTTCCTCCATCAGCGGAAAGCTCAGCGCGTTGAGCTTCTCCGGCCGGTTCAGCGTCACCAGCGCGACGGCGCCCTGGCGCTCGCTCAGGATGTATTCATAGGCCATTGCTCGGCTCTCCTTCCCTCCCGGTGTCGCCCGGCGCAATATGGTAGCCGAAAGCAAGCGATCATTTCACCCTTGCGGAGCGGCGTGATGAGCGGATCCCTCGACGGTGTGCTGGTGCTGGAACTGGCGCGGTACCAGGCAGGGCCGCGCGGCGGCATGATCCTGTCCGATCTCGGTGCCGAGGTCATCAAGATCGAGAAACTGGGTGGCGAGGAGACCCGCAAATCGCAGCCGTTGGTGCGCGGCCAGAGCGTCTATTTCGCGGTCTACAACCGCGGCAAGAAAAGCCTCTGCCTCGACATGCGCACCGAGCGCGGCAAGGCGATCTTCGCCGCGCTGGTGCCAAAGGCCGACATCGTGCTGCAGAATTTCCGGCCCGGGATCATGGAAAAGATGGGCTTTGGCTACGACGAGCTGTGCAAGCTGAAGCGCGACATCATCCTCGTCTCGGTGTCGGGCTTCGGGCAATATGGCCCCTATCGCGACCGGCCGGCGTTCGATCCGCTGGGGCAGGCGATGAGCGGGCTGATGAGCCTCACCGGCGCGCCGGTCGGGACGCCGCTCGGCGCCGCCACCTCGCTGGTCGACCGCTATACCTCATTGCACGCGACGATCGGCGCGCTGGCGGCGTTGCGCCATCGTGACCGCACCGGCGAAGGGCAGGTGGTGGATTGCTGCCTGCTCGATTCGGCGCTGACGATGGTCGAGATCCCGACCTCCTACTACCTCGCGACCGGCCAGGAGGGCGGGGAGGGCGGGCGGCCGCCCTTTCAGGCAAAAGACGGTCACGTCGTGATCTCGGCCTCGGGCCGCGAGATGGCGAGCCGGTTGATGCGCATCGTGACCGGCGACGACAACGCCAGCGCCGAGGGCTTCACCAGCCGGGTCGAGCAGGGCGACGCGCGCAAGCAGGCGGTTGCCAAATGGTGCGCCCAAAACACCGTCGACCATATCGTCACGACCCTGCTCGCCGCCGAGATCCCGGTGGCGCCGGTCAAGACGATCCCGCAGGTCGCCGAGGACCCGCATCTGTGGGAGCGCGAGATGCTGGTGAAGATGCCGGACGCCGTCGCCGGCGAGATGTATCTGCCCGGCGCCACGATCAAGATGTCGAAGACCCCGGGCCGCGTCGCACCGGTGCCGACCCCCGGCCAGCATACCGACGAGGTGCTGTCATCGCTGCTTGGTTATGACGCGGCGATGTTGCGCGGCCTGCGCGAGGCCAACGTGATCGGCTGACCGCCGCGCCGGGGAGAGCTGCCCACCGGGGCGAGCGGCCCGCCGGGGAGAGCTGCCTCTAGCGCGGCGCCACCACCATCGTCATCTGGCGGCCTTCCATGCGCGGCATCTGCTCGACCTTGGCGATGGTGTCGAGATCGTCGCGCACCCGGATCAGGACGTTCATGCCCAACTCCTGGTGCGCCAGCTCGCGGCCGCGGAACCGCATGGTCACCTTGACCTTGTCGCCTTCCTCGATGAATTTGTTCATGCTGCGCATCTTGACCGCGTAGTCGTGGTCGTCAATGCTGGGCCGCAGCTTAATTTCCTTGACCTCGATTATCTTCTGCTTCTTGCGCGCCTCATTTTTCTTTTTCTGCTCTTCGTATTTGAACTTGCCGAAATCGAGGATCTTGCAGACCGGCGGATCGGCGTTGGGCGCAATCTCGACGAGGTCGAGGCTGGCCTCGGCGGCCATGTTGAGCGCTTCGTTGCGCCCGACAATTCCTACCATCCGGCCCTGTTCATCGACGAGACGCACGCGCAAGACGTTGATCTCGTCGTTGATGCGAGGTCCCTCGCGGGTCGGGGTGAGGTTCATAGGTGGTCTGGGTATGTAGGTTCTCCCCTCAGTGGTTGAACATGCCGTCGTACGCAGGCGTGCGCGGCATCGAGACTAGCCCGGCGCGGCCGTCTCCAGTTTCAATCTAGCAATGGCATCGCCGAGCGCAAGGGCTTCTTGCGCAGAGCCCCCCAGCCGGCGCAACGAGACGCTGCGCTGCTCGGCCTCGCGCCGGCCGACGGCCAGGATGACCGGAATCTTGGCGAGGCTGTGCTCGCGCACCTTGTAGCCGATCTTCTCGTTGGTGGTATCGCTGACGACGCGCAGCCCGGCGGCGGCCAGTTCGCGCGCGACCTCCTCGGCATAGGGGGCCGCCTCGTCGGTAATCGAGGCGACAACGGCCTGCACCGGGGCCAGCCACAGCGGGAAATTCCCGGCGTAATGCTCGATCAGAATGCCGATGAACCGCTCGAACGAGCCGAGGATCGCGCGGTGCAGCATGACCGGCCGGTGGCGGCCGCCATCCTCGCCGACAAAGCTGGCGCCGAGGCGTTCCGGCATCACGAAATCGAGCTGCAGGGTGCCGCATTGCCAGTCGCGGCCGAGCGCGTCGCGCAGCACGAATTCGAGCTTGGGGCCGTAAAAGGCGCCCTCGCCCGGGTTGAGCGTATAGGTAAGCCCGGCAGCCTTGACGGCCGCTTCGAGATCGTGCTCGGCGAGGTCCCAGACGCTGTCGTCGCCGGCCCGCACCGCCGGCCGCGTGGCGAATTTGACGGCCACCTCGGTAAAGCCGAAATCGCGGTAGACCGATAGCAACAGTTCGCAGAACGCGATCGCCTCGGCGGTGACCTGCGGCTCGGTGCAGAAGATGTGCGCGTCGTCCTGGGTGAAGGCGCGCACCCGCATGATGCCGTGCAGCGCGCCCGACGGCTCGTTCCTGTGGCAGCTGCCGAACTCGGCCAGCCGCAGCGGCAATTCGCGGTAGCTGCGCAGCCGGTTGCGGAAGATCTGCACGTGCCCCGGGCAGTTCATCGGCTTGACCGCCAGCACCCGCTCGTCGCGGCTTTCGGCGATGAACATGTTGTCGCGGAAATTCTCCCAATGCCCCGAGGCTTCCCACAGGCTGCGGTCCAGGAGTTGCGGCGTCCTGACCTCGACATAGCCGGCGGCATCGAGGCGGCGGCGCATATAGCTCTCGATCGCGCGGTAGAGCGTCCAGCCTTTGGGATGCCAGAAGACGCTGCCGACCGCCTCCTCCTGCAGGTGGAACAGGTCGAGCTCGCGGCCGAGCCGGCGGTGGTCGCGGCGCTCGGCCTCTGCGAGGCGGAAAAGATACTGGTCGAGCTCTTTCTGGGAGGGCCAGGCGGTGCCGTAGACGCGCTGTAATTGCGCGTTGTTCGGGTCGCCCCGCCAATAGGCGCCGGCGACGCTCATCAGCTTGAAGGCCTGCCCGAGCCGGCCGGTCGAGGGCAGATGCGGCCCGACGCACAGATCGACGAATTCGCCCTGGCGGTAGAGGCTGATCTCCTCACCGGCCGGGATCTCGCCGATATATTCGGCCTTGTAGCGCTCGCCGATCGCGGCAAAGAACTTGACCGCCCGGTCGCGCTCCCAGACCTCGCGAGTGATCGTCTCGTCGCGCTTGACGATCTCGCGCATGCGCTCCTCGATGCGCGCGAGGTCGTCGGGGGTGAACGGCTCGTCGCGCGCGAAATCGTAATAAAACCCGGTCTCGGTGGCCGGGCCGAAGGTGACCTGGGTCTGCGGGTACAGCTCCTTGACCGCCTCGGCCATGACATGCGCCGCGTCGTGGCGCAGGATCTCGACGCCTTCCGGCATTTCGCGGGTGACGATCGCAACTATCGCGTCGTGATCGATGACGGTCGCGAGGTCGCGCGGCCGGCCGTCGATCTTGACCGCAATCGCTGCTTTGGCGAGGCCGGGGCCGATCGCCGCCGCCAGATCGGCGCCGCTGACAGGACCGGGGAATTGCCGCCGGCTGCCGTCCGGCAATGTCACCGCGACGGGGTTGGAGGATTGCGCCATCTCGCCAGTTTGTCCGCTCATGATGCCCAGTGCTCCGTCGATAGTGCCGTCGGACGGGGCGATCGGGTCAATAAAAAACCCCGTCCGTTGCCGGCGGGGTTCGGTGGGTTCGAGCTGCCTTTCCGAATCAGCGCGCGCAACCTCCCGGCACCCCGCCGCAGGGAGTGCTGGTCGTCGTGCCGTTGCTCCGATCAAGGCCGCTCATGTCGGCAAATATCATGATCGCGCGCGCCCGCGTCAAGAGAGCCCCGCCGGCGACCCGCCGGCCATCACGCTTGCCCGACCGGCCGGGCCTGGGCGAGTGTGGGCGGGGCGAGAACGCCGACTGAGCGGGGACTTGGCAATGCTGTCGGAGGTTTTCGCCAGCCGGCAATACTGGGACATCGTCGCGCTGTCGCTGACGGTCAGCCTGTCGGCGAGCGTGGCGGCGGCGGCACTCGGCCTGCCGTGCGGTGCGGCGTTGGCGATCTGGCGATTTCCCGGCAGCCGGGCGCTCGTCGTCACGGCCAATGCGCTGTTGGGGCTGCCGCCGGCGGTGGTCGGGCTGGGGCTTTATCTATTGCTGTCGCATTCGGGGCCGCTGGGGGGGCTCGGGCTCCTGTTCACTCCGGCGGCGATGGTCATCGCCCAGGCGGTGCT
>DATLRS010000234.1:0-5704 GCA_035534535.1 Allostellaceae bacterium | reverse complement strand
CGTTCAATTTATTCATTTCCAGATCGGTTTGCCGCTGCCGGGCAGGCCGTAATCCGCCCACTTGCGGGTGACGTCGGCGATGATCTCGTCGGTCATGCGAATGGGGCGGCCCCAGTCGCGCTTCGTCTCGGGGGGCAGCTTATTGGTGGCGTCGAGCCCCAATTTGCCGCCGAGCCCCGATTCGGGCGAGGCAAAGTCGAGATAGTCGATCGGCGTATGGTCGATCAGCACCGTATCGCGCACCGGGTCCATGCGGGTCGAAATGGCCCACATCACGTCCTTCCAGTCCCGCGCATTGATGTCGTCGTCCACGACGATGACGAATTTGGTGTACATGAACTGCCGCAGGAACGACCAGATCCCCATCATCACCCGCCGGGCGTGGCCGGGATAGCTTTTGCGGATCGAGCAGACCGCGATGCGGTAGGAACAGCCCTCGGGCGGCAGCCAGAAATCGACGATTTCGGGGAATTGCTGCTGCAACAAGGGGATGAAGACCTCGTTCAAGGCCTCGCCGAGCACTGAGGGTTCGTCGGGCGGCCTTCCGGTGAAGGTCGAGAGATAGATCGGGTCGCGCCGCATCGTCATCGCCGATATGCGAAACACCGGGAATTCCTCGACCGCGTTGTAATAGCCGGTGTGGTCGCCATAGGGGCCTTCCGCGCCGTATTCGTCGAGCGAGACGTGGCCTTCCAGCACGATCTCGGCCGCCGCCGGCACCTTCAAGGGCACCGTCTTGCAATCGACGAGGTCGAGCCGCTTGCCGCGCAGGAGGCCGGCGAACTGGTATTCCGAGAGCGTGTCGGGAACCGGCGTCACGGCGGCGATGATCGTGCCCGGGTCGGCGCCGATCACCACCGCGGCCGGCAACGGCTCGCGCTTCGCTGCGCGCCAGCGCTGGTGATGCTGGGCGCCGCCGCGGTGCCTGAGCCAGCGCATCAAGGTGGTGTCGCGCCCGGTCACCTGCATGCGGTAGATGCCGAGGTTGAAGCCGTCCTCGCGTCCCGTGCCCGGGCCTTTGGTGACAACCAGCGGCCAGGTGATCAGCGGCGCCGGCTCGCCCGGCCAGCAGGTCTGCGCCGGCAACAGCCCGAGATCGATGTCGCTGCCGCGCAGCACGATTTCCTGGCAGGGCGCAGCCGCAACGGTGCGCGGCCGCATCGCCATGACGGTCTTCAACAGCGGCAGCATGTCGAAGGCTTCGCGCCAGCCGCCGGGCGGCTCGGGCTGCTTCAGGAAGGCGAGCGTCTTGCCGATCTCGCGCAATTCGTGGGGCTCGCGGTCCATCCCCCAGGCGACCCGCTCGACCGTGCCGAACAGATTGACCAGCACCGGCATCGCGGCGGTCTGGTGGACGACAGTCTCGAACAGCACCGCCGGGCCGCCCTCGGCCAGAAGGCGCGTCTGGATCTCGGTCATTTCCAGATAGGGCGATACCGGCGCCGCGACCCGCTTGAGCCGCCCCGCGGTTTCGAGCCGGGCGATGAAGTCGCGCAGGCTGGCGTAAGGCATGCTCGCTTATATAGGCGCGCGAGGCGGGCTTGGCGATCAGTCGCTGGCGGCGGCAGCCGCCGCCGCGGGGCGCGGGCGCAGCAGCAGGAGTGAGACGAAGGCCGCGAGGCTGAGCGCGACCGACAGCAGCACCGCCCGTTCGCCGATCCTGTCGAGCAGCACGCCGAACACGAAGGGCGCCGCCGCCAGCGCGACCCGCGCCGGCACCGACAGGATGCCGTTGCGCAACCCGTAGCCGGCCGGGCCGAAGATCGCCAATGGCAGGGTGCCCTTGGCGATCGTGACGATGCCGTTGCCGGCGCCGTGCAGGACCGCGAAGAGGGCGATCCCGGCCGGGCCGAGCAACCCCAGCACGCCGGCGCCGAGCGGGTGCATCACCGAAGCGACCCGCGCCGACCACACCGGGTGGATGCTTCGCAACAGGCCCAATTCGACGAGCCGGGCGGCGACCTGGGCCGGCCCGACCAGGGCGCTTGCGGCGATCGCCGCCGCCTCGCTGGCGCCGGAAATTTCGAGAAAACGCGGCAAATGCGCCGCCATCGCGCCGGTGACGAACGCGGTTGCGGCGAAATAGAAGGCCAGGATCGCCATCGCGCCGCGCGGCGGCTCGGGCTCCGGCAGGGCGCGCTCGATCAATGCCGGCCGAGGCAGCGGCGGGGCAGGCGGGATCAACAGCCAGTTGAGCGGCAGTGCGACGAACAGGTTGAGCCCGGCCCAGATGAGGCAGGCCTCGCGCCAGCCGAAGGCGTGCTCGAACCATGCCGAAGCGGGCCAGCCGATCGTGCTGGCAAAGCCGGCGATCAGCGTGATGCCGGTAATCGGGGCGCGCGCCTCGCGGCCGTAGAGGCGGGCCAAGGCGGCAAAAGCCGGATCGTAGAGACCGAGCGCCATGCCGATCCCGAGCACCAGCCAGGCAAGCCCGAGGCTCGCGATGCCCTGCGCCATGCCGAGCAGCGCCAGCCCCGCCGCGATCACCGCGTTCGAGATCGCCAGCACGGCGCGCCCGCCATGCTCGTCGATCAGCCGCCCGACCCAGGGGCTGAGCGCCGCGCCGAGTAAGAGCGCGGCGGAAAAGATCGCGAAAAAGACGTCCGCCGACAGGCCGAGCGCGGCGGCGATCGGGGCGCCGAGGATCGCCGGCAGATAATAGCTCGACGCCCAGGCGAGCGTCTGGGTGGTGCCGAGCGCGGCGACGACGATGGCCCTGTGCCGTCTCAGCGGCGACCTCCCATACCTTTGGCCCCGCTCACTCCGGCAGGACCTGCCACACCACGCCCTCGCGCGCCTCGCGGTCTTCGAGTTCGCGGCTGGTCGCCACCTCGTAGCGGGCCAGCTCGACGAGCCCCGACCGGGGCAGGTAGGCGCGGCCGGGATC
Source organism: Allostellaceae bacterium (assembly GCA_035534535.1). Classification (GTDB taxonomy): domain Bacteria; phylum Pseudomonadota; class Alphaproteobacteria; order ATCC43930; family CGMCC-115725; genus DATARH01. The sequence goes on along the minus strand of DATLRS010000234.1, from coordinate 2,817 downwards.
GCCGAGCAAGGCCAGCCGGCCGCGCGCCGCGATGCGGCGCAGCAAGGCCATCGCGCGCGACGACATCGGCTCCTCGTAGCAGATGTCGCCGGCCAGCGCGACGCCCCAGCCGGCGGCAGCGCGGTCGAGCAGGTCGCGCGTCTCGACCCTGACCGTGACGCCGTTGAGCGGCGCATTGAGGGCGATCGCGGCGGCGGCGAACGGGTCGATCTCGGCCGCCGTCACCCGGCGCGCGCCGGCCTTGGCCGCGGCGATCGCGACGATCCCCGAGCCCGAGCCGATATCGAGCACCTCGCGGCCGGCGACGGTCTCGGGGTGGTCGAGCAGGTAGCGCGCCAGCGCCTGGCCGCCGGCCCAGGCAAACGCCCAGAACGGCGGCGGCGTGCCGAACCGCGCCAGCGACTCCTCGGTCGCCTGCCAGATCGGCGTGACCTCGGTCGCGAGGTGCAGCACGATCTCGGGCACCAGCGGCGGCGCCTTGATCTCGGTGTTGCTGCGGACGAAGAGGGTGGGGTCGATCATCAGACTGGCATCAGACGAATTGCCCGGTGACAATGCCGGCGAACAGCAGCCAGCCGACGATGCGGTTCGAGCGGAATTTGGCGAGGCAAGCGGCGGAATCGTCGGTGTCGACCCGCGCCGCCTGCCAGGCGAGCTGCAGCGCGGCGACGGCGAGCGCACTATAAAACGCCACGCCGAGGCCGCAAGCGGCGCCGGCGAGGCCCCACAGCAGCGTCGCCGCCGCATAGCACACGAAGAAGAACGGCCGGGTCCGGCGGCCGAGCGCCAGGGCCGAGGATTTGATGCCGATGCGGGCATCGTCCTCCTTGTCCTGATGGGCGTAGATCGTGTCGTAGCCGAGGGTCCAGCAGATGCCGCCGAGATAAAGCAGCAGCGGCGGCCAGCCGAGCGTCCCGGTCACCGCGCTCCACCCCAATAGCGCCCCCCAGTTGAAGTTGAGCCCGAGAAACAGCTGCGGCCAATAGGTGATTCGCTTCATAAACGGGTAGGTGGCGATCAGCCCGAGCACGGCGATCCCCAGCAGAACGCTGGTGCGGTTGAGGCTCAACAGGATGGCGGCGCCGATCGCCAGTTGCGCGACCATGAACAGCACCGCCTGCCGGACGCTGACCCGGCCGCTCGGCAACGGCCGCAGGCGGGTGCGCGCGACCCGGCCGTCATAATCGCGGTCGGCGATGTCGTTGAGGGTGCAGCCGGCGCCGCGCATCACCACCGCACCCAGCGCGAACAGGACCAGCAATGCCGGATCGGGCCATCGCGGCCCGGCCAGCGCGATCCCCCACCAGCCGGGAAACAAGAGCAGCCAAGTGCCGATCGGCCGGTCGAGGCGGGCGAGGCGGGCATACGGCTCGGCCCAGCCAGGCAGCCAGCGATCGACCCGATCGCCGCGATCGATGTCGCTCGGGTCGGCAGCCGGCGCCGCTTGCGGCGGCAGGCTGGGATGGGGGCTTGCTTCGGGCATTCCGGCGCCGCGGCTCATGGCCTATGTTGTCTCCCTATGTTGGCCCCGCGCCGGGCTCGGCTCAAGCCGCCGACCGGGAAGGTGGAGTTGCCGCTGTCGTCAAACCCCCCCGCCACCCGCCTTCACATCAAGGACGGGCTGCCGGCCGGCGGCGCGCTCGCGCTCGACGCGGCGCAGGCGCACCGGCTGCTGCACGTCCTGCGGCTCGGCGCCGGTGCCGCGGTCATCGGGTTCAACGAGCAGGACGGCGAGTGGCTGTGCCGGCTTGCCGTGCCGGGCCGCGGGAAGGCGACGCTGCTGCCCGAGCGGCAGCTGCGCCCGGCGGCCGCCGCCGAAGCCGATCTCTGGCTCGTGTTCGCGCCGATCAAGCGGGCCCGGCTCGACTGGCTCGTCGAAAAGGCGACCGAACTCGGCGTCGCGGCGCTGGTGCCGGTGTGGACCGAGCGCGCCCAGCCGGAGCGGGTCAACCGCGACCGGCTCGTCGCGCTGGCGGTTGCCGCCGCCGAGCAGAGCGAGCGGCTGTCGGTGCCGGCGGTCCACGAGCCGCAGCCGCTCGGCCGGGTGCTGGCGGCCTGGCCGGCGGCGCGGCGGCTCATGCTGTGCGACGAAACCGGCGGCGGCGCACCGATCGCTGCCGCGCTCGCCGGCTGGCCCCCGGCGGCGCCGGCGGCGCTGCTGGTCGGCCCCGAGGGCGGCTTCACCGAAAGGGAGCTTGACGCTCTCGGCAAACTCCCCATTGTTACGCGGGTCGGGCTGGGCCCGAGGGTGCTGCGCGCCGAAACCGCCGCTCTCGCCGCCTTGGCGGTCTTCCAGGCGGTCGCCGGGGACGGAGGCCGCGTCCGGCCGCGTTAAGACGGACCGTCGTTTCGCCTACCGGGAGTTCCGAGAGCCGATGTCTGGGCCGTCGAGTGTGGAAGGACTGCCGATCACCGACAAGCGGCAGCTTGTCGAATTTCACGAATCCGGCAGCAAACCGCCCGAGGCTTGGCGGATCGGCACCGAGCACGAGAAATTCGTCTTCCGCCGCGCCGATCTGCGCCGCGTACCCTATGAGGGGCCGGACGGGATTGCCGCGCTGCTGCATGGCATGACCCGCTTTGGCTGGAAGCCGGTCACGGAAGCGGGCAACGTCATCGCGCTGGTCAACGACAGCCGATGTTCGATCACCCTCGAACCGGGCGGCCAGTTCGAGTTGAGCGGCGCGCCGCTCGAAACCATTCATCAGACCTGCGAAGAGGTGCACGAGCATCTGCGCCAGGTGCGCACCGTGTGCGACGAGCTGGGTCTCGGCATGATCGGGCTCGGCTTCGATCCGAAATCGCGGCGCGACGAGG
>DATLRS010000233.1:0-20906 GCA_035534535.1 Allostellaceae bacterium | reverse complement strand
GACCCTCTCCGCCCCCCGCCATGGCCCACGGGGGCGGAGAGGGAGCGGACGAGGAAGGCCGACGATTTGTGCGCCAACCAACGAAAGCTTGCTTAGCGCCTCCCGGCTCAGGGGTCTGCCGAGGCGCTCTGATTCCTCTTCCGGTTTGTTGACGGCGGCGACGCTGGGGTCCACCGGCGCGCCTCCTGCCGCCTGCCGCCGTAGCGGCCCTCTTCCGGTGCCGCCCGGATGCGCTAGACTGGCCGCGATCACGGGCCGTCCGGCACACCGATCACCAGCCCGGGAGGAGCGCACAGCATGCAGGCGGACTACATCATCATCGGCGCCGGCTCGGCCGGCTGCGTCCTGGCCAACCGGCTGACCGAGGATCCCGGCACCAGGGTGTTGCTGATCGAGGCCGGCGGGCGCGACTGGAACCCGCTCATTCACATCCCGGCCGGGTTTATGAGGATGCTCGATCACCCGACCCTGACCTGGGGCTTTCGCGCCGAGGCCGATCCCGGCACAGCGGGGCGCGCGATCCTCTATCCGCGCGGCCGGGTGATTGGCGGCTCCAGCTCGATCAACGGTCTGATCTATATTCGGGGCCAGCCCGAGGATTACGATCATTGGGCGCAGCTCGGCAATCGCGGCTGGAGCTGGGACGATTGCCTGCCCTATTTCCGCCAGGCCGAACGCTGGGAGGGCGAAGGCAGCGCGGCGCGCGGCAGGGACGGCCCCTTGTTCACCGCGAAGATGGACCGGCCGGCGATCTGCGCCACCGTGATCGAGGCGGGTAAACAACTCGGGCTCGAATACCGCGAAGACGTCAACGACCTGCCGCCGGGCCATGGCGATTGCATCGGCTGGTGCCAGCAGACCCGCGGCGGCCGCCGTCGCGCCTCGACCGCGCGCACCTATCTGCGGCCGGCCCTGAAGCGGCCCAATCTCGAACTCGTCACCAAGGCGCTGGTGCATCGCATCGTGTTTGACGGCAAGCGGGCGGTCGGCGTCGAGTTTTCGCGCGACGGCAACACCGAGCAGGCCGACGCGATGCGCGAGGTGATCCTGTCGGCCGGCGCGGTCGGCTCGCCGCATCTGCTGCAATTGTCCGGGGTCGGCGATCCCGAGCATCTCGGCCGTATCGGCGTGCCGCTGGTGCACGAATTGCGCGGCGTCGGCCGCAACATGCAGGACCATTACGTCGTCCGCATGACCTACCCGATCCACGGCGCCCAGACCGCCAACGAGCGCGCCCGCGGCCTGCCGCTGGCCGGCGAGGTGCTGCGCTACCTGTTCACCGGCAAGGGCATGCTGACCTATAGCGCCTCGCTGGTCGCCGCCTCGGTCAAGGTGCTGGAGGAGTCGGCGACCCCCGACGTGCAATGCTCGTTCGCGCCCGGCAGCTTCAAGGACGGGCAGGTCGGCCAACTCGAAGAGGAACCCGGCCTGACCGGCGGCACCTGGCAGATGCGGCCCTTGTCGCGCGGCTATGTCGAGGCCAAGTCGAACCGGCCGGGCGACATGCCGGCGATCAATCCGCGCTATCTCTCGGAAGACACCGACCGCCGCGCGGTGGTCGGCGGCTTGCGCTATGTGCGCCGAATCTTCGCGGCGCCGGCGCTGCAGCCGTTCGTCGGCGCGGAGAGTCTGCCGGGCGCGCATGTCCAGAGCGACGACGAGTTGCTCGATTACGCGCGGCGCAACGGCAACACCGTCTATCATGCCACCTGCACCTGCATGATGGGGACGCAGGCCAATTGCGTCGTCGACAGCGAATTGCGGGTGCATGGGATGGAAGGGCTGCGCGTCATCGACGCCTCGGTGATGCCGGCGGTCACCTCGACCAACACCAATGCCCCGACCATCATGATCGCCGAAAAGGGCGCGGCGATGATCCGCGGCGCGGCGCGGCAGCGTATGGCGGCGTAAGCAAAAGCCATCCCGACCTTCGTCGGGATGGCAAGCGGAAAGGGAAGGGAGATGCAGGCGGATTACGTCATCGTCGGCGCCGGCTCGGCCGGGTGCGTGCTCGCCAACCGGCTGACCGAGGATCCCGGCACCCGGGTGTTGCTGATCGAGGCGGGGCCGCGCGACTGGAATCCGCTCATCCACATCCCGGCCGGCTACATGAAGCTGCTCGACCACAAGACACTGACCTGGGGCTTCACGGCCGAGCCCGATCCCGGCGTCAACGGCCGCGCCATCCTTTATCCTCGCGGTCGCGTGCTCGGCGGCTCGTCCTCGATCAACGGTATGATCTATGTCCGCGGCCAGCCCGAGGATTTCGACCATTGGGGGCAGCTCGGCAACCGCGGCTGGTCGTGGGACGACGTCTTGCCCTATTTCAAGCAGGCCGAGAGCTGGGAGGGCGGTGAAGACGAGTTTCACGGCACGGGCGGGCCGCTCTTGACCTCGCATGGCGCCGACAAGCCCGAACTGTGCCACAAGATCATCGAGGCCGGCATCGAGACCGGTCTCGAATACCATGCCGACGTCAACCACCTGCCGCCGGGCGCCGGCGACAATATCGGCTGGGTGCAGCAGACCCGCCGCGGCCGGCGGCGCCAGAGCGCGGCGCGCACCTATCTGCGCCCGGCGATGAAGCGGCCCAACCTGCAGGTCGTCACCGGCGCCCTGGTGCATCGCGTGCGGTTTGCCGGCAAGCGCGCCGTCGGCATCGAATTCTCGCGCGCCGGCTCGGGGGATTCGCGGCTGGAGCGGGCCGATGCCGCGGTCGAGGTGATCCTGTCGGGCGGTGCGATCGGCTCGCCGCATCTGCTGCAATTGTCCGGGGTCGGCGATCCCGACCATCTCGGCCGCATCGGGGTGCCGCTAATTCATGCGCTGCCCGGCGTCGGCAAGAATTTGCAGGATCATTTCCTGGCGCGCGTCACCTGCGAGGTGACCGGCATTCCGACCCTGAACGAAAAGTCGCGCGGCCTGCCGTTCGCCGGCGAGATCATGCGCTATCTGTTTCGCGGCACCGGCATGCTGACCTATGCCGCCTCGCTGGTCTGCGCCTCGGTCAAGGTGCTGGAGGAATCGGCGAGCCCGGATGTGCAGATCCTCTTCGCCAACGGCAGCTTTGCCCCCGGCCCGGTGCGCCGGCTCGACGACAAGCCGGGGATGACCGGCGGCATGTGGCAGATGCGGCCCCTGTCGACCGGTTATGTCGAGGCGAAATCATCCGACCCGCGCCTGGCGCCGGCGATCAACCCGCGCTACCTGTCGCACGACACCGACCGGCGCGCCGCGATCGGCGGCATGCGGGCGGTGCGCCGGCTGTTTGCCGCGGCGGCGCTCGAACCCTATGTCAAGGGCGAGATCCTGCCGGGCCGCGACGTCGAAAGCGACGAGGCATTGCTCGACTACCTGCGCCGCACCGGCTCGACGGTGTTTCATGCCACCTGCACCTGCAAGATGGGGCGCGACCCGCTGGCGGTCGTCGACGATCAATTGCGGGTGCACGGGCTCGAGGGCTTGCGGGTCATCGACGCCGCGGTGATGCCGTCGGTCACCTCGACCAACACCAACGCACCAACCATCATGATCGCCGAAAAGGGCGCCGCGATGATCAAGGCCGCGGCCCGGCAGCGGATGGCGGCTTAACCCAAAAAACCATCCCGGCGACGGCCGGGACCCATTCTTCCGTCGCTCGAACGGCTGATAAGTGGGTCCCGGCCTTGGCCGGGATGACAATGAAAGGGAATTTCGTGATGCAAGCGGATTATGTGATCGTCGGCGCCGGTTCGGCCGGCTGCGTTCTCGCCAACCGGCTTAGCGAAGACCCGAAAGTCCGGGTCGTGCTGATCGAGGCGGGCGGGCGCGACTGGAACCCGCTCATCCACATCCCGGCGGGCTTTATGAAACTGCTCGACCATCCGAGCCTGACCTGGAACTTCAAGGCCGAATCCGATCCCGGCACCGCCGGCCGGCCGATCCCCTATCCGCGCGGCCGGGTGCTCGGCGGCTCCTCCTCGATCAACGGCCTCATCTATATTCGGGGCCAACCCGAGGATTTCGACCATTGGGCGCAGCTCGGCAATCGCGGCTGGAGCTGGGACGACGTGTTGCCCTATTTCAAGCAGGCGGAGAACTGGCAGGGCGAGAGCGCCGAGATTCATGGCAAGGGCGGCTTCCTCACCACCTCGCCGATGACCGAGCGGCCGGCGGTGTGCCAGGCGATCATCGATGCCGCCGGTGCGCTCGGGGTCGAATACCGCGCCGACGTCAACAACCTGCCGCCCGGCGCCGGCGACAGCATCGGCTGGTGCCAGCAGACCCGCGGCGGGCGGCGCCGCGCCAGCGCCGCGCAGACCTACCTGAAGCCGGCATCAAAGCGTCCCAACCTCGAGATCGTGACGAACGCGCTGGTGCACCGCATCTCGTTCAACGGCAAGCGCGCGATCGGCGTCGTCTATTCGCGCGGCGGCGCGGTCGAGATCGTCGATGCGGCGCGCGAGGTGATCCTCGCCGCCGGCGCCATCGGCTCGCCGCATCTGCTGCAATTGTCGGGGGTCGGCGGGCCGGACGTGCTCGCCAAGGCCGGCATCCCGGTGCACCACGCGCTGCCCGGCGTCGGGCAGAATTTCCAGGACCACTACATCGCCCGCATGTCGTGCGAGGTGAAGGGCATCGAGACCTTGAACGAGCGCGGCCACGGGCTGCATTTTGCCGGCGAGGTGTTGCGCTATTTCACCCAGGGTACCGGCATGCTGACCTACAGCGCCTCGCTATGCGCCGCTTCGGTCAAGGTGTTGGAAGAGTCCGCAACCCCGGATGTGCAATGCGTCTTTGCCCCGGCGAGCTACAAGCCGGGCCTCATCCGGAAGCTCGACGAGGTGCCGGGCATCACCGGCGGCCCGTGGCAGATGCGGCCGCTGTCGCGCGGTTATGTGCTGGTGCGCTCGCCTGACCCTGCCGACCAGCCGGCGATCAACCCGCGCTACCTCGCCGAGGACACCGATCGCCGCGCCATGGTCGGCGGGCTCAAATTCCTGCGCCGCCTGTTTGCCGCGCCGCCGCTCGCGCAGTACATCGTCGCCGAAAAGCTGCCCGGCCCCGACGTGCAGAGCGACGACGAACTGTTGGATTACGCGCGCGCCAACGGCTCGACCGTCTACCACGCGAGCTGCAGCTGTCTGATGGGCAATCACCCGATGGCGGTGGTCGACGCCCAGCTCAGGGTGCACGGGCTCGAGGCCCTGCGCGTCATCGATGCCTCGATCATGCCGGCCGTCAGCTCGACCAACACCAACGCTCCCACCATCATGATCGCCGAAAAAGGCGCCGCCCTGATCAAGGCAAGTGCAAGGGAGAGGATGGCAGCGTAGGGCTGGATGGTCTAAACAGGGTTCGTTTGGCTGGGCCACTCTTGACCGGCCGGTCCCCCTCACCCTGCCCTCTCCCCGCAAGCGGGGCGAGGGTTCGGGAGGTGCGCCCCGCTTCTCCCTCGCCCCGCTTGCGGGGAGAGGGCAGGGTGAGGGGCTGATTGCCGCCGGCCCAGCAATCGCGTGATATGACAATCGCTGAATTACTGCTTTAGGTCTCGGGCGGGCGCTGCACGAGCTCCGGCACGCGGTAATAGACCCAGACGAGGTTCATCGCCATCACCGCCGCGGTCAGCAGAAACACCCAGCGCAGGCCGAACGAGGCGGCGACCGCGCCGCCCATCAGCGGCCCCAGCGAATTGCCCATGAACATCGCCGACGAGGTCATGCCGTAGACCGCACCCCGGTCGGAGCGCGCGACGAGCCGGCCGACCAGGGCGTTGGCGGTCGGCAGCAGCCCGCCGATGAACAATCCGACCCCGAAGCGCTCGGCGGTGAACAGCCAGTAATTGTCGGTGAAGGCCTGCGGCAGCGTCATCAGGGTGGCGCCCAAGAGGCTGATCAACAGCACCCGGCGATAGCCGATCCGGTCGCTGCGCTTGCCGAGAAACGGCGAGGCGATGACGTCGGCCAGCCCCGTCACCGAAAAGGCGAGGCCGGCCAGCGTCGCGAGATTGGACTGCGGCCCGACCATCTCCTTGACGTAGAGCGTCACCACCGGCTGCACCGTGCGCACCCCGAACTGCGCCATCAACAGCACAAAAAACAGCGCCAGCAGCGCCGGCGTGGTGACCAGCGCGATCAGGCCGCTGACCGTCGAGCGCCGGCCGCTGCCCTTTTGCGGCCGGGTGAATTCCTCGTGCACGATCAGCCAGACAAGGCCCACCGTGACAAAGATCGTCGCCGAGGTGCAAAAGAACGGGACGCGGTAGCTGCCGGTCATGTCGGCGAGGAGGCCGCCGACGATCGGGCCGACCAAGGACCCGACAAGCTGGCCGGTCGACAGCCAACCGAGCGAGTAGCCAAGCCGGCTTTCCGGCACCTGGCTCGCCACCAGCGCGATTGCCGCACTGGAAAATCCGGCGAACAGGCCCATCAGCGCGCGCACCCCGAAAAACTGCCAGACATTGGCGGACAGACCCATCAGCGCCGTGAAAAACCCGATCGCAATCGAGGAGCGCAGCAGCATCAGCTTGCGGCCATGGCGGTCGGCCACCGTGCCCCATAGCGGCGAGGCAAACGCCGCAACAAACGAGGTGACGCCGCTGAGAATGCCGGCCCACAGAGCGATCTGCGATGCGCCGGTGACGCCGAGCTCCGGCAGGAACAACGGCATGATCGGCGTCAGCATCGAAAACGCCATCGTCATCACGAACTGGACGGCGACCATCGCCCACAGCGTCTGCCGCCAACGCGTCGCGGCGCCGGGTTCCGGCAGGGCGGCCGGGGCTTCTCGTTCGGTCTCGTCGGCGCGCTGTTCGGCCATGCCCGTCAGCCTTTCTGGGCCGCCCCATTGTAATGCGTGCAGCCGACGGGCATCATCGCGGGTGCGTGCGTGAGGAAGGGACTGAGGATGAAATTCGGCATTTTCTATGAGCTGCAATTACCGCGCCCGTGGCAGCCCGGCGGCGAGTTGCAGCTCTATCAGAATGCGCTCGACCAGGTCGAGCTGGCCGATCGGCTCGGCTACGATTACGCCTGGGAGGTCGAGCACCATTTCCTCGAAGAGTACTCGCACTCGCCGGCGCCGGAAGTGTTCCTTGCGGCGGCCAGCCAGCGCACCAAGCAGATCCGCCTGTGCCACGGCATCATGCAATTGACGACGACCCACCCGGCGCGCTGCGCCGAGCGCATCGCCGCGCTCGATCTCGTGTCGAACGGCCGCGTCGAGTTCGGCACCGGCGAATCTGCCAGCGTCACCGAACTCGAACCGTTCGGCGTCGCCTACGGCAACAAGCGCGAGATCTGGGAAGAGGCGATCCGCGCCATCATCCCGATGTTCGGTGAGGGCGGCGTCGAGCATCACGGCAAATATTTCAACATGCCGCTGCGCAACGTCGTGCCGAAGCCCATCCAGAAGCCGCACCCGCCCCTTTGGGTCGCCTGCTCGCAGCTCGACACGATCGAGATGGCCGGGCGCCGCGGCCTCGGCGCGCTGGCCTTCCAGTTCCTGTCGGCCGACGCTGCCTTTGCCTGGGTGCACGCCTATTACAACGCCTTTACCAAGCGCCAGGAAAAACTCTGCGACTACGTCACCAACCCGAACCTCGCGATCACCAGCTATTTCATGTGCGCCGAGACCGATGAGGAGGCGCGCCGCCGCGCCGACGGCGTCCCGTTCTTCCAGTTCGCGCTGCGCTTCTATGGCCAGAGCGCCAACCGCGAGCGGCCGGCGCCAGGCACCGTCAACCTGTGGGACGAATACGAGAAGTGGAAGCGCGCCAACCCCGAATCGTTGCAGCGCGCCCTGGCCGGCGGCCTGATCGGCTCACCGGAGACGTTGCGCCGCAAGCTGCGCCGGTTCGAAACCTCGAACATCGACTCGGTCATCCTGCTCAATCAGGCCGGCAAGAACACCCACGAGCATATCTGCGAGAGCCTCGACCTGTTCGCCCGCGAGGTGATGCCCGAATTCCACGCCCGCATCCCCGAGCACGAGGCCTGGAAGCAGAAGGTCTTGGCGCGCGAGATCGAACTGGAGGAGATCGACACCCAGCCGTTCCGCGACCGCTATGGCCCCAATTCGGTGCAGCTGCGCCCGGCCCAGGCGGCGGAATGACGAGTTAGTTAACGCAAAGGGCACCACCGATATGCAAAGGCCTCACTTCGGCTGCGCGCGACGCAACTTATAAACATTTACAGTGAGGAAGGACCGATCTCGCCGTCTCATGATTTATTTTTGGCGCTTCGCGTCCGATGCGTAGCCGCCGCGTCCGTTGCGTTACCTGCTCTTTGATAAGGGGTAAGCCGATGCCCGATCCGTTGCCCGCGCTGAGCCTCGTTGCCGTGCCGGGGCGGCGGCGCGTGACGCTCGATATCGCGCGCGAGGCCGAGCAGCGTGGCTTTGTCGGGCTCTACGTGCCGAGCATCTTCGGCAACATGGCGCAATCGACAGCGCTGGCGCTGGCCACCGGGCGCATCGCGTTCGGCACGGCGATCGCGCCGATCTATGCCCGCACGGTCGAGGATTTCGCGCATGGCGCGGCCTATATCCACGAGATGTCGGGCGGCCGGTTCCGCTTTGGCATCGGCGTCGCGCATGGCCCCAGCCATATCCGCATGGGGGTGACGCCCGGCAGGCCGCTCGGCGACATCCGCGCCTTTGTCGCGAAGCTGCGCTCCTACGAGGGGATCGGCGCCCTGCCGCCAATCGTCCTGGCGGCGTTGCGGACGCGCATGGTGGCGCTGGCCGGCGAGATCGCCCAGGGCGTTGTTTTCGCCAACGCCAGCCGCTCGCACATGGCGCAGTCGCTGGCGGTGCTGCCGGCGGCAAAGCGCGCCGACCCCGACTTCCTCGTCGCCAACATGATCCCGACCTGCATCTCGGACGATGTCGCGGTGGCCAAAGCGGTTAACCGCCGCACCTTGACCCGCTACACGATGCTGCCGAACTACCGGAACTACTGGAAGGAAGCCGGTTACATCGAGGAGATGGCGGCGATCGAGGCGGCGATCGCCGCCGGACGGCAGGGCGACATTCCCGGCCTGATGAGCGATCGCTGGCTGGCCGATGCGACGCTGTTCGGCTCCGCCGCAGCGGTGCGCGAGGGCGTCGCGGCGTGGCGCGAAGCCGGCATCACGACGCCGATCCTGGTGCCGTCCTCGGCGACCGGCAACCAGTTGACGGCGGTCGACGAAATCTTCGCCGCCTTCGCGTGAGGTGCTCCATGCCCGGCCCGCGGCTGCCCGACCCTGTCGCCGGGTTGACGGCGTCCGTTATTGGCCCCGCCAGCGGCGCACCAGCCATCCGAACGGCCTGACCAGCGGAAACAGCCGGAACAGCGAATCCGGCAGGGGCACGGCTTCCCAATCCGCCGGCGCAATAAACTCGTGCTCCGCCTGGTGTCGCCAATACCGCCATTCTGCCTTGAGCAAATAGTTGTAAGACCGCAACCATAGCGAATAGCGCAGCAACCCTTCGGCCGAGCCGCGTCGCGGCGTGCGGCACCAGGCCGGGCCGGCATAAAAATGGACCAGGATGCGGTGGAGACGCGCCACCCGCCGGTCCGCGCGCGCCCCGGCGAGACGAGGCTCGTCGACCGGCAGGCCCAGCCAATCGTGTGCCAGCATCACCGCATGCAGCATCGGCGCGCCGAGGCCGGCGGTCTGCGCCGCCGCAAGGGCTGCGTCGGTGGCGCCCGGCTGCTGCAGTGCCGCCGCCAGATCGACCAGCCAGCGCAGTCTTTCCCAGCAATGGCTGGCGCCGTGCACGCCGAGATACAGCCCGAGCAGCCGGCGCGGCAGCGTGGCGACGACGGCGCCGGCAATCTCGACCTCCTCACGCTCGCGCCACAGTTCGGGGAACGCCCAAGGCATCAGGGCGGGATTGTCGCTCAGCCGGTGGTGCAGTTCGACCCGGACCCCGGTAGCAGCGTGGACGTATTCGGCCTCCTTGATCCAGCGCCGATAGGCGGCGGCCTGGCGCGGCGACAGGATCGCGCCATCGCGCCAATACCCGGCCGCGACGAGGAGCGCGCCCGCGTCGGTAAACGTCCGCGGATCAACCAGTAGATCGATGTCGCGCGGATCGCGGCGCCCGGGATCTCCGTATAGTTGTGCCGACAGCACGACCCCCTTCAGCGCCAACATCCGAATCCCGGCCTGTCCGAAAATGCGCGACAGCCGCGCGATTTCCGCCGTCTGGGCGAGGCTGCGCCGCGCCGCCGCCAACGCATCGCGACGCAACTGAGCGGTGACGGCAACCGACAGGTCGGGCGGGCGGCAGGCCTGCAGCCCGGCGAGCAGAAGCCCCGCTACCCGATGCCGGCGCGCGCCCGCGACGATGCTATCCCAGTCCGGTGCGGCAGCCAGCGCAGCGCGCAGCGCTGCGACGTCGCCCGCCCGTTGCGGCCGGCGCAGCGCCAGACAGAACAGGCGAAATTCACGACTCACGCGCATTTGAGCGGCCCCGCCCGCGGTGGCCCGCCGCCGCGCCCTAGCGTCAGCAGGGATGGCCCTCAACCATCCGGGACCACCGATAAGACCGTCGCCGCGGCTTCGTCGAGGCAAACCGGATTGTCCGGCATGACCAGCTGCCACACCGTCACGCCGAAGGTTGTGAGCCCTGTCAGCGCCTTGAAGATCGCGGGTTCGAGGCCGAGCGCTCGCGCCGCCTGCGGCATATGGACAACCCTCTGGAGCGCGATGACCGATCGCGCGCCGCGCAGGCGTTCGATCGAAACCGCGTCGCCCGCGTGGCGCGACAGCAGCACGATGGCGGCCAGCGCGTGCCGCCCGGGCGCGCGCCATTCGCAGCCCTCGATCAGGTATTTCTCGCCGCGCGACAGGGCCCGCGGCAGGCCCTCCGCCGCGATGCCGAGGTGTTCGAGCGCGTCGCGCCACAGCCGCAAGCGCCTTGTGCCGGGAAGCACATCGGCCCCATTCGCCGCATCGACAATGCAGATATCGTCGGCCAGCACGTCATGGCCCGCGCGCGCCAGCACCGCCGCCAGGGTCGACTTGCCAGCCCCCGACGGACCAGCGAGAGCGACGGCCCCGCCCTTCACGCCGATGACGCTGGCGTGCAACGGCAGCAGGCCGCGCTGATGCCACAAGACCGCTTGCACCGGCGCCATCAATATGGCGCGCGCCTCGGTCAGGTCGGTGCCGGGCGCCGGCTCGACGGTTACCGCACAGCCATTCTCGACCAGCACCCGCGCCTCATCGGCAAACACCGTCAGGTATCGGCCGCGCCCCTTCGCCTGACATCCGCTAGCCGCGCGATCCGAAGTGTCGAGCCGGGCCGGTACCTTGCCGAGGCGGAAGACGAGGTCGGCCGGCGCGTCGGGCCGGCCACCCCACGGCATCAGCTCGGGCAATTCGATATCGGAGACCAGCTTGAGCGCGGACAGGAGATAGGCGTGGCTCATGCCGCCCCGGGGGCGAAAACCGGGGCAAACGCCGCGACGGCGACAAATCCGTGCGCCTCCTCGACGCCGGTCACCGGCAGCGCGCCGCAGCGGCTCCAGGCATGCGCCGCGAGCGCGGCACCGCCGGAATGGTGCGCGAGGCCGAGATGGACCGTCGCCGCGAGGCTGCGCCGGCGCAACATCAACAGCGCCGCAAAGGCTTGCTGCAGACAAGCCGCGCGGAACGGCACATGGCGGGCGGCGCGGGCAATCGCGCGGCTGACCGCGGCGGCCTCGGCGGCGTCAACCCGGCCATCACCCCGGCCATCACCCCGGCCATCACCAGGTTCGCCCGGCGCGATGCACAACAGCCGCAACGCCCGCGGGAACGGCAGCAGACCCAGCGCCAACCGCACCGCGAAGAGGCTCAAAGCTGCCTCGACGATGTGGCCCCGCTCGCGCACCGGCAGCGCGACAAAGCGCGCGAATGCGGCAATCACCCCAGCCTCACGGCGTCCTGTGCCGCCATACGTTCGAGCAATGCGCGCGCATCCTCGGCGATCGTCGCCCGGTCGGAATCGTAATCGGCCACCAGCCGATCGATCAGCTCGGCAAACGAGCAGGGCGTCTCAATGCGCTTCCAGATATCGCTGCCAATATCGTCGAGGCCGAAATAGCGGCCCTTTTCGATGCTCATCATAACGACCTCACCATCAACCTCGGCCGCCAGCACCGAAGGACTGCGCGAGACCAACGTGGCGTCGGAGATCAGGGAGGCCATCGGCGCTAATTATGACCTCTCAGCCGGCCGCTGCCAAACAGCGCGCTTCCGGCAAACGCGGTGATTTTTTTGCGCGGGTTCGCCGCCTACGACATGCTGTTTTGGCCATGATCAGGACCAAGAGGCTTTAGTCCGCCTTCCGTCGCCTCGACGTCCACCAGAAAAAATTCCGGCGCGTGCCACGGTTGCCGCGTCTTTGACGGCGTCTGCTCGTCTGCCACCCCTCGGCGGGCGCTATTGTCGTGAGTCATCGCATACCTGCTGCACTAACGGTCCGCGTCTACCTCCGAACGCGGATGCGCAGTGATCTTGCACCCCCGGTTGTTATTGTCAACCTGGATCCTCCCGTTGGAGCGTCATACGGGGGACAGGCCGTGGCCGCTCTTTCGAGCGTCCTTTGCGATGCGGCCCGGGGCAATCAAGCCGGCCAGATCGTCAATCGCCTGCCATCGTGCGCGACCACGACGCGAAGCGTGTCGCCGCCGCGCATCGCCACCGGCTCGACAAAGGGCCAGAATCGCGGGGACGAGAGAGAGATCGTCCCGGGCTCCGGGCGCGCTTCAAGGATGGTATCTGCGTCGAGCTCTAGTCTGATCCAGTGGACAATCCCCTTAACCTCGGCGTCTTCCGCCGCGACCAGAGTGAGTTCAGTCCGACCTTCCGCGGGGTGAGACAGCGCAGCGAAATCGAAGCGGAAGGCCTCCATCTCCGCCGATTTCAGCGTGATGGTGCCGTCCCCGATGGGAACCGTGATTGCGGCCGGAACGAAATCTGCGAACGGGGTGATGTCGAAATCCGCGGCGCGATCGACATGGCCAAAGATCCCATAACGTTCCCAATCGGCCAGCGCGACCCGGATGGCACCGGCCGCCGGCACGACCACCGCGCCCGGCTTGGTCAGCCGCCGCCGCGCGTCCGCCAGGACGGCAAGCGGCTCAAAGTTGAACAGATGGTCGCCAAATATGTCACAGAACAACAGATCCGCCGGCACATCGACATCCTCGCCCGGCACCAGCTGCCGAGAGGGCTTTGCGATAACGTCGATACGCTCGGCAAGTCCATTGCGCGCGATGATCTCGCTGGCCAGGCACGCCAGGATCGGATCGCGCTCGCAGGTGGTGATTTTTGCAGCGCCCGCGCGGGCCGCCATCAGGGCGAGCATTCCGGCGCCGGTACCGATCTCTAACGCCCGCGTGCCGGGATGGATCGCCCGGCTGAAGGCTTTGGTCCACGCGACGTTGCGCCGAGCATCGTTCATCATCCGGACATGGTAGCCCGGTATCAGCGAACTCAGCAGTCGTCGCGCCCGGATACCGACCTCGGGATCACCCGCTCCGGCGGCGATCGCCTCGCGGCATAATTCGAAGGCGCGAAGCGGCTGTTTCTTGTTTGCCACGACCTGGGCTAGTCCGATCATCCGAACCGGATAGTCCGCTCGCCCCTTAACTGCGCGCTGAAAGGTCGCTATCATCTGTTCGATTTCGGAATTTGGCACCATCTGCACGCCCTGGTCGTGTAGGCAAGCGACAATGCCTCGGTCGATTGATGAGCGCAATTGCCGGTATTTGGGACTTTCGGGGCGGTCGGAACGCCGCGCTCGACTGCGCGCGCATGCTGAGTGCGCAGGCGATCTATGGACGGCATGGGGAGAAGCGCTGGGCGGACGGTGCCGTCGCGCTCGGCCGCCGGCTGACCAGGCTGCTCCCCGAGGATGTCTACGACACCCAACCCCTCGAGGGCCGGGGCAGCCCGTTCGTTCTGGTCGCCGATCTGCGCCTCGATAACCGGGAAGACCTCGCCGCCGGGCTTGGCTTACAGGGCGAACCGGCGAAAACCATGTGCGACGCGGCCTTGCTGCTGGCCGCCTTTGAACGCTGGGATGACGAGTGCTGCGATCATCTGGTCGGCGATTATGCCTTCGCCATCTGGGATGGGTTCGGTCACCGGCTGGTGCTCGCGCGTGACATGATCGGCTCGCGCCCGCTGCATTATCACCGCGGCGAGCGCTTTTTTGCGTTCGCGTCGATGCCTAAGGGTCTGCACGCCCTCGCCGACATTCCGCGCGCCCCGGACGAGGAGCGCGCTGCCGAATTCCTCGCGCTGTTGCCGGAACACGGCTCGCGCAGCTTTTTCCAGGGCATCGAGCGCGTCGAGGCGGGTCAAATTGTCACCGTGACGCGCGCCGGTCTGCGGGCGCGGCAGCACTGGCGCTGGCAGCGCCGCAGACTTTCATTGCGCAGCCCGGGCGATTACGTCGAAGGACTGCGGCACCATCTCGACCGGGCCGTCCGCAGCCAATTACGCGGCGTCGACGGCCGGGTTGCGGCGCATTTGAGCGCCGGGCTCGACAGCGCCGCGGTTGCGACAACGGCGGCGCGCCTGCTCGCGCCCTCCGGCGGCAAGGTGGTCGCCTTCACCGCAGCCCCGCGCGCCGGTTACGATCTGCCCGCGCCGCCACACCGCATCGGCGACGAAGGTTCACTCGCTGCCGCAACCGCGGCCATGCACGCCAACATCGAGCATGTGTTGATTCGGAGCGGCGAGCGATCGCCACTCGGCACACTGGACCGCGATTTTTTTCTGTTCGATCGGCCGCTCATGAATCTGTGTAACTACGTCTGGGTCCACGACATCAACGAGGCGGTGCGCGCAGGCAAGCTGTCGGTGCTCTTTACCGGAAACATGGGTAACCTGACGATCAGCTATGACGGCAGCGAGCTTTTGGCCGAGTTGCTGCGCGGCGGCCAATGGATAAAGTGGGCGCACGCCGTCGCCGCCATTGTGCGCGGTCGGCACTGGCGTCTGCGCGGCGCGCTAGCAGCGAGCTTCGCGCCATGGTTACCGCCTGGCTTATGGCAATTGCTGTGCCGCGTGTATTATCGCGACACTCGCGACATCGCGAGATATTCGGCAATCCATCCGGCCCGCCTTGCCGAACTCGACCCGCTGTCACGCGCCCGCGGGATCGAGGTCACCGATCGGCCGCCGCGGGACGGGGTTGCGGTTCGGTTGTCGGCACTCGGCTGGGTGGATCCAGGCAATTACCACAAAGGCACGCTCGCCGGCTGGGGGATCGATGTGCGTGATCCGACCGCCGATCGGCGCCTGATCGAGTTCTGTCTTTCGGTGCCGACGGAGCAGTTTTTCCGTGACGGGGTGCCGCGGGCATTGGCGCGGGCGGCACTGGCCGACCGGATACCGCCTGCCGTGCTGAACGAGAAGCGCCGCGGCCTTCAGGCGGTCGACTGGCATGAGACGCTGACTGCCGCACGGCCGCAGGTGATCGACGAGATTGCGCGCCTCGAACAGACCGCGCCTGCAGCCCGCGCCCTCGATCTGGCACGGCTGCACCGGCTCGCCACGAATTGGCCGACGGGGGACTGGGAGCGGGAAGACACGATCGTGCAATATCGGCTCGCCTTGTTGCGTGGTATTTCGGTCGGCCATTTCCTGCGCCGGGCGAGCGGCGGTAACGCGTGAATCTGCTCGCGACAGGGCTCGGCTGCCCGGCGGCCGCTGAGCCCGCCACGCTGCCGCAGGTGCCACGCTCGGGCTGGTCTTTAACTCGGACTGGTCGTTAATACGTGTTCGCGGCCCGCTCCAGCCCCTGCATGTAGGCGTACCAGTAGAGCGCCTCGGCGCGTTCCCGGGCGGCCAGCCTGTGCAACTGCGCGTCCGACAGGGGCTGCCGCAGCACCGCCTCGGTCTTCTGTCGGACCTGCGGGATCAGCAGCGCCGCCGTGAAGGTCTGGGCGTCCGCACTGGTTGCTTTGTAGAGTGCCGCCGCCGTCTTGTGTAGTGACGCAGCGCGCTGCATGGTCATTCGCGGCCGGTTCGCCGGTCGGAGCGGAGAGGGTACTGTCGGCTCGGGCTGTGCCAGATAAGCCCGCAACTCGGTTTCATACGCCAGCCGGAGATCGTCACAGGCCTTGACGTCCAGGCGATGGTATTGGAGGCACACGCCATAGGCCAGCGCCGAGGTCGGGTCGGGAAGCCGCAGCTTGTGGCAGGCCGCGTCGTCGCCGGGGCGGCGTTGCAAACACAGGACATAGGCGATTTCCGAAGGTCGCACGGCGCTGGCAAGATCGCGGTGAGGCGCCGGCGTACAGCCCGTGACCGCGAACGCCAGTCCCGCGAGAATGAGGCCCCGGTTCATGTTTGCGATCGCCGGCGGTGATGCCGCGCCGGCAATCGCTTTGGGGCGTCCCGCTGGCAGGTCGCGCCGCGGGTCGCGCGGCGCGGACACGCCGGCAAGCCGCGGTGCCAAAGGGGCGCTGATTTCATCGCCGAGTCGATGTCAGCGGGAGAAGATTGTTGGCATTCGTCGAAATCGCAACTTGCCGGCCGAGGATGTCGAGCAGCACGCGGACCCGCCCGGAATCGTCGAGGTGATCGAGGATCGCCAGCTGCTCGGCGAAGGGCCCGGCCAGCAGCCGCACCGGACTGCCGGTCTTCAGGTTCTGGCTGAACTGCAGAATCCCATCGGCATCGGCGGTCGCGATCAGCGCCTCGACCAGGCCGCAGGGCACCGGATGCGGTTCGTCGCCGCACATCACCAGCCGCGACACGCCGAAGGTGCCGTTGACGCTGCGCCATTGGTGGCGCGCCAGATCGAGGACGATGAACAGATAGCGCGGGAAAAACGACGCCTCGACCGCCCGCAATTTGCGCGCATGGCGGACGGTCTTGCGCCGTCTTGGCAGAAACGTCCGGAAGGACTGGTTGCGCAGATGCCCCTCGGCATACGCCTCGCGCAGCGGCAAGGTATGAACGGCATACCACCGTTCGCCGCCGCTCAGCGGCGGCGGAGCGCGCGGCGTCTCGGCCGCAAAAAAATGCTCGCAATTCAGGGTCGACATGGCACACGCTTTGATGAATTCATATGTCTATGGCGAGTAGGCAAATCCTGAGGGATCGCTCCCGATTTGGCAGGTGGCCAGAGCCATCCCACTCGGTGACGTAAAGGAGAGGGCAGGAGGCTACAAATTCATGGTTCATCACCTTTCTAATTGGCGGTTGTCTGGCGCACTGGATCAAAAAATTGATCAATCGTAAGGCGGTACTGCCGGAGCCGCGCCGGCTCTACGTTATCGGTGATATTCACGGTCGCGCCGATCTTCTCGATCGCATGATCGCCGCCATTGACCGTGATCTGGCGGCCCGGCCGATCGATGATTGTCTGACGGTGACGCTCGGTGACTATATCGACCGTGGCCCCGACTCCCGCGGCGTCCTCGACCGCCTGGCCCGCAACCCGTTTCCGACCGACTTTGTCGCGTTGAAGGGCAACCACGAAGCCCTGTTCGCGACGTTTTTGCGCGATCCTTCTGCCGCCGGCCACTGGCGGCAGCTGGGCGGGCTGGAGACGCTGCATTCCTATGGGATCGATGTCGGTCCGCTGATGCGCGGGCGGAACTACGAAGCGGCGGCGGAAGCCTTGCTCGCCGCCGTGCCGCCGGAGCACTTCACGTTCCTCGCCGAGTTGCGGGGCGCGCTGACATTCGGCCGTTACTTCCTGTGCCATGCCGGCGTGCGCCCCGGCATTGCGTTGCAGCGCCAGAGCGAGCACGATCTGCTGTGGATCCGCGACGAATTCCTCGACAGCAAGGCGGACTTCGGAAAAATTGTCGTGCACGGCCATACCCCGACCGAGGAGCCAGAGCTGCTGCCCAACCGCATCAACGTCGACACCGGCGCGTTCATGACGGGCCGGCTGACCTGCGCCGTCCTGGAAGGGGAGCAGGTCCGGTTTCTCTCGGTGAATTGCTGAATGCAGTGCTGGCGGCAGCACCGGTCGATCGCTCGCCTGGCGGCGGGGTCGCAGGGCACGCCCGGAGTGGCATCGCCGGATCATGACGACGAGCGGACCGCCGGCCCGATCTCGTTCTCGAGCGGCGACTTCGCGGAAATCGTGGTGGCGCGCGGCGCGTCATCCCGCCGCGACTTGCGACTGCTCGTGTCAATTGCGCCGTGGTGCTCGGTGCGCGCCTGTGCGAGAGCCTGCTCGGACCGCCGATCGCCGCGCACGAGGCTGCGCAGGGTCAACGCGATGATGCGCAGGTCGAGCCAAGGCGAGGCATGCCCGATATACCAAGCGTCAAGCGCCTCCTTCTCTTCCGGCGAGAGCAGGATGCCGCCATTGACCTGGGCCCAGCCGGTGATGCCGGGGCGCACCATCAGCCGCATCGACGGGTCCGGCGGCTGATCCTGCGGCAGCAGCGGCCGCGGTCCGATCAGCGACATGCTGCCCTCGATGACGCTGAGCAATTGCGGCAACTCGTCGAGGCGCGTCTGGCGCAACAGGCGGCCGATCCATGACAGACGCTGCTCTTCGGGGATCCTGCGGCCGGTCCGATCAAACGCGGCCTTGAGCGTGCGGATCTTGTAGAGCTGGAAATCCTGACCGCCGAGCCCGGCGCGCCGTTGCCAGAACAGAACCGGCGAGCCCACGTCAAAGAAGGCGAGGAGGCCGCCCAGCAGCCATAGTGGCATCACGCCAACCAGCAAGACCATTGCAAGGGCAACGTCGATCAGGCGTTTGAATCGGAAGTACGGCGACGGCATGACAAGCGCGCGCCGACTGTGAACAAGCGCGCCGCCCGGGCTGGGAGGCGCCGCATTGGCGGCTTGCCCGACGGAGCCCAGGCCGAAAAGGTCGGACACGAAGACCAGATCGAGACCCCGTCGAGTGCAGGCCTCGCGGATCGCGTCTATCGCCTCAACCGGTAGCCGGTCCGGTTCGCTTCCCACCACGACCTGGTCGGTAATGACACCGTGGACGGCGAATTCGTCGATCAGCGTCTCGAGATGCGCCGGCGGGCCGAGAACCGGCACGCCGTTGACCGAGCGGCCGATCCAGTGCGGCTCGGCCTCCAGCAATCCGATGACCCTCTGCGGGACCGGCGCCGCCGTCTCGAGGAATTTCAGGAACAGCACCGACAAGTCACTCAGGCCGATCAAGATGATATGTTTGACAGCTGCGTGGCGGGGCTCGGTCGCCTGTCGACGATGTCGGTCGGCGAAATGCGCCATCAGGCGGACCGCGAACAACCCGGCTCCCAGGATCAGGGCATGGATCGCCGGTGCGGAGCGCGGAATGCCGTGCAGGCGCGTAAACACGAAAAGTGCCGAACACGTCAGCAACTCTGCGACCAGCACCGCCTTGGCGATCGCCACCACGTCGTGGACGAAAAGATAACGGGGGATGCCGCCATAAATCCTGAAAACAACGAAGCCGATCAGTGAGCATGTTAAAGAAATCAGAATATAAATCGCGGCATCTTTGCCGTCGAACGGCGACAAGACCTGTGCGTTCCGGAGATACAATGTAAGCAAAGGGGATAGTGCGGCCAAGACGACATCAAAGGGAGAAAAGCGAAGAGCGATATTGCCGCGCGATGACGGTGACCTAATTTGCATGCCCGCGACGGCCCCCGCAACCGCTATATACCCGTTGTGCTTGCACGCGTCCTACCAGCCGCTCGCTTTATGGGATCGTTTGCCGCCCGCGATTGCTCGATGATCAGGTGAGCAACCGTAGCGCATGCACACCCCGGGAGACAACCCCGCCAGTTTCGATTGATGCAAATTGCGGTAAACCCGCTTATACGGGTCATCGTGCACATCGGGGCATGCTGAACCGGCGCTGCCTCGCTGATTCGGGCTAATCGTTGCGCCAGGTGGCGCGATTGCGTGTGAAATTAGAGCGGGAGTACCGGCGTTGGGCATGCGATCTGGCTCTCCGCACCGAGCGGAAAGGTTCCTAGGACTGCGTATATATGTCGCACCGACCCTTCTCATTCTTTGCCTGCTGACCGCGGGGTGCAGCGGCAACGGCGCGAGGCCGGCGACTGAAGCAGAGCGTCAGGCGCTTGAAAAGGCGGCCGCCAGCCCGCCACAACTCGAAGCGGGGGAGAAAATACATGTCGACGTCTACGGCGAGCCGTCGCTGAGCGGCGATTACCAAATCGATCCAAGCGGGTTTGTGTCGCTGCCGCTCGCCGGCACGGTCAAGGCGGCGGGGCTGACGCAGCAGCAATTCGAGCAAGATTTGGCCAATAAGTTCAGCAGTGGATATCTCAAGAACCCGAAGATTACTGTCAGCATATCAGAATTCAGGCCTTTCTATATTGTCGGTGAGGTCGCAAAACCGGGCGCATATGCTTATACTGGCGGGCTGACGGTACTCAGGGCCATCGCGATCGCCGGTGGGACAACTTACCGCGCCGACGAATCTGAGGTCTTGATTCAACACTCGGGCGAGAACAGCATGCGCGAATACGATTTGAGCTCGCCCATTCCCATTCTTCCGGGCGACATTATCCAGATTCCGCGACGCTATATTTAGGCGTGAACGTCGAGCATCCCGGGGCGGGGCATCAGGAGTTAAATGTTTAAGGATACATTGTGGATTGGCGTTGGCTGGCAACCGCAGATAGAATGATGTATGTACACGTTCGGGGTTCGACCGCCGGGCGGACGACAAGGGGGTCTTTTGATGAGTTGCGGCGGAGCCAGGCGAAGCCGCCGGATATTCGTGACGATCGGCTATGCGGCGTCGCTATCTGCCGGCATTACCTCGGTCTCGCAGGCCCAAGTTGGATTGATCGGCGGGGCGGGCGGCGCATCGCTACAGCCGCCGCCGGTTGCCTCGGGCCGCCCCGATGTGTTCGCCAGGCCTGGCCGTGCCGACACCGCCCTGATTGTCGGGGATTGGCTGCTATATCCAAGCGGGTTCGCTGGCGT
>DATLRS010000232.1:0-39455 GCA_035534535.1 Allostellaceae bacterium | reverse complement strand
GAGATCGACCGCCGCGTCATCCAGCTGAAGATCGAGCGCGAGGCCCTGAAAAAGGAGCACGACCCGGCCTCGCAGGATCGCCTGGTGAAACTCGTCAAGGAACTGGAAGATCTCGAGCAGGAATCGGCCGAATTAACCGCGCAGTGGCAGGCCGAGAAGGGCAAGCTCGCCGACGCGCAGAAGCTCAAGGAGCAGCTCGACCAGGCCCGCGCCGAACTGGATCAGGCGCAGCGCCGCGGCGACTGGGGCCGCGCCGGCGAGCTGACTTACGGCGTCATCCCCGAGTTCGAACGCAAGCTCAAGGAGGCCGAGGGCGCCGAGAAGGGCCGGATGCTCGAAGAGGCGGTGACGCCAGAGCACATCGCCGGGGTCGTCTCGCGCTGGACCGGCATCCCCGTCGACAAGATGCTCGAAGGCGAGCGCGACAAGCTCCTGCAGATGGAACAGAACCTGCGCCGCCGCGTCGTCGGCCAGGACGAAGCCGTGGTCGCCGTGTCGAACGCGATCCGCCGCGCCCGCGCCGGGTTGCAGGACCCCAACCGGCCGATCGGCTCGTTCCTGTTTCTGGGGCCCACCGGCGTCGGCAAGACCGAATTGACCAAGGCGCTCGCCGAGTTCCTGTTCGATGACGAAGCTGCGATGGTGCGCATCGACATGTCGGAATACATGGAGAAGCACTCGGTGTCGCGGCTGATCGGCGCGCCCCCGGGCTATGTCGGCTATGACGAGGGCGGCGCGCTCACCGAAGCGGTGCGGCGGCGGCCTTATCAGGTGATCCTGTTCGACGAAGTTGAAAAGGCTCACCCCGACGTCTTCAACGTGCTGTTGCAGGTGCTCGACGACGGCCGCCTGACCGACGGCCAGGGACGCACCGTCGATTTCCGCAACACGCTGATCGTCCTGACCTCGAACCTTGGCAGCGACGCCCTGGCGAGCCTGCCCGAGGGCGCCGACATCGAAACCGCGCGCGGCTCGGTGATGGCGGCGGTGCGCGCCGCGTTCCGGCCGGAGTTCCTCAACCGCCTCGACGAGATCCTGCTGTTCGGCCGGCTGTCGCGCCAGGACATGAAGGCGATCGTTGCGATCCAGCTGGAGCATCTGAGAAAGCTGCTGGTCGACCGCAAGATCGCGCTCGACATCGATGGCGCGGCCGAAGCGTGGCTCGGCGACCGGGGTTACGACCCGGTCTATGGCGCGCGGCCGTTGAAGCGGGTGATCCAGCGCGAATTGCAGAACCCGCTGGCGCAGCAGATCCTCGAAGGGCGCATCCCCGACGGCACCACGGTGCATATCGGCGCCGGCGAGCGCGGCCTGACGATCGGCGAGGCGCTCGCCGCCGCGGCAGCCTAGCGGCGGCCGCTGCGAGGACAATCCCGCCGCGGCTCGGCGGCTAGATCTCGATCTGGCCGCCGAGCTCGACGACCCGGTTGGGCGGGATGCGGAAGAACTCGGTCGCGTCAAGCGCCAGGTTGTTGAGCACGATGAACAACCCGTCGCGCCAGCGCCAGAACAGCGAGCGGCGGGCCCGCGCGCGGACCTTCTCGCGGCCGATGAAGAACGAGGTTTCCATCAGGTTGACGTGGAAATGCTGCACCCGGGTCTGCGCCAGGGCGCGCATCACGTTCGGCTCGTCCATGAAGCCGTAGCGCACCCGCATCGTGTAAAATCCCTTGCCGACCTCGTGGACTTCCAGCCGCCCCTCGTCGCTGACATGCGGCACGTCATCGGTGTCGACCTGCATGATGATGACGCGTTCGTGCAACGCCTTGGTGTGTTTGAGCGCATGCATCAGCGCCAGCGGGACCTGCGTCAGGTCGCGCGTCATGAAAATCGCGGTGCCCGACACCCGCACCGGCCGCTCCGGGTTGAGCCGGTCGACGAACTGGTCGAGCGGCACCGAGTCGCGGGCGCGCTGTTCGGCCAGCAACCGGCGGCCGCGCCACCACGTCCCCATGATCGAGAACACCAGCGCGGCGACGAGGATCGGGAACCAGCCGCCCTCGGCGATCTTCAGCAGGTTGGCGCTGAGAAACGTGAGATCGAGGGCGGCAAACGTGGCGAAGAGCGGGATCGCGAGCGCCAGATTCCAGCCCTGGTTGCGCATATAGAGAAAGGCCAATCCTGTCGTGATCGTCATGTCGCCGCTGACCGCAATGCCGTAGGCGGCGCCGAGATTGTCGGACGACCGGAAAATCAGCACCAGCACGATGACGGCGGCCAGCAGGCCGTAGTTGATCCGCGGCACATAAACCTGTCCGATCGTGGTTTCGGAGGTATGGCGGACCTGCATGCGCGGCAGGTAGCCGAGCTGGATTGCCTGGCGGGTATAGGAGAAGGCGCCCGAGATCACCGCCTGCGAGGCAATGATCGTCGCCAGCGAGGCCAGGCCCACCAGCGGATAGAGGCCCCATGCCGGGCTCAGCAGGTAGAACGGGTTTGCCAGTGCGGCCGGATGACCGAGCAGCAACGCCCCTTGCCCGAAATAATTCAACAGCAGCGCGGGAAAGACGAGGGAGAGCCAGGCGCGACGCAGCGCGCTGCGGCCGAAATGGCCCATGTCGGCATAGAGAGTCTCGGTGCCGGTCACGGCAAGGAACACCGACCCGAGCATGAAGAAGCCGCGCAACGGCGCCGCCACCAGCGCTTCCAACCCGTATAGCGGGTTGAGCGCCAACAGGATGTGCGGCTGCTGGATGATCCCCCAGATGCCGAGCACGGCGAGGACGGTGAACCACACCAGCATCACCGGACCGAACAGCCCGCCGACGGCGGCCGTGCCGTGGCGCTGGACGAGAAACAGCCCGACCAGCAGAACGAGCGCGATCGGGATGACGTAGGGCTCGAACATCGGCGTCGCCACGTTCAGCCCCTCGACCGCGCTGAGCACCGAAATCGCCGGCGTGATCACGCCGTCGCCGTAGAACAGCGAGGCGCCGACGAGGCCCGCGACCATGATCCACAGATGGCGCTTGCTGTCTCGATTGGTCGTCCGCAGCACCAGCGCGGTCAGCGACAACAGCCCGCCCTCGCCGCGGTTGTCAGCGCGCATGATGACGACGACGTATTTCACCGTGACGACCAGCACCAGCGACCAGAAGATCAGCGACAACGCCCCGAAGATCGCCTGATCGCCGCGGCTCTCGTAGGCCACCAGCGACTGGCGGACAGCGTAGAGCGGCGAGGTGCCGATATCGCCGAAGACGACACCGAGAGCCGCCAGCATCAGGCTTCGCTGGGGCGACGCGTTGAGTGCGCTCTCGCCCCCGGCGGCGGCAATTTGCGGTTCGATGCGTGCTGGCATGGCGGGAACGGGATACTCGTCAGTTCGGTGACGCGCCGCTGCGTTGAATTGCCCGATGCCGCGGCGGTTGATCGCGGCATCGGGGGAGCAAACCAGCCGACGGATGCACGACCCGCGTCCGATCCTGGCAGGGTGGCGGCACCGCGGCGCGGCGCGCGGAGATTGCCCCCGACTCGCGGTTGCGTCCAGCACATCTCATCTCGCCGCCCGGGTCGGAGCGCCAGCGGTGTCCCCGGCGATGTCCTCGACGCTGTAGCCGGCGATGCGTTTATATTGATCCGACAGCGCGCGCAATTCGTCTTGCGTGATCAAGGCGTCGAGATTGTCGAACGGGCGGTCGCCGGTCAGCTCCTCGACGCGGATGTTGATGAAGTCGGGCGGCGCCGTCCGGTTGGTCAGCACGACCCGCGCCGCCGGCTGCGCGCGGGCGGCCTGGTAGGCGCGCAGGGCACCGACCGGGTCGGCGTGTTCGCTCAGCAAGGCGGCCAGCGTGCGTGCGTCAATCAGCCCCTGCGCCGAGCCGCCCGAGCCGCGCGGATACATCGGATGCGCGGCGTCGCCGGCGAGGCTGACGCGGCCGAATGACCAGCGCTCGATGGGGTCCTTGTCGACCATCGGGTACTCGAAAATGCTGTCGGCTCGGCGGATCAGATCGGCCACGTCGAGCCAGTCGAACCGCCAGGATTGATAGATCGGGAGGAAATCCTCGAGCCGGCCGGGCTTGTTCCAGTCGTTCTGCTCGGGCGAACTGGTGGCAATCTCGGTGGTCCAGTTGATCAGCTGGCCTCCTTCTGCGTCGATGTTGTCGATGATCGGGTAGATCACGATCTTGCCAGTGCGGATCGAGCCGATCCGCAGATAGCTGCGCCCGCTGAGGATCGGCGCGTGACGGGTGACGCCGCGCCAGGTGTTGATGCCGGTGAAGACGAGTTTTTCGTCGGGGTAGAATTGCGCGCGCACGGTGGAATTGACGCCGTCGCAGCCGATCGCGATGTCGGCCCGGACCGGTGGCTGCAAGCCGCTGCCGCCGGTCTCTCGAAACTGCAGGCTGACGCCGTTGTCGTCCTGCTCGAGGCGCATGAGGCGGCGATCGGTGAGGATACGGTCGGCGCCGAGCCGCTCACAGGCCGCCTCGTACAGCACCCGGTGCAACCGGCCGCGATGCATGCCCAGTTCGGGCACCTGGTAACCGGCGAAGCGGCCGCGCGGCTCCTTGTAGATGAGCTGTCCGAAACGGTTGAAAAAGCAGCTCTCCTGGTTCGCGATGCCGAGCGGTTCGAGCCTCTCCTGCAAGCCGAGCCGGGCCAGTTCGCGCATCGCATGCGGCAGAAGCGTGATGCCGACCCCGAGTTCGCGGATCTCGGGAACCGCCTCGTAGACGCGGCAGGTCAGGCCGCGCTGGTGCAGGTTGAGCGCGAGGCCAAGCCCGACAATGCCGCCGCCGATGATCGCGATCTCCATGGCTCGTCTCCTCTGCCAACCGCTGCTATCGTCGCGATTGCCGGCCAGGAGACAAGCCCGATGAGCGACAGGAGGTTGCGCGGCGCGCGATGACCCATCTCGAATGCGACGTCTTGATCGTCGGGGCCGGCGGAGCCGGCATGTATGCCGCGCTCGCAGCCGCACGCGCCGGGGCCGAGCGGGTGCTGCTCGCCGACAAGAGCCTGGTCGGCCGCGGCGGCGCCACGGTGATGGCCCAGATGACGGTGGCGGCCGCGCTCGGCGAGGAATGCCCCGACGATTGGACGGCGCATCTCGATGACACGCTCGCCGCCGGTCGCGGGCTGTGCGACGAAGGCCTGGCGGCGGTGCTGTGCCGCGAGGCGCCGGCCCGCATCCGCGAGATGGAGGAATGGCGGGTCGGCTGGGCGCGCCGCGCCGACGGGCATATCGCGCAGGTGACGGCGCCCGGCCATTCGCGGCCGCGCTGCTGCTATGTCGATTTTCTCAACACCGGCCCGGCCGTCGCGGCGACGCTGCGGCGCCAGATCGGGCATGTCGCCGCGATCCGCCGGATCAGCAACCTGACCGTCACCGATATCGTGACCGCCGACGGCGAGGCAGCGGGCGCGGTGGCGCTCGACGCCGCGACCGGCGAGCCCGTGACGGTCGCCGCCCGGGCCGTGATCATCGCGACGGGCGGCCTGACCCGGCTCTACCGGCGCAACAGCGCGTCGGCCAATATGGGCGGCGAAGGGTATGCGCTGGCGCTGGGCGCCGGCGCCGAGCTGGTCGATATGGAGTTTGTGCAGTTCTTCCCGATCGGCCACTTGGCGCCGCGCCTCGTTGGCATGGATCCGATCATGTGGG
The DNA here is from genome assembly GCA_035534535.1 of Allostellaceae bacterium. Lineage (GTDB taxonomy): Bacteria > Pseudomonadota > Alphaproteobacteria > ATCC43930 > CGMCC-115725 > DATARH01. The sequence continues at coordinate 33,844 of DATLRS010000232.1, read as the reverse complement.
ACCCGTTCCGCTACAAGCTCGGCGGCCGTCTGCTCGACGGCAATGGCCGCGAATTCCTCACCGATTACGGCAGTGACGAAACCGCGGGCTACACCACACCGCGCGATATTGCGACCCATGCCATCCAGCACGAGGTCGCCGCCGGACGCGGCTCGCCGCATGGCGGGGTCTATCTGTCGTTCGCGCATGTGCCGTCGGCCGCGCTCGCGGCAGCGTTCGGACCGGTCATCGAGCGGCTGGCGAAAAACGGCATCGATCTCGGGCAGATGCCGGTCGAGGTCGCGCCGATCGCGCACTACCACATGGGCGGCATCGCGGTCGACGAACGCATGGCGAGTACCGTGCCGGGTCTCTTTGCCGCGGGCGAGGCGACCGGCGGCGCCAACGGCGCCAACCGGTTGTCGGGCAACGCGATCCCAGAGGCGCTGGCGTTCGGCGAGCGGGCCGGGCGGTTCGCCGCCTCCCACGCCGCGGCCCGCTCGCCCGCCTGGGAGCGGCGCCGGGCGGCAGCAGCGGTCGAGCGCATTCGCGGCCGCGCCGCCGGTCGCGGCGGCGAGGTTAGCGCGGCAGCGTTGCTCGACGAATTGCGCGCGCTGATGTGGAGCCATGTCGGGCCGCTGCGCAGTGCCGCGGGTCTCGCCCACGCCGTCACCCGCCTCGCGGCGATGGGCGCCGCGCTGCCCGATCTGGCGATCGCGCCGGGCAGCGCCAGCAACCCGATGCTGGCCGACTGGTTCGAGCTGCGCGCCGGCCTCACGGCCGCCGAGGCGGTCGCAAAAGCCGCGCTCGGGCGCGAAGAAAGCCGCGGCGCGCATCAGCGCGAAGATTTTCCCGAGACCGATGCTGCCCTGGCATGCCACCAGCGCGTCCGCCTGATGCCCGACGGCACGGTTGCGGCCGGTTTTGTGCGATGACGACCGATGCCCGGCTGCGTATCCGGCGCGGCAGCGGCGACACGCCGCCGCGCTACGAGGAATTCACGGTGCCGTTTGACGACGGCGCGACGGTGCTCGACGCGCTCATTTGGATACGCACAAACTGCGATCCGTCACTGGCGATCCGCTATAGCTGCATCAGCGCCAATGTCTGCAAGGAGTGCACGATGGCGATCGATGGTGTGGTTGCCTATGCCTGCACCACCCGCCTGCGCGCCGCCGCAGTGACAACGCTGGAACCGCTGCCGGGGAAGCCGGTGCTGCGCGATCTGGTCAGCGAAATGCGATCGCCGCGCGAGCGGGTGACGTAATACAGCGAGCTGGTGGCAAAGTGGCGGATGTGTTAGTGTCGTGCGCCTTTTTCAGGGAGGTGACTCAGCGATGGCAAGAACCGCTCTGACGCAATTGCAGGATCAGGTGGAAGCGGTCCGCCGCGAGGCCTTCGCGGCGGGGTACGCGGCGGCGATGCAAGCGATCCGCGAGTTCGTCGCAAAGTCGGCGGTCGGCGCCGAGCCGATGGCCGTCCAGCCGCGGCGCCGAATGGCTTCTGCAGCGCCGCCAGCCGCTGCGGCACCGGCGCGGCAGCGCCAGCCGCGTGGCACGGCGACAGCGCCGCAACGGACACGCCGCTCGTCGGGCCCGCGACCGCAGCGCGGCACCAACGCGCGGCTCGTCGAAGAGGTGCTGCACGCCAATGCGCCGCGTGCCCTGCCCCCGGCCGAAATCCGCAGCGCCATTCAGCGTGACAAGGGCGTCGAGATCGCATTCACCTCGATCCGCCATGCGCTGACCCAGCTGGAAGCGCGCCACGTCGCAGAGCAGGTCGCCGACAGCAAGACCTGGCGCTACCGCGCCGGCGCCGCCGCGTCCGACTGACCCTACGCCGCGGCAACCTGCCGCAAGCGATAGATCGCGGTATGCGCGATGCGGGCAACCGGCCGCGTCGCGTCGGCGAGGACCAGCGCGTCGATCTCGACCAGGCGGTGGCCCTTGCGCTCGTAATTGCCGGTGATGCGGGCGCGCACCGACAGAGTGCTGCCGACCGGGACCGCCGCAAAATTCTGGATCCGGCTGCCGGTATGGATCCACGGGCCGAGCACGACATTGCGGCTCAGCACGAAATTGCCGCTGCGCAGGATGTCGCGCGGGTGCACCAGACCCTCTTCGGCATAGATCGTCGCGCGCTCGTGCGCGTCGGCAAGGTAGCGCGCCGCCATCTCCGGGGTAATCTGGTAGGGGTCGAGGCCGAGCCAGGTGTCGATGGCGAGCGAGGCTTCGTCGGCCGGCGGACGCTGGGCGCGCTGCGGAGCCGCGCGGAACTCGTCGAGCGCCGGCGCCGGCGCGCGCCCATCCGGCAGCGCGGCATGACCGGTGGCACAAGTCTCGCCGCGGCTTTCGACCGTGATGTCGAGCCCGCCCTCCGCCTCGCGCGCGGTGACGGTCGCGCTGTCGCCGTCATAGACCGGCTTGAAAAACCGGCACTCGGCGGTGCCGCGCTCGAGCCAGGCGCGGCCCCAGCGCATGACCGGCAGATGGCTCATGTAGCCGTACACATCGACCCCCGGCACAAGGCCGCCGCCAAAGCCAAAGCGGCGCGCGGTGGCGTCGTCGTGGATCTTGTTTTCCGAATCGTGCGCCGTGTTGAAGGCGGCGACCCGGTAGGGGGCGAGAGCGGTGGCGGTCATTGGCTCCTCGTCAAACGCGGTGATGCACCCAAAGGTTGGGCTCGACATAGACGGCGTGGTCCTGTTCGCACGAGACATGGACCGGCGACAGCGCACCGGGCACGACGATCTCGCCGCTCTGCGTGAACTCCATGCCGGTCCAGCTTGACCATTCGGCGAGCGTGCCGGCGATCACCATGCTGGTCGGCGCAATCCCGACGACCCGTCCGCCGGCGCGGACATGCGTGCGCAACCAGGAATCGTGCGGCAACCCGTCGTCGCGCCGGCGCGCCACATAATCGGCGAACGGCACCAGCGGCTCGCGGTGCTTGTCGCTCGGCCGCAACGGCGCGTAGAGATCGGCAAAGCCCTTGTCCCAGGTATTGGCGACCAGCGCCTCGAGCATCAGCTGCGCGATGCCGCGCCCGCGATAGGGCGGCAGCACGATGATCTCCAGCGCGCTGACGACGGTCGGCCGGCGGGCCGCGCGCCAGTCGGCGTCGGCCCAACGGATCACCGCGTCCCAGCCGCCGAGCGGTAGATCCTTGCGACCGGAGGTGGCGTCGCGGAACGCAAACGGCACGCTGACGGCGCGCGCGATCGCCCGGTCGGGCATCTCGCGGTCGACCGCCGCGAGGACGAAATCGCCATAGCGGTCGAGCGCGCTGTCCGCGTAATAGAGCGCCGCGACCGGGTCGTGCCGGAGGAATTCCGGCACCGCCGCGGCGAATTCGGCAGCAAACAATGGCGCCCGCAGCTCCGGCCGCTCGCGCAATGTCGCGACGGCGAGCCGCTCGGGCGGGAAGCTCGCCGTCATCCCGCAAGACCCTATTTCTGGTCGGCGTCGAGTACCGCCTGGATCTTGGCCGGGTCGACCTTGAGCGGCTCGAGGCCCGAGCGCTCGACCTGCAGCAGCCCGCCGACCCGGCTGTCGCGCTGGCCCCAGCCGCGGTTCATCGCCTCGGTCAATTCCTCGAGCGCGAGATTGGCGAGGCGCATCGGCACCGCCACCTCCTTGCCGAGCCCGACGGCCAGCGACACGTCCTTGTGCAACAGGCGCAGCGCGAAATCGGCCGGGTCGTAGCTGCTGGAGAGGAACTTGCCGAGGCGGTCGAAGGTGCGCTGCCGCCCGGTCGCGCCCTGCCGCACCGCTTCCCACAATTCGAGCGGATCGACCCCGGCCTTGATGCCCATCGTCATGACTTCGGCGAGCGCGACGCCGACCACGGCGCTGGTGCAGTTGTGCACCAGCTTGGCGATCGTGCCGGCGCCGATCGGGCCGATATAGCGCGCCTGGTCGCCCATCGCATCGAGCACGCGCTTGTGGCGGTTGAACTGCTGCTCGTCGCCGCCGACCCAGATCGCCATCTTGCCGCTGGCGGCGCCGCCGGGGCCGCCACTCACGGGCGAATCAAGCATGTAGAGGTTCTTCTCGGCGAACGCGGCGTTGATCTTGCGCACCATCGCCACCGAATTGGTCGACATGTCGAAAAACGCGGTGTCGGGTTTCATGCCCTCGATGAGGCCGTTGGGGCCGAGCGCCACCGCCTCGACATCGGCCGGGACCGGCAGCGAGGTGAAGACCGCCTCGCTCTGCTCGGCGAGCGCCTTGGGGCTGTCGGCCCACACCGCGCCCTTCGCCAGGTAGGGTTCGGCGGCGGCACGGCGCAGATCGTGGACGATCAGCTGGTGGCCGGCCTTCTGCAGATTGGCTGCCATGCCCTTGCCCATCATGCCGAGCCCGATGAACCCGATTTTCATGCGTTCCTCCGAAAAGATCGTCGTGGCCGGGCTTATCGCCCGGTCATGACGCCAATAGGGTGCCGGTTCTGGCGCTTCAGCCCTCGCGGTGGCGCAGCTGGTTGTTGACGTGGCGGTCGCCGCCGAGCCAGCGCACCAGTTCGCTGTGTGCATCGGCGCGGCGCAGCGCGTCGATCTCGGCGACGTCGGGCGGGTCGCAGGTGAATTCGAGGATCATGCCGTCGGGCGAGGTGGTGTAGATCGATTTGCAATAGCCGTGATCGGTCTCGCGGAACTTCTCGCCCGCGGCATTGAGCCGGGCCTTCAGCTCGTCATAGGTCTGCTCGCTCGCCTTCAGCGCGATGTGGTAGTGGCTGCCGACCTTGGGCGGCTCCTTCGCCTGCGTCAGTTCGTACATTTCCGGGTCGGCGAACTGGAAGAAGGCGAGCGCACCGCCGTCCGCAAGACCGAAAAAGGTGTGACAGAAATCGACGTCGCGGCCGAGATCAGCGCGGTAGGTCCGCTCGCACCAGGTCGCGACCAGCGGGATGCCGAGCAGGTCTTCGAGAAAGCGGCGGTTGGCCTCGTGGTCCTTGACGACATAGGCATTGTGGTGCAGGCGAAGCGGCAGCTCATGCAACAGCCTCGATTCGCTGCCCCGCAATTGTTCGATCGTATCCATGGCCGTCTCCTCCTCGGTTCGCGGCCGCCAAGCCGCCCTGTGCTGCGAAGCATAGCGCATCGCGCGGCGGTGTGCATCCGCCGGGCACGCAAAATCATGCCGCGAGGTCGTATCTTGGCATTGTCTTCCGGCCGCACTTGCCCTATCCGGAATAGCATAGGCGTTTGACTGCGAACGCCAAGCGACAGAGGGGAATGAAGATGGCCGCCCTCGACGATATCGCACAAGAACGGCAGCGGCTCGTCGAGCGACTGGCGCGGCTCGATGGCGAGCGCGGCCAGCTGGCGGAGCAGCTCGCCGAGCTGGAAGCCGCCGAGAGGGTGCTGACGCGTCTCGCCCAGGCCAGATCGCGGACCGGCCGTCGCGCTGCGGCGCCGCGGGCCACGCCGGCCGCAAAAGCGGCATCCTTGTCACTGGGCGATGCGAGCCTGCGCGCCGTCGCGGCGCATGCCGACGGCATCTCCGTTGCCGATGTCCGGGCCTACCTCGCCCGCGAGTTCGACATGCAGGTCCGGCCCAACCATCTCGGCATGGCGTTGCAGCGGCATCGCCGCGCCGGCCGCCTCGAACAGCGCTCTCTGTTGTGGCATCTGCGGCAATCGGCGGAAGACGAGGCCGCCCCGTCCGGAGCGCGCGTCAGTCGCCCGGGAGCACCGCGCGAAACCGCAACCTGACATAGTCCGCGATCCAGGTGCCGGTTTCGTCCACCAGCACCGGCCGCAGCAGGTCGATCATTTCGTTGCGTGCGGCGCCGCGGTCGGCGTGCGGCAGCGGCGCGAAAAAATCATCAAAGAAATTGTCGAGCCAAGCCTCGAGGCCGGCCGCCAGCACGGTCGGGCGCGGGTGGATGGCGATCTGGCTGACGGTGAACCCGGCCGCTTCGAGCTTGGCGCGATAGGCCGCGGCCGAGGGAAAATACCAGGGGCTCAGGCGATAAGCGTCGAGCCCACGGCGGGCCAGCACGGCGGCCGCGGCGACGAGTATCGCCGCGGTGTTGTTGTGGCCGCCCATCTCGGCGACGAATCGGCCGCCCGGCTTCAGCGCGCGGCGCACCCCCGCGAGCACTGCCTCGGGCGGGTGCATCCAATGCAGCGCCGCGTTTGAAAACACGGCGTCGAACTCCTGCGCGAAGACGAGGCTCTGGCCGGGCATGACCCGCGCGTCGATCCCTTTCGCCCGCGCCGCGGCGACCATGTCGGGGGCGGCGTCCACCGCCACCACCTCGGCGCCGGCGGCCGCGAGCTTCTCGGTCAGGGCACCGTCGCCGCAGCCGAGGTCGAGAATTCGCTCGCCCGGAAGCGGGGCAAGCAGTTCGAGCACCGGGGCGCCGAGCGTCGGCACAAAATTCGCCGTCTCGGCATAGCGCCGAGCCCGCCAGTCCTGCCGCGACAGCCGAACCATTACGAGGCCCTCGCCGCTTCGGCCTGGCGGCGCAGGGCCGACAGCGTCGTCCGCGTCGTGATGATGTCCGGATCGATCCGCAATTCGATGATCGCGGCGCGGCGCGAGGCAATCGCAGCCGCGAAGGCGGGCGCGAACTCCTCGGTGCGGCTGACGCTTGCGCCAAAGGCGCCGTAGGCGGCGGCGAGCGCGGCGAAATCGGGGTTCTTGAGCGCGGTGCCGACGACCCTTCCGGGAAAGCGGCGCTCCTGATGCATGCGGATCGTGCCGTACATCGCGTTGTTGAAGACGAGGATGACCGGCCCCACGCCCTCGGCGAGCGCGGTCATCATCTCCTGACCGGTCATCATGAAGCCGCCGTCGCCGCAGAAGCCGACGACGATCCGCTCGGGATGGACGAGCTTGGCGGCGACCGCGGCGGGGACGCCATAGCCCATCGCGCCGCTGGTCGGTCCGAGCTGCCGGCCGGGCCGGCGATATTGCAGAAAGCGGTTGGGCCAGCCGCTGAAATTGCCGGCGTCCGAAGTGACGATCGCGTCGTCCGGCAGCTGTTCGCGCAACCAGGTCATGATCCGGCCGAGATCGAGCGCCGGGGCCGGCTCGAAGCGCGACGGCGCGAGCCCCGCCTCGTATTCCGCCCGAGCCGCCGCGCGCCACGCCTGCCAGCGCGGCGCCGCAATCGGTTCGAGCGCGGCCGCCGCGGCGGCGAATTCCGCCATGCCCGACTGGATCGCCAGATCCGGGCGGAAGACGCGGCCCAATTCCTCGGCGGCGGGATGGACGTGGATCAGCACCTTGCCGGGGTCGGGGACGCCGAGCAGCGTATAGGATTGCGAAGTGATCTCGCCGATCCGCGCGCCGACCGCCAGCACCAGATCGGCCGCCTTGAAGCGCTCGACCAGCGTCGGGGCGGCACCGGTGCCCAGATCGCCGACAAAACACGCCAGCCGGTTGTCGACGATGTCCTGGCGGCGGAATGAGCAGCACACCGGCAGATCGTTGGCCGCGGCAAAGCGGGCGATGTCGGCGCAGGCGGCATCGCTCCAGCCGCCGCCGCCGACCAGCATGATCGGCCGCTCGGCGGCGGCGACGATGCGGCGTAATTCGGCGAGGTCGGCAGCACCGGGATGGGCATGCACCGCGCGGTAGGGACCGATCGTCGCGGCGGCGCGGCGGTCGCGCAGCATGTCCTCGGGCAAGGCGACGACGACCGGGCCGGGCCGACCCGAGCTCGCCACCTGAAACGCCTGGTTCAGCAGCTCTGGGATGCGCTCGGCCAGGTCGATCTGCGTCACCCATTTGGCAAGCGGCGCATACATCTTGCGGAAATCGACCTCCTGGAAGGCCTCGCGGTCGATCTGTTGGCGCGCCACCTGGCCGACCAGCACGACCATCGGGGTCGAATCCTGAAAGGCGGTATGCACCCCGACCGAGGCGTTGCAGGCGCCGGGGCCGCGCGTCACCAAGAGCACGCCGGGCGTTCCGGTCAGCTTGCCGTAGGCTTCCGCCATGAACGCCGCACCGCCTTCCTGGCGGCAGGTGACGAGGCGGATTTCGGGGGCGTCGAACAGCGCGTCGAGCACTTCGAGATAGCTCTCACCGGCGACGCTGAACGCCATCCGGACGCCATGCGCCTGCAATGCCGCCACCACCAGCTGGCCGCCGCTCATCGGGGGAAGGTTTGTCGTCATCACCGCCAGCGCGCCATCGTTTCGGGGTGGCCATTTGAAACGATGCGCCGGGCCGACGGAAGCGGTTTGTCGGCGCCCGGCAAACCCGAAGCGCCGGCTCGCGGCGGCACGGCCGATCTGCTAGCGTGTGCGATTGAGGCGGGGTCAGGCGGCGCGGCGGGGAGGGTTGCACGCCGCGCGCCGTAAACTCTCGGCATGACGAGGACAATGACACGCGCGAAATCGCTGCGGGCGGGCGCGGGCCGTCGCCGGGCGTCGGCAGCCGGCGGCGTCATGGCGCCGCGCCCGGGCGGCTAGGCAGCAATGGACGATCAACCACCCCTGCCCTTCCCAACATCGCCCGACGCGCGCGCGCCGGATGAGCAAAGGCCGGCGCAGGCCGCGCCGCTGCCGCACGCGGCCGGTTCGGCGCGGCGCAGCGCCCTGTGGCTGCTGCTCGTGCTGGTCGCCGTCGCCGGGCTGGCGATCTGGCTGATCCTGCGCGCCGGCAACCAGACGGCCAATCCCAGGCGCTTCCAATCGTCGGGGCCGATGCCGGTCGGGACGGCGACGGTCGAGCGAGGCGACATGCCGATCGTGCTCAACGCGCTCGGCACGGTGACGCCGCTCGGCACCGTTACGGTCAAGACCCAGATCAACGGCCAGCTGACCCAGATCGCGTTCACCGAGGGGCAGGTCGTCAAGAAGGGCGATTTTCTCGCCCAGATCGATCCGCGCCCGTATCAGGTCGCGCTCGAGCAGGCCGAGGGTCAGTTGGCCAAGGACCAGGCCTTGCTGAAGAACGCCGAGCGTGACCTGGTGCGCTACAAGACGCTGGTGGCGCAGAATTCGATCGCGCGGCAGACCGCGGACACCCAGGCCGCCCTGGTCCAGCAGGATCGCGGCACCGTCCAGGCCGATAGGGCGCAGGTCGACACCCAGAAGCTCAACCTCATCTATTGCCACATCGTCGCGCCGATCGGCGGGCGGGTCGGGCTGCGCCAGGTCGATGCCGGCAACTACGTGCAGACGAGCGACCCGAACGGCCTCGTCGTGATCACCCAGATCCAGCCGATCTCGGTGATCTTCACCTTGCCGGAAGACGATCTGCGCCAGGTGCTGCCGCGCCTGCACGCCGGCGTCAAGCTGCCGGCGACCGCCTACGACCGCACCGGCACGGTCAAGCTCGATAGCGGCATGCTCGAAACCGTCGACAACCAGATCGACACCTCGACCGGCACCGTCAAACTGCGCGCCATCTTCAATAATCCCCAGCAGATCCTGTTTCCCAACCAGTTCGTCAACATCCGCCTGTTGGTCAACACGCTGCGGGGCGCCGATATCGTGCCGCTCACGGCGATCCAGCGCGGTACGTCCGGGACCTTCGTCTACGCCGTCATGCCGGGCAACACGGTCAAGGCCGAGCCGGTGACGCTGGGCGCCGGCGATAGCCAGAATGTCGCGGTCCTCAAGGGCCTGCAGCCGGGCGAACGCGTCGTCACCGACGGCGCCGACCGGCTGAAGGACGGCGCCAAGGTGCGGCTCGCCGCAGCCGGCCCGACGCCCTCGGCGCCTGGCTCGGCAACCAAAGCACCGCCCGGCAACGGGCGCCACCAGGGCGGCGGGCGCGGCGCCCCGCAATGACGGGTAGCGCTGGGCGGCGCGCGTGAACCCGTCGCGGATCTTTATCCTGCGGCCGGTGGCGACCTCGCTGCTGATGGCAGCGATCATGCTCGTCGGCATCGCCGCGTACCGGTTTCTGCCGCTCTCGGCCCTGCCCGAGGTCGATTATCCGACGATCCAGGTGGTGACGCTGTACCCCGGCGCCAGCCCCGATGTGATGACCTCCTCGGTGACCTCGCCCCTCGAGGTTCAGCTCGGGCAGATGCCGGGTCTCAACCAGATGTCGTCGGTCAGTTCGGCCGGCTCGTCGCTGATCACCCTGCAGTTCAGCCTCGATCTGAGCCTCGACATCGCCGAGCAGGAGGTTCAGGCGGCGATCAACGCGGCCGGCAATCTGTTGCCCTCCGACCTGCCGGCGCCGCCGATCTACGCCAAGGTCAACCCGGCCGATGCGCCGATCCTGATCCTGGCGCTGACCTCGAAAACCATGCCGCTGACGCAAGTCGAAGACTTCGCGGACACCCGCCTTGCCCAGAAGATCTCACAGCTCACCGGGGTCGGCCTCGTCAGCATCAGCGGCGGCAATCGCCCGGCGGTGCGCATCCAGGCCAATCTGCGCCAGCTCGCCGCCTATGGCCTCAACATCGACGATCTGCGCACGACGATCGGCAACGCCAACGTGCATACGCCCAAGGGCAATTTCGACGGGCCGGCCCGGCAATACACGATCAACGCCAACGACCAGCTGAGCAGCGCCGCCCAATATGACAAGCTCGTGGTCGCCTACCGCAACGGCGCTCCGGTACACCTTTCCGACGTCGCGACGGCCCGCGACGAGGCCGAGAACACGACGCTCGCCGGCTGGATGAACACCACCCCGGCGGTCATCCTCAACATCCAGCGCCAGCCCGGCGCCAATGTCATCGAGGTCGTCGACCGCATCCTGGCGCTGCTGCCGCAGCTCAAGGCGGCGCTGCCGGCGGCGGTCGACGTCACGGTGCTGACCGATCGCACGACGACGATCCGCGCCTCGGTCGCCGATGTCGAATTCGAGCTCGGCCTCGCCGTCGTGCTGGTCGTGCTGGTGATCTTCCTGTTCCTGCGCAGCGCTGCGGCAACGGTGATCCCGAGCCTCTCGGTGCCGCTGTCGCTGGTCGGCACGCTGGCGGTCATGTATCTCGCCGGGTTCAGCCTCAACAATCTGTCCTTGATGGCGATGACGATCGCGACTGGCTTCGTCGTCGACGACGCGATCGTCATGATCGAGAATATCTCGCGCTACATCGAGGCGGGCGAGCCACCGCTGCGCGCGGCGTTGCGCGGCTCGCAGCAGATCGGCTTCACGATCATCTCGCTGACCGTGTCGCTGATCGCGGTGCTGATCCCGCTGTTGTTCATGCCCGACGTGGTCGGAAGGTTGTTCCGCGAATTCGCGATCACGCTGGCGGTGACGATCATGTTGTCGGCGGTGGTGTCGCTGACCCTGGTGCCGATGATGTGCGCCAAGCTGCTGCGTCCACGGCGCCCCGACCAGATGTCGGCGATCGCACGCCGCAGCCAGCAAGGGTTCGATGCGCTGGTCGCGCAATACGCCCGGCTGCTGTCTTGGGTGATCGACCACGAGCGGCTGACCCTCCTGGTCGCGGTCGCGACATTGGCCCTGACCGTCTACGCCTATGTCGTGATCCCGAAAGGGTTTTTCCCGGTGCAGGATACCGGCCTCATTCAGGGCATCTCGGAGGCGGCGCCGTCGGTGTCGTTCGCGGCAATGGCCGAGCGCCAGGAAGCGCTGGCCGCCGCCATCCTCAAGGACCCCGACGTCGTCAGCCTGTCGTCGTTTATCGGCGTCGACGGCACCAACACGACACTCAACAGCGGCCGCATGCTGATCAATTTGAAGCCGCGCGACGAGCGCGCCCTGAGCGCCAGCGACATCATCCGCCGCCTCGAAGGCGAGATCGCCGGGGTCACCGGCATCACCCTCTACATGCAGCCGGTGCAGGATCTGACGATCGATGCGACGGTCAGCCGCAGCCAGTACCAGTTCGCCCTCGAAGACGCCAATGCCGCCGAGTTCGCGACCTGGGTGCCGCGTCTGCTGCAGCGCCTGCGGCAGATCCCGGTGCTGGCCGATGTCGGGACGAGCTACGCCGAAAACGGGCTGTCGGCCTATGTCGAGATCGACCGGGCGACCGCGGCGCGCTTTGGCATCACCCCGGCGACGATCGACAACGCGCTCTACGATTCGTTCGGGCAGCGCATCGTTTCGACGATCTTCACGCAGTCGAACCAGTACCGCGTCATCCTCGAAGCCGATCCCAATCTGCAGAAGTCGCTGGCCTCGCTCGGCTCGATCTACCTGCCGTCCTCGACCGCGACCAACGGCGAGGTGCCGCTATCGGCGATCGCGCGGGTCGTCGAGCAGACGGCGCCGATGGCGATCAGCCATATCGGCCAGTTCCCCTCGACGACGATCTCGTTCAACCTCGCCCCGGGCGCCTCGCTTGGCGCGGCGGTCGATGCGATCCGCCAGGCGGAGGTCGAGATCGGCCTGCCGGCCAGCATGATCACCCGTTTTCAGGGCGCCGCGCTGGCCTTCCAGGCAGCGCTCGGCAACGAGCTTCTGCTGATCGCCGCGGCGATCGTCACGGTCTACATCGTCCTGGGCGTGCTCTACGAGAGCTACATCCACCCGCTGACGATCCTCTCGACGCTGCCGTCGGCCGGGCTCGGCGCGCTGGTCGCGCTGATGCTCGACGGCAGCGATCTCAGCATCATCGCGATCATCGGCATCATCCTCTTGATCGGCATCGTCAAAAAGAACGGCATCATGATGGTCGATTTCGCGCTCGAGGCGCAGCGCGACGAGGGCAAGCCGGCGCGCGAGGCGATCTATCGCGCCTCGCTGCTGCGTTTCCGGCCGATCATGATGACGACGTTCGCGGCGATCTTTGGCGCCCTGCCGCTGATGCTCGGCAGCGGCACGGGCTCGGAATTGCGCCATCCCCTGGGCGTCACGATCGTCGGCGGGCTCATCCTGAGCCAGGCGCTGACGCTGTTCACGACGCCGGTCATCTATCTCGCCTTCGACCGCCTGGGCAGCGCCGCCCGCCGCCGCTTCGGCGGGCTGTTCAACGCCGAGGAACCGGCGCCGTGAGCGCGCGATGAGCCTGTCGACCCCGTTTATCAAGCGGCCGGTGGCGACCACGCTGCTGACCATCGGCCTCGCGCTGGCCGGGCTGTTCGCCTTTGCCAAATTGCCGGTGGCGCCGCTGCCGCAGATCGATTTTCCGACGATCTCGGTCAGCGCCCGAATGCCGGGCGCCAGCCCCGAGGTCATGGCGACCACCGTGGCGACGCCGCTCGAACGCCATCTCGGGGTGATCGCCGACGTCACCGAGATGACCTCGTCGAGCACCGTCGGCTCGACCCGGATCACGCTGCAATTCGGCCTCGACCGCAATATCGACGGCGCCGCGCGCGACGTGCAGGCAGCGATCAACGCGGCGCGGACCGACCTGCCGACGAGCCTGCGATCCAACCCGACCTATCACAAGGTCAACCCTGCCGATGCGCCGATCCTGATCCTGTCGCTGACCTCGGACACCGAGACGCGCGGTCAGATGTATGATGCCGCCTCGACGATCCTCGAGCCGGCGCTGTCGCAGATCGCTGGCGTCGGGCAGGTGACAATCGGCGGCAGCGCCGCGCCGGCGGTGCGGGTCGAACTCAACCCGCTGCCGCTGTTCAAGTTCGGCATCGGCCTCGAGGACGTGCGCGCCGCACTCGCCTCGGCCAACGCCCACAGCCCGAAAGGCGCGATCGAGGCCGGCGACCGGCGCTATCAGCTCTACACCAACGACCAGGCCACCACTGCGGCGGATTACCGGCCGCTGATCATCGCCTATCGCCACGGCGCGCCGGTGCGGCTGAGCGATGTTGCGACGGTCGAGGACGGTCCGGAAAATCTGCGCAACGCCGGGCTCGCCAACGGCAAGCCGGCGGTGCTGGTGATCCTCTATATTCAGCCCGGCGGCAACATCATCGACACGATCGATCGGATCTCCGCCGAGATGCCGCAATTGCGGGCCTCGCTGCCGAACGACATCGACGTCGCCGTCGCGATGGACCGCAGCACGACGATTCGCGCCTCGGTGCACGATGTCGAGGTGACGCTGGTGATCGCGATCGCTCTCGTCATCCTTGTGGTGTTCGTATTCCTGCGCAATGTGCGCGCGACGCTGATCCCGAGCGTCGCGGTGCCGGTGTCGCTGATCGGCACGTTCGGCGTGATGTACCTGTTGGATTACAGCCTCGACAATCTGTCGCTGATGGCGCTGACCGTGTCGACCGGGTTCGTCGTCGATGACGCGATCGTCGTGCTGGAAAACTTCACCCGCCACGTCGAGGCGGGCATGGCGCGCCGCGAGGCGGCATTGCTCGGTGCCAGCGAGGTCGGGTTCACGGTGCTGTCGATGAGCCTGTCGCTGATCGCGGTGTTCGTGCCGATCCTGTTCATGGGCGGGCTGGTCGGCCGGCTGTTCCGTGAGTTCGCGGTGACCCTGTCGATTGCGATCGTGATCTCGCTTGCGGTATCGCTGACCACGACGCCGATGATGTGCGCCCATATCGCAATGCAGCGGCCGCGGCGCCACCCGCCGCGCTGGCATGTCGCGAGCGAGCGGGCGTTCGCGGCAACGCTGGGCTTTTACGAGCGCACCCTGGCCGAAGCCCTGCGCTGGCCGGGCTTCGTGCTGCTGATCCTGATCCTGACGGTGGCCCTCAACGTCTATCTGCTTTTCCTGATACCGAAGGATTTTTTCCCGTTGCAGGACACCGGCCGCATGATCGGCGGCATCCAGGCCGATCAGAGCATCTCGTTCCAGCTGATGAGCCAAAAGCTGAAGCAGTTCATCAACATCATCCGCCGTGACCCGGCGGTCGCCAGCGTCGTCGGCTTCACCGGCGGCGGGCAGACCAATTCCGGCTTTGTGTTCATCGCGCTGAAGCCGCTGTCGCAGCGCAACCAGTCGGTCCTCCAGGTGATCGGCCGGTTGCGCGGCAAGCTGGGGCGGGTCGCCGGCGCACGGCTGTTCCTCGTCCCAGTGCAGGACCTCAGGGCCACCACGGGCCGGCAGAGCAACGCCATGTACCAGTACACGCTGCAGGGCGACGACCTGACGCAGCTCGACCAGTGGGCGCCGAAGGTCACCGCCGCACTCGAAAAACTGCCGCAGCTGACCGATGTCAATTCCGACCAGCAACAGAAGGGGCTCGAAACCGATCTGGTGATCGATCGGCCGACCGCGGCGCGGCTGGGCCTCGCCGTCTCGCAGATCGACAACACCCTCTACGACGCCTTCGGGCAGCGCCAAGTCTCGGTGATCTACACGCCGCGCAACCAGTATCACGTCGTGATGGAGGTGGCGCCGCAATACTGGCAGAGCCCGGACACGCTGAAAGAGCTCTATATCAGCACCGCCGGCGGCCCGGTCACCGGCAGCAAGTCGAGCAACGCGCTGGCCGGCACGGTGGCCGGCACGAAAACGGCCAGCACGGCCGCCCAGGTCGCCGCCGATACCGCGCGCAATCAGGCGAACAACGCGCTGGCCAATACCGGGCACAGCGCCACCTCGACCGGCGCCGCGGTCAGCACCGCCAGCGAAACCATGGTCCCGCTGGCGGCGGTGGCGCGCTACCACACGGGCAGCACGCCGCTGGCGATCGGTCACCAGGGGCTGTTTGTCGCGAGCACGATTTCGTTCAACCTGAAGCCGGGCGTCTCGCTCGGCCAGGCCGAGCAGGCAGTCGAGGATGCCGTCGCGCAACTGCATGTGCCGGCGACGATCCACGCCGGCTTTGCCGGCACGGCAAAGGTGTTTCAGCAAACCGTGGTCGACGAACTGTTCCTGCTCGGCGCCGCGCTGCTCACGGTCTACATCGTCCTGGGCGTGCTCTACGAGAGCTACATCCACCCGATCACGATCCTCTCGACGTTGCCGTCGGCCGGGGTCGGCGCGGTGCTGGGGCTGATGCTGTGCAACACCGAATTCAGCATCATCGCGCTGATCGGCGTCATCCTCTTGATCGGCATCGTCAAGAAGAACGCGATCATGATGATCGACTTCGCGATCGGCGCCGAGCGCAGCGAGGGACTGAGTTCGCGCGACGCGATCTACAAGGCGGCGGTGTTGCGCTTTCGCCCGATCATGATGACGACATTGGCGGCGATGTTCGGCGCTCTGCCGCTGGCGATCGGCTTTGGCGAGGGCGCCGAGTTGCGTCGCCCGCTCGGTATCTCGATCGTCGGCGGGCTGTTGGTCAGCCAGGCGCTGACGCTCTACACGACGCCGGTCATCTATCTTTATCTCGATCGCCTGGGACACTGGGTGCGCCGCCGCACCGGCTCGCGGCCGCCGCCGCGCGGCCGCCTCGCCGAGCCCGCCGAATGACCGCGGGCGGCAAGCCCCGCGGGTCGGGGTGGCTCCCGGCCGTCGCCGCGATGACGGCGCTATTGGCGCTCGCCGCCTGCACGATCGGCCCCGATTACCAGCGGCCGGCGGCAGTCGTCCCGGCCGCCTACAAGGAGGCCGGGACGGCGGCCGGCTGGCGGCCGGCACGGCCGGAAGACGCGATCGACCGCGGCGCCTGGTGGTCGGTCTATCGCGACCCCATGCTCGATCGGCTCGAGCGGCAGATCGACATTTCGAACCAGACCCTCAAAGCCGCCGCTGCCGCCTTCCGCCAGGCCGAGGCGATCGTCGCCCAGGCGCGCGCCGGGTTTTTCCCGACCGCCCAGATCAACGCGACGGCCGATCGCTCGCGCACGGCCGGCCGGATTTCCAGTTTCTTCAGCCCGACCGCCTCGGCGAGCTGGGTGCCCGATCTGTGGGGCAAGGTCGGGCGCACCGTCGCGGGCAACCTTGCCGGCGCCGAGGCCAGCGCCGGCGACCTCGCGGCGGCGCGGCTTGCCGCCCAAGGCCAGCTTGCCACCGATTACCTGCAGCTGCGCGTCGCCGATCAGCTGAAGCGGCTGCTGGAAGAGGCAGCCACGGCCTACGCCAACGCGCTGCGGATCGCCGGCAACCAGTACAAGGCCGGCACCGCCGCGGCCTCCGACGTGGCGCAGGCACAGACCCAGCTCGACAGCACCCGCGCCCAGGCGATCGCCGTCGGCGTGATGCGCGCCCAGCTCGAACACGCGATCGCGGTGCTGATCGGCAAGCCGCCGGCCGAGCTGACGATCGCCCCCGTCGCCGCCGTGCCGCCGCTGCCCGACATCCCGGCCGGGCTGCCCTCGACATTGTTGCAGCGGCGGCCCGACATCGCCGCGGCGGAGCGCCGCATGGCCCAAGCCAACGCCGCCATCGGGGTCGCCGAGACGGCCTTCTTCCCGGACGTCACGCTGTCGGGCGATGCCGGCACGGCGGCGGCGACGCTCGCCAAGCTGTTGTCGGCATCGAGCCTGGTATGGTCGTTCGGCGCCAACCTCGCCGAGACCGTGTTCGATGCCGGTGCCCGCCACGCCCAGGTCGAGGCGGCGCGCGCCGCATACGACGAGGCCGTCGCCACCTACCGGCAGAGCGTGCTGACCGGTTTCCAGCAGGTCGAAGACGAGCTCGCCGCGCTGCGCATTCTGGCGGCACAGGCCGCCGCCGAGGGCAGCGCGGTCGCGGCCTCGCGGCAGGCCGAGCAGATCATCCTCAACCAGTACAAGGCCGGTACCGTCGCCTATACCAGCGTCATCGTCGCCCAGACGACGGCGCTCGCCAACGCCGAGGCGGCGCTCAGCATCGAGCAGAGCCGGCTGGTGGCCAGCGCCGCGCTGATCCAGGCGCTGGGCGGCGGCTGGGATGCCGCAGAGCTGCCGAGCCGGGCCCATATCGAGCGCGACAGCCCGCTCAATTTCAGCCCGCTGCCGCCCGCCGACGCCTTGCCCAAGCGCTGAGTGCGTCGCCGCGACCGTTGCTTCAGCGGCCGAGAAGCCCGCCGGGATTCGTCGATGGCCAACCCCGCGTCGGCGATGATCCGATGCAGGGTACCGGCTCGGATTTGCCGGTGGTCCGGCACAACAACGCGGGCAAGGGATCGTCACGGCGGAGGATCATGTGGCTGCCCTTCTGCCGCCGAAAGCCAAAGCCGGCGTGCTCGAGGGCGGCACGAACCTGGCGGCCGGACAGGTCGATGGGCAGCGTCGGCACAAGCGTCGCCGCTATGCCGCCTCTACCTCGACAAACTCTTTCCCCGCCTCGGTCGGGACCGGGTCGCCCGCATCACGGCAATCTGCGAGATACAGCTCGATAGCTTCGCGGATGTTGGCCAGGGCTTCGGCGCGGGTGTCGCCCTGGCTGACACAGCCCGCCAGTGCCGGCACGACAACGACGTAGCCGCCATCGGCTTCGCGTTCGAGGACCACGGTATAGCGCATGGAATTTGCTCCTCTCCCGAGCGATTCTAGCCGAATTTCCGCGGGCTGTCGCCGCGCACCCCTCACAGCGTCAGCCCGGCGACATAGGAGGCGAGGTCGCGCTGGGCGGCGGCGAGCGCCTCCGAGGTGCTGGCGATCGCGGCGGTGACGGTGTCGATCGCGGTTTCGGTCGCGTTGAACTTGTCGAGCATGCGCTTGTGCAGCACGGGATCGCCGCCCAGCACCGCGAGATTGTTGCGCAGCCTTGTCTCGTCCTCGACCAGCCGGGTGCGCTCGGCCTGATGCCGCGCCAGCGCGGCGCGCTGTCGTCCGACCGCCTGCCGGTGCGATGCCAGGGCGCCGAGGGCCTGACGCACCTTGGGGTCGAGTTCGCTGGACGAGACCAACGCGCCGAGCCGGTTGTCGTCGATATCGAGGAGCTGGATCGTCTCCTCGACCGGCTGCTCCTCGACGACGCTGAGGCGTTCCTGGCCGCCGGCGGCCAGCGCCAGCGGCAGGCGATAGGCCCCGGCGGTCAGCTCGACGGTCTTCGGATCGGGCATGGTCAAGCTGGCGCCGGCACGGCGCGGCTGCTCGATCAACAGATGCGACGCCGCCGGGCCGGTGGCCTTGACGCGATAATCGGTGGTCCAGCGGATCACCCGGCTGATGCGCATGAGCCCGTCGGCGACCGTCGCCTTGACGATCGGGCGGCGCTCGCCGGTCGTCGCGTCGATCGTCACCTTGCCGTCGACGGCATAGCTGAGGAGGCGCTTGTCGCTGGCCGGCAGCGCCGCCAGCCGGGCGTCGCCGAGATAAAGCGCGCCCGCTTTGGGGTTCAGCTGATAGAGCGTCAGCACGCCGGGCGGCAGGCCGGTGCCGCTCGCGTTGGTCAGCTCAATCGCCGCCAGCGGATGGCGCGCATCGACCGACGGCTGGTAGAGGTCGACGCGGCGCGCCGGCAGTTCGCGGTCAACCAGCGGCAGCACGAGGCTCTGCCCGGCCGCGACATCGACCGTGCCGGGCGCGGTGAAGGCGATCTGCGTCGCCTCCTCCTCGGCCGTGGCGGCCTCGATCCGGGCCGGCGGCGGGGCGGCAGAGGCCGGCGCCGCCTGTGCCATGTCGGCGGCCAGCCCGCGGACCGGGAACCCCCCGAAGGCGCGCGGCATGGCCCGGCTGGCCTTGGCCGCCACCTCGGCGGCAACCGTGCCGCTATCGGGCGGCGGCAGCACATGCGTGCCCGATTCGACCGGCACGATCGGACGGGGCACGTAATAGCTCTCATAGAGCGCCTGGCGGAATGTCACCGGGTTGCCCGACAACAGCGTCAGCGTGACGCCCTTCCAGTCGCGCCCGCTGAAATTCTCCAGGATCGCCCAGCCTTGCAGCCGCGCGTTGGCAGCCAGCGGGTCGGCCGGCAGGCTCAGCCGGTAGGAAGCCTTCCACAGCGGCATCGCGACGACATAGCCGACCCGCACGGTGCGCGGCGCGGCGCCGTGCAGATGCAGCGTCAAGACGCGCCTGCCGACATTGCGGTCGGCGGCGATGCGCGCCAGCGCCGTCTCGACTTGATGCTGCAATTTGGGGTCGGCGAATGCGATCGCGTCGACATCCTGCAAGAGGAACTGCTGCAGCCCCTTGTCGGTCATGACGCTGACCCGCGAGCGCGTTTCGCTGGTCCCGCCCGGCCCGCGCACCGTGTCGCTATCGACATGCAGCAGCCGGCCGCTGATCGGCTTCGGCGCGCTGACGACGATCTCGGCGCCCTGCAGCGTGTTGAGCAGATCGACTTCGGAATTGAGCGCGCCCCGGCCGAACGGCAGATCGGCGAGGCTCTGGGTCAGGGGTTCGCGCCCGGGCAGGGTGATTTGGCCGACGGTGCCGCCGGGGTCGTAGACGACAAGGCTTTTCAGGACGTCGTCGACCTGGTCGAGCGGCACGTCGAGGCTGAGCGTTGCATCGCCGTCGACCGCCGCCTCGTATTCGAAATAGCCGACCCCGCCGGTCGACAGCACGACCCGCTTCAGCACCAGATCGGTTGCGCCCGCCGGGCTCGCATAAAGCAGCAGCAACGCCGCGAAGCAGCACCCCAATTGTCGCGTCACCGCCCCACCTCCCGCATAAATTTTCCGGATTGTTCCGCGCGACGGTGGCGAATTTGCGGTGCCGCCGTGCGTAATTAGGGCGCGCGTTGACGAATTCGCGCCCGATCGCATTGACAGGCAAGCCAGCCCCGCCGAACACTCGGACCGTTTCCGACAGCAACAGCGGGGCACGGCGTGGCGGTGGGGCAAGGCGTGGCGGCGCGGCTCGGGGTCGATATCGGCGGCACCTTTACCGATGTCGCGCTGGAGGTCGGTGAGCGCCGGTTCAGCGGCAAGACCCTGACGACGCCCGAGGCGCCCGAGCGCGCCGTCATCGCGGCGATCCGCGTGGTGTTGCGCGAGGCGGGGATCGAGCCGGGCGATCTCGCGATCATCATCCACGGCACGACGCTTGCCACCAACGCAATCATCGAGCGGAAGGGCGCCAAGACCGCGCTCGTCACCACCAAGGGGTTTCGCGACACGATCGAGATCCGCCACGAGAACCGCTTCGAGCAATACGACGTCAACATCGACCTGCCGCCGCCCCTGGTGCCGCGCCGCCTGCGCTTTGGCGTGCCCGAGCGCGTCGATGCGAAGGGCCGCACCGTCGTTCCGCTCGACGAGGGCGCCGTCGCGGCGCTCGCCGAGCATCTCGCGGCCCAAGGCGTCACCAGCGTCGCGATCGGCTTCTTGCACAGCTTTACCAGCCCGGCGCACGAACGGCGCGCCCGCGACATCCTGGCGGCGCGCCTGCCCGGCGTCACCTTCACGCTGTCCTGCGAAGTCTCGCCCGAGATGCGCGAATACGAGCGCTTTTCGACGGCCTGCGCCAACGCCTATGTGCAGCCGATGATCGGGCACTACCTCGCCAATCTCGAGGAATTGCTGCGCGCCGAGGCGGTGCGCTGTCCGCTTTTCCTGATGCTGTCGGGCGGCGGCCTGACGACGGTCGAAACGGCGATCCGCTTTCCGGTGCGGCTTGTCGAATCGGGGCCCGCCGGCGGCGCGATCTTTGCCAGCCACATCGCCCGGCAATGCGGCCTCGACCGGGTGCTGTCCTACGACATGGGCGGCACCACTGCCAAAATCTGCCTGATCGACGATCTGCAGCCGCAATCGAGCCGCGCCTTCGAGGTCGCGCGCATCTACCGCTTCAAGAAGGGCAGCGGCCTGCCGTTGCGCATCCCGGTCATCGAGATGGTCGAGATCGGCGCCGGCGGCGGCTCGATCGCGCGGGTCGACCGGCTGCGCCGCATCACCGTCGGCCCGGACAGCGCCGGCGCCGATCCCGGCCCGGCCTGCTACGGCCGCGGCGGCCTGCTGCCGACCGTCACCGACGCCGACCTGTTATTGGGCCGCATCGACCCGACCGGCTTTTCCGGCGGCCGCATGGCCTTGGACCGCGCCGCCGCCGAGACGGCGGTGCAGCGCGAAATCGCCGACCCGCTCGACCTCGCTTTGTCGCTCGCCGCCTTTGGGTTGAGCGAGATCGTCGACGAGAACATGGCCAACGCGGCCCGCGTTCACGCCATCGAGAGCGGCAAGGACGCGCGCGGCCGCACGCTCGTCGCGTTCGGCGGGGCGGCGCCGCTGCATGCCGCGCGGCTGGCCGACAAGCTCGGCCTCGACCGGGTCTTGGTGCCGTCCAATGCCGGGGTCGGCTCGGCGGTCGGGTTTCTGCGCGCCCCCATTGCCTACGAGATCGTGCGCTCGCAATTGCAGCGGCTCGACGGTTTCGACGCCGATGCCGCCAATGCGCTCTTTACGACGATGCACGACGAGGCCAAGGCGATCGTGCGACGCGGCGAACCCCATGCGGCGCTTACCGAGACCCGCTCGGCCTTTATGCGCTATCGCGGCCAGGGCCACGAGATCGCCGTGCCGTTGCCGGTGCGGCCCTACCGGGCCGAGGATGCTGCGGAACTGCGCGGCGCCTTCGAGACGGCCTATCGCCGGCTCTACAGCCGGGTCATCCCCGGGGTCGAGGTCGAGGTGTTGAGCTGGGTGCTGCTGCTCAGCGGCCCGGTGCCGCACGCGGCGACGGCCGCCCCGCCGCAACCGCCGCCCTCGCACCCCATGCCCGCCCGCCGCCGCGCCGTGTTCGACCCCGACAGCGCGGAATTTGTCGAGGTCGCGATCTACGAGCGTGCCGCGCTGGTGCCGGGTGCCGTCATCCCCGGCCCCGCCGTCATCGTCGAGGACGAAACCTCGACCGTCGTCAGCCGCACCTTCGACGCGCACATCGACCCGTTCGGCTACATCGAGCTGACGCGGCGCCGCAACGCTGGCAATTCCGCTTGAAAGTTTTGTATTCGATGTCCTATCTATAGGACGTTGCATTTGATGGAGACCGGCCTTGGTGATGCCGCTCGAACTCGAAAGGATCGGTCGCCTGCTCTACGGGGATCATTGGCAGAGCGCTCTTGCCCGCGATCTGGCCGTCGCGGATCGCACCGTCCGTCGTTGGCTCGCCGGAGCGTCCGCGATACCCGAGAGCGCGGAACACGGGTTGCGCAAGGCTCTCGAAAAACGTCTCGACGAAGTGGGTGGGATGTTCCGTTTCACGGTGAACCCGCGAGATCGCACCGTTATTCACGCGCCGAGCTGTGCATCCTTTTCGTATTCCGAGACGGGCGATATCGCACTTCTCAACCGTGGTTTCGCGGGACAGGACCAGATGTCGCTCATCTGTGAAGGCGCCAAGGAAGCAGTGCGCCGCGAGCGCGAGCGCGATCCGCGGGTCGAGTTTATCTGGGTTGACCGCTCCGGCCGCTCCGACGCCACCTCATCATTGCACGGGTTCATGCGCGGATCGGTGAAGATCCCGCCGAATATCGACTTGACCGATCCAGTTGTTGATGAGGCTTTTGATGCCGCAGACGGCACATTGCATCGGTGAGGACACCCACCTTTGGGCGGCCGCTGCTGCTCGACACCTGTGCGCTTATCTGGCTGGCCAACGGCGATGCGATGACGGCGGACGCCATTATGGTTCTTGATCAAGCCGCAAGAGACGGCGCGGTGCTTGTCTCGCCCATTTCCGCCTGGGAGATCGGTCTGCTGTGCCGCCCGCGAACCGCGCGCAGCGCCGCGCTTCAGTTTCGACCCGATGCAAAGACTTGGTTTGCAAAAGCCATGTCGGGCCCCGGCATAAGACCAGCACCATTTACGGCCGAGATCGCCTTCGACGCCTCTTTGCTGCCCGGCCAATTGCACAACGACCCCGCCGACCGCCTTATCATCTCCACTGCACGGCGGCTGGGTGCGCCGGTCGTGACGCGCGACCGCCGCATGATCGACTATGCTCACGCCGGGCATTTGCAGGTCATCGCCTGCTGATTGCTTCGATCCGGCATCCGCACGGGAGGAACGACGATGACACTGCAACTGCGCCGGGTGGTCACCGGCCACGATGAAAACGGCAAGGCGATCGTCACGATCGACGAGCCCGCGAAGACCGGCTCGGGCCGACCGGGGGTCACGACCAGCGTCGTATGGACCAGCGAAGGGTTCCCGATCAGCAACGACGGCGCCGCGGACGAATCGCAAAGGCAGGTCGGCACCTGGCACCCGAACGGCACCGTGTTCCGCATCATCGAGTTCGCGCCGGGCAACGGGGGGCGCAACCACCGCACCGATTCGCTCGACTACGCGGTCATCCTGTCGGGCGAAATCGACATGGACCTCGACGGCGAGGAGGTGCATCTCCAGGCTGGCGACGTGATCGTGCAGCGCGGCACCATCCATAACTGGATCAACCGCGGCAGCGAACCGTGCGTGATCGCCTTCGTGTTGATCGACGCGAAGCCGGTCACCGCCGGCGGCAAGGTGCTCAACGCGGTCGGCTGAGTTCGGTCAGGGCGGCGCGATCGGCCGCAGCGCGGCGATCGCGTCCTCGGTGTATTCGATATCGCCATTCCAGTAGCCGACGAGCACATCCCGGTTCAATTCGATCCACGCAGTCAGTCGAGCCAAATCTTCGGGGTCGACCGCCCCCCGGACGACGCGAACCCGCGGTCGTAATGCGACGGTGGCCATCTCCGAAGCCGTGATTTTGGCGCTGCGCGCGACCTTCACCCGCACATCGTGTCGCGCGCCGCCTCTCTGCGAAATGAAGACGACGAATGGCAGCCCGGTGCGCTCCGGCCGCAGGTTGGCCATATCGAACAGCGCCCGCCCTTGCAGTTCGGTTTCGGCGCAGCCCGCCCGCTCGTGCGATCCTGCGGGCCTCGTCGAGTACGACTTCTTGGCTGCCATTCCCGAAGATTACACCGTCACCATGCGGCGCAGTTCCTCGACGATTTCGGGGTTGGCGAGGGTCGAGACGTCGCCGGCGTCCTGGCCGCTGGAGACCGCCGCCAAGACCCGCCGCATGATCTTGCCCGAGCGGGTCTTCGGCATGTCGGACACGATCCAGACATGCGCCGGCCGGGCGATCGGGCTGATCTCGGTGGCCACCGCGTCGGAAATCCGCTTGTGCAATTCCGGGGTCGCGTGAATGCCGGGCTTCAGCGCGATGTAGAGGTCGGGGACGCGGCCCTTGATCGCGTCGGCGACCGGCACGACCGCGGCTTCGGCCACCTCGAAGACGGTCAATGCCGCCGACTCGATCTCCTTGGTGCCGAGGCGGTGGCCGGCGACGTTGATCACGTCGTCGATGCGCCCCAGGATGCGGTAGTAGCCGTCGGCCGATTGCACCGCGCCGTCGCCGGCGAAATAGGGCCAGTCGCGCCAGTCCGTGCTGTTCCGGTCCTTGCAGTAGCGCGCGTAATACTGCGCGACAAAGCGGTCGGGGTCGCCCCAGATCGTCTGGAAGATGCCCGGCCACGGGTTCTGGATGCAGATGTTGCCGGCCTTGCCCGCGCCCATCGGGATTTCGTTGCCGTCGTCGTCATAGATCACCGGGTGGATGCCGGGGAGCGCGGGCCCGGCGCTGCCCGGCTTCATCGGATGAATGCCCGGCGCGGTGCTGCACAAGAAGCCGCCGGTCTCGGTCTGCCACCAGGTATCGACGATGACCGCCTCGCCCTTGCCGACGACGCTGTGATACCAGCGCCACACTTCCGGCTCGATCGGCTCGCCGACCGTGGTCATGTGCTTGAAGTGGTAGTTGTAGTTGTTGGGTTCGTCCGACCCCGCCCGGCGCAAGGCGCGGATCGCGGTCGGCGAGGTGTGGAAAATGTTGACGTCGAGTTCCTCGGCGATGCGCCAGGGGCGCCCGGCATCGGGGTAGGTCGGCACCCCCTCGTAAATGACCGACGAGGCGCCGAGCGCCAACGGCCCATAAACGATATAGGAATGACCGGTGATCCAGCCGATATCGGCCATGCACCAATAGACGTCTTCGGGATGGATGTCCTGGATGTACTTGGAGGTCCCGGCGACATAGGCGAGGTAGCCGCCGGTGCCGTGCTGGCAGCCTTTTGGCTTGCCGGTCGTGCCGCTGGTATACATCAGGAAGAGCGGCGCCTCGGCCGGCATCTGTTCCGGCGTGACGCGATGGCCGCGATAGGACTTGAGCACCTCGTTGACGATATGGTCGCGGCCCGGCACCACCGGATGGGCGCTCGAATATTTGCCGGGATGGCGTTGCCAGATCAGCACCTTCTCGACCGCATGGCCCTGCGTGGCGGCGTCGGCGGCGGCGATGTCGGCCTTTTCCTTCTGGTCCTGCAGGCTGCCGCTGCGATAGTAGCCGTCCATCGTGATCAGCACGCGGCTCGTCGAATCGACGATCCGATCGGCGCACGCCTTGCCGCTGAAGCCGCTGAACACCTGGCTGTGGATGACGCCGAGGCGGGCGCAGGCCAGCATCGCGATCGGCAACTCTGCCACCATCGGCATGTGCAGGGTGGCCCGGTCGCCCGCCTTCAGCCCGCAGAAATCCTTGAGCAATGCGGCGAACTCGTTCACCCGGACATACAACTCCTGATAGGTCAGGTGCTGGATCGTCTCCTCTTCGCGTTCGGGCACGAAATGCAGCGCGGTCTTGTTTTTGTTCTTGGCCAGATGGCGATCGACACAGTTGTAGCAAGCGTTGAGCCGGCCGCCGACATACCATTTCCAGAATGGCGCCTTGCTGGTATCAAGCGTCTTGTCCCAATGCTTGTCCCAATCCAGAAGATTGGCGTATTCGTCGAAACATTCGGGGAATCGATCCGGGCTGAACCGATCATAGACGGCATTGTCGGTCAGATTGGCCTGGGCGACGAACGATGCCGCCGGCTGAAAATATTTCTCCTCCTGCCAGTGGACCGCAATCTCAGCTTCAGAAACGTCGATCTGATCTGTCATTTTCTGGCTCCTGAGATTGCGACAACGGGCATTCGGCCGCAGTCTACCGCGAACCGGCGCGGTTTTGAAGCGCCTGCCGGCTCACCTGCCGGCGGCGGGAAACTGCTGCAGCTGTCGCTTCAGCAGGTCGAAATCGACCGGTTTGGTGATGAATTCGGCAGCGCCGAGTTCGTGGGCGCGGCGGCGGCGCTCGTCGTCGCCATAAGCCGTCACCATCATCACCGGCAGCGCGGGGTGCAGGCGCCGGACTGCGGCCAGCAATTGCAGGCCGTCCATGCCCGGCATGTTGATGTCGGACAGGATGACAATCAGTTCCGGCTGGATATCGCCATCGAGCCGCTGCAACGCTTCCTCGCCCGACCCGGCGAAGTGCAGCACATAGGTGCCCTGGCGCACTTCACGCCGGAAACGCTGGCGAAACAGCTCGGCGACATCGGCCTCGTCGTCGACAATCAAGATGCTGACGCTCATGCTGCGGCACCCTTGCTTGCTGGCTGCCTGCCGGCGGCGCGACAGGCCCGTGGTGAACCCGGTGGATCTCTGCCGCAACCCTCGCCCGAGGAAATATCATTCGCAAGGGGGCTGCTGTGACGCCGACTGCGCCCGAGCCCGCCGCCCTAGAAATCGAAAGAAGCACGAGAATACCCATTTGGGTGTCTTTGATAATCCTAGTGGGTTAACGACACCATCCAAAAAGGGTTGGTGCGAAACGCTGAAATAACGCGAAAGCAGCCCACTAGTTTTTAAGGTGCGCATATAATCAACCAACGGTCGTTCTTCCGTCGCGTGGGTTGGTCGGCAAGACAGCACTTCTCCGGCCGCCCTTCTGGGCAGGGGGAGGGGAAGCATGTCTACGATCAACAATCTCATCTCGGTCGGGATCACCCTCTCCACCGCGGGGACCTATACGTCGCCCCTGACCGTCACCTCGTCCGGGACAGTCGCCAACAGTTCCGGCGATGCGATCTACGGACCCGGTTATCAGGGCTGGACGGTCGACAATTACGGCACCATCGCGGCCACCGGCACGTTGGCGGACGGCGTTCGCCTGATGGATGGCGGCGCCGTCAGCAACGGCCTGTCCGGCGCCAGCTCGGCCTATATCTACGGCACGAAATCCGGTGTTTACATCACCGGCGCAGCCGGCACGGTGACCAATGCCGGGACGATCCTCAGTACCGGCACGGCCGGCTACGGCGTCAACCTCACCAGCGGCAGCATCGGCAACACCGGGCTGATCGAGGGAGCCGGCGGCGTCGGCATCGGCGTCGGCATCGGCGGCGTCGCCGGCACGGTGACCAATTCCGGCACGATCCTCGGCACCGGCACGTCCGGCAGAGGCGTCGCTCTCGGCGCCGGCGGCAGCGTCGGCAACACGGGTGCGGGGCTGATCGAGGGATACAGCGGCGTCTACATCCGCGGCGTCGCCGGCACGGTGACCAATTCCGGCACGATCCACGGCACCGGCACTTCCGGCATCGGAGTCTTCCTCGCCTCCGGCGGCACCGTCGTCGATAGCGGGAGGATCAGCGGCGCCGGCACGGCGATCGCATTCGGCGGCACCGGCGGCAACCGGCTGGTGCTCGATCCGGGCTACGCGCTCGGCGGTGTCGTCACCGGCAGCGCCGCGGTCGGCGCGACCAACACCCTGGAGCTGGCGGCGAGCGCCGGCACGGTGGTGTTGGGGCTCGGCGGCGAATTCGTTAACATCGGCACGCTGAGGCTTGACGCCGGGGCGCAGGCCTATGGGAGCATCGGCATCGAGGCGAGCGGCTTGGCCGGCGCGAGTTACACCATTGATAACTCCGGGCGGATCTCTACCCCGGTACCTGGCACTGCTGGTCAGGCCATCCAGCTCGGCAGTCTCGCCAACCTCGTCGGCGACAGCCTGATTACCAACGAGAGCGCCGGCAACATCTTTGGCTTTGACGGTGGTTTTCCCGGTACTGCAGTGCAGATTTTCGGCGCGGGAACCGTCGTAAACAATGGCGCGATATTCGGGGAAGTCTATGTCTATGGCACCGGGACGGTGTCCAATTCGGGGAGCATCGGTCGCTTCGGCACAACCGGGGGCGGGACCAATAACGGCATTATTCTCGCTGGCGGCGGCAGCGTCGACAATGCCGGCTCGGCGCGGATCGACCAGTACTACGCAATCCAGGTCGGGGGTGCCGGCGGCACGGTGACCAATGCCGGCACGATCCACAGTGGGCAGACTAACGGGAATTACGCCGTCAAGCTGCTGGGTGGCGGCTATGTCGCCAATACCGCCACCACCGCGCTGATCTCGGGCTACAACGGTGTTTTTCTTGGAGCCGCCGGCAGCGTCAGCAACGCCGGCGCGATCATCGACAGCGGCTTTTTCGGCAGCCCGGGCGTCTACCTCACACACGGCGGCGGTGTCGATAACACCGCTGCCACCTCGCTGATCTATGGGATCGGATTCGGCGCCCGCATCACGTCTGGCCTCGGCGTGGTGACCAATTCCGGCACGATCGCGTCGGGCTTCGGCCCCGGTATTGACCTCGGCGGCGGCGGCACGGTCGTCGACTCGGGCACGATCACGGGCGTCGCTTATGCGATCTCTTTCTACGGCTATCACGTCAGCAGCGACAACCTGCTGGTGATCGAGGCCGGGTACAGCCTGACCGGGCGCGTCCGCGGCGGCGGCACCGGGACCAATACCGCGGAACTGAGCGGTGCGGCCGGGGCGGCGACGGCCGATTACAACGGGCTCAGCCTTTCGAATTTCGGCACGATCGCGTTCGGCCCGGCGAGCGGCGCCAGCGAGATCTGGAAGATCACCAACGACGCGACGCTGCCCGGAACGATCAGCGGCTTTGTCTCCAGTTTCGACACGATCGACCTGGCCGGCTTTGCCGGCGGCACGGTGCTCAACGGCGGCTCGGTCAACGGCAGCGACCAGTTGCTCGTCAGCAACGGCGGCGGCACGGTAACGCTGCAGCTCGACCCGGGCGAGGACTACAGCGCGATCACCTGGACGGCGGCCTCCGACGGCAACGTCGGCACCGATGTGTTCATTGCCTGTTTTCGGCGCGGCACGATGATCGGGACGCCGGCGGGCGAGACGGCGGTCGAAGCGTTGAAGATCGGCGACGAGGTGATGACGTTGGCGGGCGAAGCGGCGCCCGTACGCTGGATCGGGCATCGCGCCTATAACGGGCGGTTTGTCGCGCGCAACGAGGCGCTGCTGCCGATCTGCGTCAGGGCGGGGGCGCTCGGGGACGGCGTGCCGGCGCGCGACCTGCATGTGTCGCCGGCCCACGCGCTCCATATCGACGGCCTGCTGGTGCCGGCCGAGTTCCTGCTCAACGGCACGACGATCAGCCAGGCCGAGAGCGTCGAGGAGGTCGAATATTTCCATGTCGAACTCGACGCGCACCAGGTGATCTTTGCCGAGGGGGCGGCGGCGGAGAGCTTTGTCGATTGCGACAACCGCATGATGTTTGCGAATGCCGGCGACTATGCGCGGCTCTATCCCGACGACGCGCGGCCGCGCTGGGCCTATTGCGGGAAGCGGCTCGAATGGGATTCGCCGGAGCTGTTGCCGATCCGCAGCGCCCTGTTGCGGCGGGCGGCGGCCGAGGACGGGCATCGGCGCGCCGCCGAGCCGGACCTGCACCTCGTGGTCGATCGCGCGGTGGTGCGGCCCTATTCTTCGCAGGGCCGCACCCATCGCTTCGACTTGCCGGGCGCGGTCGGCGAATTGTGGATCGCCTCGCGCCGTGTCGTGCCCTCCGAGGTCGTGCCGGCCTCGCGAGACAAGCGGCGGCTCGGCGTACCGATCGAGCGGATCGCGCTGTGGGACGCCGATCTGTTGATCGAGGCGTGGCACGGCCATGCCGCGCTCTCGGACGGCTTCCACGACGACGAGGCGACGCACCGCTGGACGAGCGGGCGGGCGCGGCTGCCCGCGGCATTGTTGCGCCCGTTTGCCGGCCCGTTCACGCTGGAATTGCGCCTCGTGCCCTCGGAATTGCCCTACCGGCTGCCCGCGGCGGCGTCCGGCGAGGCCCACCTCCTGCCAATGGCGGGGGCGAGGGCCGGTGCGCTCGGCACCGGCGGGGCGTAGCCGCAGGGCTGCAGCTGGTGGAGTGCGGCCCGGCTCGAGGCGGAGGTCGCCGGCACCGGCGAGGAGGAGGGCGTCCTCTATCGCCGCTCCCGCCGCGGGCGTGGTTCGGATCGCCGGGGGTCCCGGTCGCCCAGACCAAGCCGGACCTCAATGCCTTTCCTGATCCAGCCAGCCTCGCATATCCGCAAGCCGTCTGGAATCATTCGTCAGCGCCGATCCACTAGGTCACTCGACGATGACGACGACGCTCGACCTGTACTCGCACGTCACCGAGACCATGCAGGAAGATGCCGCAGCCAAGATCGACGCCGTGTTCCGGTCTGCTATAACCGGGGTCGCGGGCGCCCGCTGAGACGCGTTCGGTAGCAATTTCGGTAGCATGCTCGCTTTTGCCGGCAGTGGATTACAGGAAACTTGTTCTAAATCAATGTGATGGATGGGTGGCCGAGCGGTTGAAGGCACCGGTCTTGAAAACCGGCAGGGGCGCAAGCTCCTCGTGGGTTCGAATCCCACCCCATCCGCCATCTTCCCATTTCTGGCCGTCTCAGGCTGCCTCGCATACCCTCAAAACCCCATAATTGCCGCGCCCGTCGCGTTTCCCCTTGTCTCCCGTCGTATGCTACTATCTCGCTGAAAATAGGGGAACGAAATGGGGAATGGGGGAACGGTTCCCCCACCTTCCCCCGGCACCGGAAACGGGGATCGGCGATGGCGCATGCGGGCAAACTCTCGGCGGTTGAGGTCAGACAGGCGAAGGGGCCGGCCGTGCTGCATGACGGGGGCGGGCTTTACCTCCGGGTTTCCCCCACCGGCTCGAAAGCGTGGGTGTTCCGGTTTCAGCTTGACGGCAAGCGCCGCGACATGGGGCTTGGACCCTTCCCCGATATTTCGCTCGCGGAAGCCCGCGCGAAGGCCACAGCACACCGCAACCAACGCCGCGAGGGGATTGACCCGCTCGACGCCAAAGCCGCTCAGCGGCAAGCGCAGCGGCTTTCCGCCGCCAAGGGCCGGACATTCCGCGAAATCGCCGAGGAATTCATCGGCCGCAATGAAGCCGGCTGGCGCAACGGCAAGCACCGGCAGCAATGGCGCAACACGCTCGCCACCTATGCCTACCCAACATTGGGGGAATTGGCCGTCGCGGCGATCGATGCCGGGCTTGTCGTGCAGGTGCTCGATCCGATCTGGGCCGAGAAGCCGGAAACCGCGAGCCGGGTGCGCGGCCGGATCGAGGCGGTGCTCGACGCCGCGACGGTGCGCGGCTACCGCGAAGGGCCGAACCCGGCGCAATGGAAGGGCAACCTCGCCCATATCCTGCCGGCGCGCGGCAAGGTGCGGAAGGTGGCGCACCATGCCGCACTACCGTTCGACGATGTTCCCCTATTCCTGGCTGCTCTGCGGGGCCGGGAGGGCATGGCGGCGCGGGCGCTCGAATTCGCCATCCTGACCGCGGCGCGCACCGGCGAGGTATTGGGCGCGCGGTGGGGCGAGATTGATCGCGACGCCAAGGTTTGGGCGGTGCCGGCCGAGCGCATGAAGGCGGGGCGCGAACATCGCGTGCCGCTCAGCGATGCGGCGCTCGCGGTGCTCGACACGGTGCGGCGGTTGGCATTGACGCGCGACGGCGTGCCGGACCCGACCGCCCCGGTGATTCCCGGCCCGCGGCGGGCGCTGCCGATGTCCAACATGGTCATGTTGATGCTGTTGCGCCGCATGAAGCGCACCGATCTGACGGCGCACGGTTTCCGCTCGACATTCTCGGATTGGGCCGCCGAGCGCACCGCATACCCGCGCGAAACGGTCGAAATGGCGCTGGCGCACGCGGTCGCGAACAAGGTTGAGGCCGCCTATCGCCGCGGCGATCTGTGCGATAAGCGGCGTCGGCTGATGGCGGATTGGGCGCGCTTCTGCGATGGGTCGGCGGCCGGTGGCGCGGTGCTTTCGATCGGCCAGCGGCGCGGCTGATATTGCTGGGAACGCTGCGAGACAGCGTGAGATATTGACAGCCGAGCGCCGGGATAACATCTTTGATATGACTGAGTGGTCGATCGTCATAGCGGCGAATGCAGTTGAGCGTGAAATCCGAGACCTGTCGCCAGGGCATCAAGCCGACTTCCTGCGGATCGGCGCAGGAAGTGGGAATGCCGCATGTCCGTTCGCTTGGCGACAAGCTGTGGGAAATGCGGCTGCGGGACGCGGACGCGATTGCGCGGGCGATCTATTGCACAACCGGCGGCCGGCGGATCGTGGTGCTGCATGCTTTCGACAAGCGGACGCAAAAGACGCCGAAGCGGTCGCTCGATCTGGCGAAGCGGCGGATGCGGGAGTTTTTGAGCGGTGACACAGACATTCGATGATTTCAAGGCGGAACTGCTGCGCGATCCCGCGGTGCGCGCGGAATACGATGCGCGCGCCGAAGAATTTGAGATTGCGAGCGAGTTGATCGCCGCGCGGCTGCGGGCCGGGCTATCGCAGGAACAACTCGCCCGCCGCATGGGTATCTCGCAATCGGCCGTCGCCCGAATTGAATCAGGGCGGCATTGGCCGAGCCGGGCGACGTTGCAACGCTACGCCGAAGCGACGGGTGCGCGCCCGGTTGTGCGGCTCGTGCCGCTGGAAGCCGGGTAAGCCTACAAATCGCAAGGGTGTTCGGGGAAAAATGCGAGACGATCCCAGCGATCCGCTATTTTGGCTCGAAAATCAGGGCCGGACTTTGCTTCAAATAGCTGATGGCTCGCTTGCAGGCGGCCAACTTAAAGGCTCTGATGTCGAGCTTATGCGTCCTTTTCGACAGGAAACGGAAATATTCCTGCAAACACTTTTAGTATATTTTCAGAAACACTCTGCTATACCGAAGATAATGGGTTTCTATATTATACGAAATTATTATCAGATGCGCTTCAAATTGGATTAATGGCGCCCGCAATTTCAGAAAGTGCAAAGGCCGCTATTGCGGCGGGTCGAGCAGAGCGCGCGCGAGCTGGCAAGGCTCGAACGGCACAATCGATGGCGGTCGATAGGGCATTTTGGAATGCGCTGCCGGCGGATTGGATCAGTCAGCGCGCTTGGACTCTCGCAGGACGTATGAATGGCAAAATTAATTCTGAGCTAGTGCAGCGACTCACACAGAAGGTACAGGCAGGCGGTTGAGCTTTTCGAGGATGTCGCGCGCGGGCTTGGTCCACACGAAAGGCTTTGGATCACGGTTGTGCTCATCGAGGTACCGGTTGATGGCGGCTTGAAGGTCG
>DATLRS010000231.1:0-3720 GCA_035534535.1 Allostellaceae bacterium | reverse complement strand
GCCCGGCCGAGGCGCTCTATTGCGGATTTGCCACCCATTTCGTGCCGCGCGAACAGGTGCCGGGATTGCTCGACGAGGTCGGTCGCATCGCCTGGCGGGCGGGTGAAGAGTTCGCGCAGATCGCCGCGGCGCTCGCCCTCCGCCAGCGCGATCCCGGCCCGCCGCCGCTGGCCGCACGCCGCGCTGCGATCGACCGCTGCTTTGCCGGCGATACGGTCGAGGCGATCATGGCGGCGCTGGCCGGCGAGGCGGCGGCCGGCGGCGACGACGCAGAATGGGCGGCCGCGACGCGCGCCGGGCTCGTCGGCAAATCACCGACCAGCCTCAAGGTCACGTTGCGCCAGCTGATCGTCGGGCAGGGCTCGGACATCGAGGCGGCGTTGGCGCTCGAATACCGGCTGACCCAGCATATGATGGAAGGGCATGATTTCTACGAAGGCGTCCGCGCTGTGCTGGTCGACAAGGACCAGCAGCCGCGCT
The DNA here is from genome assembly GCA_035534535.1 of Allostellaceae bacterium. Lineage (GTDB taxonomy): Bacteria > Pseudomonadota > Alphaproteobacteria > ATCC43930 > CGMCC-115725 > DATARH01. The sequence goes on along the minus strand of DATLRS010000231.1, from coordinate 3,240 downwards.
GGCGCCCGGCGACCCTGGCGGCGGTCGACGAGACGATCGTCGATGCCTATTTCGCGCCGCTCGGCGCCGACGAACTGAGTTTCGATTGACGGGAGGGGAGGGCGCCATGGCGACGATCGGCTTTATCGGGCTCGGCAACATGGGGGCGCCGATGGCCGCCAATCTAGTGAAGGCGCAGCACCACGTGACCGGATTCGACGTCGTCGCGCCGCCGGTCGCCGCGCTGGCGGAAAAGGGCGGGCATGCGGCGGCGAGTGCGGTCGAGGCGGCGGCGGCCGGCGATATCGTGATCACGATGCTGCCGGCCGGGCCGCAGGTGCGCGCGGTCTATCTCGGCCCGAACGGAGTTCTCGCCCAGGCGCGGCCCGGCGCGCTGTTGATCGACTGCTCGACGATCGATGTCGAGACCGCCCGCGCGGTGGCCGCCGCCGCCGCCGAGCGCGGCTTGCAGATGCTCGACGCGCCGGTATCGGGCGGGACGATCGGCGCCGAAGCGGGCACCCTCACGTTCATGGTCGGGGGCGAGGCGGCGGCTTTCGCCCGCGCCGCGCCAATCCTTGAGGCGATGGGGCGCACGATCGTCCATGCCGGACCCAGCGGCAACGGGCAGAGCGCCAAGATCTGCAACAACATGATCCTCGCCGCCTCGATGATCGCGGTGTGCGAGGGGTTCGCGCTGGCCGAAGGGCTGGGCCTGCCGGCCCAGACGCTGTTCGACATCTGCAGCAAATCGACCAGCCAATGCTGGGCGATGACCGGCTATTGCCCGGTGCCGGGGCCGGTGCCGGCGGCGCCGTCCAACCGCGGCTACGCCGCCGGCTTCACCGCCGCCAACATGCTGAAGGATCTGCGCCTCGCGCAGCAGGCGGCCGGCGCCACCGCGGTAGCGACGCCGTTGGGCGCGGCCGCCGCCAGCCTCTATCAGCTCTACGTCGACAGCGGCGCCGCCGGGCTCGATTTCTCCGGCATCATGCAGTTCCTCGATCGCGCCGCGGCCGATAAATAACAACAGAAATTTAACGAAATTACGGTTAATATCGCCTCCAACGCCGTCGCACGCGAGGCCATCATGACGAATGAGTATCTCGAGGTCATCTCGCTGGTCGAGCGACTTCACCGCCACTTTCTCGAGGTCGTGAAGCTCGAGCTCGACGGGCTCGGCATCCACGATATCAACAACGTGCAGGGGCTGATGCTGTTCAACATCGGCGATGCCGAGATGACGGTCGGCGAGCTGACCCTGCGCGGCTGCTATCTCGGCTCCAACGTTTCCTACAACGTCAAGAAGATGGTCGAGAACGGCTATCTGGCGCAGGAACGTTCGGTGCATGACCGCCGCTCGATCCACGTCAAGCTGACCGACAAGGGGCGGGCCTTGCGCGACCAGTTGAGCGGCATGCATGTGCGGCATATCGAGCTATTGGCGCAGACCGCGATTGGCGAGGGCGACTTGCAGAACGTCATTGTGACGTTGCGCCGGCTCGAGCGATTCTGGGTGCGCGCCAGCGACCTGGTGCAGCGGCCGGGACAATTCGCCGCCTGAACCTGCCCGGCATTTCCCGCCTGGCATTTTAAGGCTGGCATTTTCCTCGCCGACATTTTTTAGGTGACGGGGCGGCGGCGGGCTGCGAATTTGTGTGCCGCCATTTCAGGAGCCGCCCCATGCCATCCCCCGTGTCGCCGCTTGCCGAACTCGCCCCCGGCCTGAGCGCCACCGGCCGGCTCGACCGCGGCGACATCGAAGCGCTCGCCGCCGCGGGCGTGCGCACGATCATCAACAACCGGCCCGATGGCGAAGACCCGGGTCAGCTGCCGGCCGCCGAGGCAAGCCGGCTGGCCGCGGCGCTTGGCATCGCCTATCACCATATCCCGGTGACCGCGGCGAGCCTGTCGCGCGCCGATGTCGATGCCTTCGCGCAGGTGCTGGCGAGCGCACCCCAGCCGATCGTCGTGCATTGCCGCAGCGGCACCCGCTCGACACTCCTGTGGTCGCTGACGCGGCTGCGCGAGGGCGCCGATCCGGCGGTGCTGGTCGCCGAGGCGGCCCGCCACGGCATCGACATCGCCGCCCTGCCGGCACTCGCCGCCCGCCTGGGCTAGCGGCTGGCCAGCCCGGCGAGAGCGCCCACGGTAATCGGCTTATAGGGCGCGCGCGGCCGATAGGTCTCGACCTCGCCGAGCGGCACGCCGCGCGCCTTGGCGATCACAGCGCCGACCAGCGGCCCGCACACCCGCCCCTGGCACGGCCCCATGCCGCAGCGCAGGAACGCCTTGACCTGATTGGGCCCTGGCGCGCCGAGCCGCACCGCGCGACGGATCTGCCCGGCCGAGACCGCCTCGCAGCGGCACACGACGACCGCGTCGGGCGGATCGAAGAGGTTGTCGGCCGGCCGATAGAGCGCCGCGAGAAACGGCTGGATCGCGGCTTCCCGGGCAAGGCTGGCGCGGATCGGCGCGGCACGGCGATCGCGCTCGGCCAGGTCGATCCGGCCGAGGAGGGCGGCCGCGTCGAGCGCCGCGAGGCGCCCGGTCAGCGCCGCCGCGGCCGCGCCGACGATGCCCGCGCCATCGCCGGCGATTGCCACCGTCGCGAGGCTGGTGCGCCCCCATTGATCGACCGTCGGGCGCCAGCACAGCTCCCGCTCATCCCATTGATGCGCCAGCTGCAGCCCAAGGCTGATCTGAATGTTGGGAATGACCCCCTCATGCAGCAGCAGATGCTCGGCAGCGATCTCGCCGCCGTCCCAGGCGACGGCCTCCAGCCGCCCGCGGCCGAGCGCGCGCAAGCCGCGCACCCCCCGCCGCACCGGGATCGCGGCGCGGCGCAGGCCGAACAGCAGCCCGAGACCCTTGGCAAGATCGCGTCGGGCCGCCCACAACTCGCCGACGCGGCAGGAGGTGGCGGCGAGGTAATTCTCGCCCGGCGTCGTTTCGAGCACCGCAACCGGCGGTGCGCCCGCGGCGGCGAGCTGCTGCGCGACGAGATAGAGGAGGGGTCCTTGCCCGGCCAGCACGCAGCGTCCGTCCGGCACCAGATCCGCCGTCTTGAGCAGGATCTGCGCGGCGCCGGCGGTCATCACCCCCGGCAGGGTCCAGCCCGGGATCGGCACCGGCCGCTCGATCGCGCCGGTCGCGACGAGGATGCGCCGCGCCGCGACGGTCTCGCTGGCTCCCCCGCTGACCAGCGACAGCAGCGCCGCGGGCGGGCCGGCGGGATCGATGTGCCAGACGGGATCGATA
>DATLRS010000230.1:0-27369 GCA_035534535.1 Allostellaceae bacterium | reverse complement strand
GCAGGTATAGCTTCGCGAATCTATTCCGTTGGCAAAGGCCGGGGAACTGATGAGGAGTGCGCCCAGTATAAGAGCAAGCCCGTTGCGCGACAGCCGCAGCCAGCCCGGGATTATAGCATCGCTCACTGCCGTCTCCTGCGTGGGTCAAAGACCAAGTATAACATAGGGCGCTTTTGCCAGCCGGGCACTGCATAAATAGCCAGGGACCTGCGCCCGAATGTGTGGTCACAATCTAGACCCAAGCCAAGGGGAACGGCGATGAACAGGCTCGACGGCAAGGTGGCGCTGATTTCCGGGGCGGCGCGCGGCATCGGGGGCGAGACCGCGCGTCTGATGATCGAAGCCGGCGCCCGCGTCGCGATCGGCGATGTGCTCGACGAGCGCGGCCGCGAGACCGCCCGGGCGCTGGGCGGCGATACCGTCTATCTCCACCTCGACGTCACCCGCGAAGAGGACTGGAAGGCCGCGGTCGCCGCCAGCATCGTCCGCTTCGGCAAACTCGACATTCTGGTCAACAATGCCGGGCTCTTTCTCGGCAAGGACATCGAGACGGCGAGCCTGGCCGAATGGGAGAGGCTGTGCGCGGTCAATCTGACCGGTGTGTTTCTCGGCACGCGGCTCTGCCTGCCCGCCCTACGCGAGGCGGCGCTACACAGCGAACACGGCAGCGCTATCGTCAACCTCGCCTCGGTCGCCGGGCTGGTCGGCTCGACGCAGGACCCGCTCTATTCGATGACCAAGGGCGGCGTCACGCTGTTCACCAAATCGGCGGCGCTCGAATTCGCCCGCAAGGGCTACCGCGTCCGGGTCAACTCGATGCATCCCGGCACGATCGACACCGACATGGGCGATCAGGTGCTGGTCACCCGGGCGCGCAATCTGGGCACCAACGACGTCGCGGCGGCGCGCCAGCAGGTCATCGACCGGCTGCCGATCGGCCGCATCGGCACGGTCACCGACATCGCCAAGGGGATCGTTTTTCTCGCCTCGGACGACGCCGCCTTCATGACCGGCGCCGGCCTCGTCATCGACGGCGGCATCACCGCGCAGTAGCGGCGTCGTCCAGCAAGGCCCAGGCGGCGGGGTCGAAGCGGGCCCGCCAGCGCGCCGCGAAATCGCCGAGCCGGGCGCGGATGTCGGCGGTGTCGGCCTGGTTGACGAGCATGCCCGCCTGCGCCAACGCGACGGCGCCGGCGGCATTGACCGCCTCGATGTCGGCGCGCTGCAGGAGCGCGAATTTCTCGGCATTGCTCTCGATGACCGTCCGGATCGCGGCCGGCAGCGCCTGCCATGAGCGCGCGTCGGCGAGCAAGGTGAAGCCGGTCCACCAATGCGCGGTCAGGCTCAGATAGCGTTGTACCTCATAGAGCCGCAACGACTGCACGATGCCGAGCGGGTCGCTCTGGCCGTCAAAGGTTTTCGCCCGCAGCGCTTCGTGCATGCCGCTGAACGGCACCATGCCGGGCTCGGCGCCGAGGGTACGGAAGAAATCGGCGGCTAGTTCGCCGCCCGGGGTGCGGATCTTCAGCCCGGCAAAATCGGCGGCGCGCTCGATCGGCCGCACGCTGGTGGTGAGGTGGTGAAACCCGTTCTGCCAGCCGCGCCGGAAGGCATGGATGCCCGCCTGCGCCAGTTCATGCCGGATTATATCGCCGAGCGCGCCGTCGAGCGCGGCGAAGACCGATTTGCTGTCGGTGAAGGCGAACGGCATCAGCGGCAGCGCGCTGGTTGGCGCGACGCCGCCCAGCAGCGCCCCCGACAGATAGAATTCGAGCGTGCCCTTGCGAAAATCGGCGAACATCTGCGGGTCGGGACCGAGGCGGCTTGCCGGGTAGACGTCGAGGCGGAATTCGCCGTCGGTGTCGCGGCCGATCGCCGCCGCCATCTCGGCGAGGCGGCGCGCAGTCGGGCTGTCCTCCGGCTGGTTGGCGCCGAGGCGCTGGTGAAATCGTGGTTGTGCGGTCGTACTCATGGCGGGCGTCAGCCTCGGCTATTGGGGGTCCGGCGCGGCGGCGCGGCGCGCCGTGCTGAGCAGTTCGGCGAGATGGGCCATCGCGGGCCGGGCGAAGAGGTCGTCGAGCCGCGCCGGCAGGCGACGGCGCCAGTTGGGGTGGCCGTCGGTCGTGCCCGGCAGGTTTGCCTGCTCGATTTCGCCGGCGATGTCCTCCAGCTGCACCAGTGCGAGGCGGGCGCGCGAGCGCGCCAGATAGACGAGGATCGCCTCGCCGAGCGCCATGCCCCAGATCGGCTCGCCCTCGGCCGAAAGGAACTCGCCGAACCGTTCGGCCGCAAGCAATCCCTCGCGGGCCAGCGCCTCGAGCAGAAGGTGGCGGTCGCGACGGCGCTCGGCGGCTTCGCTCGCCTCGGCGGCCGGATCCGGATAAAGCCCGAGCTGCCGGCGCCACTCGATGTCGCGGCCAAGCCAGAACCCCTTGAGGGTGGCGAGGTCGTGCGTCGCAGCCGACGCGGCGGCGAGCGGCGGGTAGTCGGCCGGCGGAATGAAGCTGGCGTCACCGCGACGCTCGAACATGCAAATCCGGTAGGACAGCACGTTCGCCGCCCGCATCGTCTCGCGGAACCCCTCCGGCACGGTGCCGAGATCCTCGCCGATGACGGCGCAGCCGTGGCGCCGGCTTTCCAGCGCAACGAGGCGCAGCATGTCGCGGAACGGGTAGTTGACATAGGCCCCGGCGGTGGCCGGGCTGCCGCTCGGCACCCAATAAAGCCGCTGCAGGCCCATCACATGGTCGATCCGCAGGATCCCGGCATGCCGCATGTTGGCGCGCAGCGCCGCGATCAGCGGGCCAAAGCCGCGCCGCCGCAGGGCGAGCGGGTTGATCGGCGCGAGCCCCCAATTCTGGCCGCTGCGGCTCAACGGATCGGGCGGCGCGCCGATCGCCGCGCCGGGCACGACGAGTTCCTGATCGGCCCAGGCTTCGGCGCCGTTCGGATTGACCCCGACCGCGAGATCGCGATAGAGCCCGATGGCGAGCCCGCTCGCCCGCCCGGCGGCCGCCACTTCGCCAAGTTGTCGGTCCGCCTGCCATTGCAGGAACTGGAAGAACTCGACGCGCTCGGCATGATCGCGGGCAAAGCGGGCGATTTCGGCCGATTGCGGGTCGCGCATCGCCGGCGGCCAGGCGTGCCACGAAAACGGCCCGCCGGACGCGGTGAAATGCTCGTGCAGCGCCTCGAACGCGGCGAACGCCGCGAGCGCCGCGCCACCCTCCTGCCGGAACGCGCGGAAGCCGGCGTCGCGCCCACCGCCGCTCTGCTCCTGCGCGCGAAAACGCCGGAACAGTGCTTCGAGCACCGGCCGCTTCAAGGCCGCGACCGCGGGGTAATCGACCAGTTCGGCCTGGCGCGCCGCCAGCAGCGTCGCGGCCGGCGCCAGCGCCCGCGCGGCGGCGTCTTCGGCAAAGCCGGGGACTTGCGTCATGTCGATGTAGAGGTAATCGAGCCAGGCCCGGCTCGATGGCGAATAGGGGCTGGAATGGCGCGCCTCGGCGGCGAACAGCGCATGCAGCGGGTTGATGCCGATCGCGGCGGCGCCGAGCGGCCCGGCCGCGCGACAGAGCTGTGCCAACACGCCGAAATCGCCGATGCCCCAATCCTGCCCGCTGCGCAGCCCGTAAAGCTGGGTGGTGAGACCCCAGCTGTGCACGCCGGGCCCGAGCGCGTCGCCAAGATGGCAGGTGGCGGGCGCGACGACGAGGCCGATTTCTGTCGTGGCGCCGCCGCCGGCCAGCGCGAGGCGATGGTAGCCGAGCGGCAAGCGGGCGGGCAGGCGCAGTTCGGCCGCATCGCTGCCGCCGGCAATCTCGCCGCCGCCTTCGACGCGCAGGTGCCAATCGACGCTCGTCGTGCCTTGCGGCAAGCGCACCTGCAACGTCGGAGCGGGCGCCTCTTCGGCGATAATGACCACCGGCGAGAGGCCGAACGGCGTCATCTCGCCCTCGTGCTCGAGCACGGCCGCCGCGTGTTGCGGGTCGGACGGCAGGCCGAAAGCGGCGATCAGCCGCGACAGGGTTTCCTCGCCGGGCTCGTGCACCACGCCGAGCGCATCGACATGCCGAGTCGTGATGCCGACGAGATCGGCGATACGGCGCAACTCGTCGAGCCGGCTCATCGCCGCCGCCGTCCCGCGCCGATCGGAGTGAGCGCGCCGCCGCCATTGCCGGGCGGCGCCGCCGGCAGCTCAGTGGTCCGGCGCATCGCTGTCGTCCGACGGATCATGCATTGCGCTGCAGTAACCGGTCGCCGCCGTCGTCTTGCCGCTCGCCACCGTTGCCGCCGCGGGCGCGCGATTGATGAACAGCGCGAACGAATGCCCCCGCAAGGGGTAGACCTCACCGGGCAGCCACAACCGTCCGCTTGAGGCAAGGCCGGTCGGCTCCGCGGTATCGACCAGCGCCTCCCACAGGAGCGGCGTCGGCAAATGCGGGAAATGGAAGTCGAGATCGCCGTAATACGCGTTCATCATCACGAGAAAGCTCTCGTCGATGTCGCGCTGCCCGCCTCTCGTGTAGAACTCGCCGGCGGCGCCGCACAGCACATAGCCGAGCGACAGCGCGACCGGGTTGCCCCAATCCGCTTCGGTCGCCTCGATCCCGGCAGGCGTCACCCAGGTGATGTCCTGGAGCCCGGCCTCCGACATCATCTCGCCGCGGAAGAACCGCGGCCGCGAAAACACCCGATGGCGCCGCCGCAGATGAATGAGGGCACGCACGAAGCTGCGCAGCGCCTCATCCTCCGGCCGGACCTCATTCCAGTTGAGCCAGGTGACGTCGTTGTCCTGGCAATAGGCGTTGTTGTTACCCTGCTGGCTGTGGCCGAAGGCGTCGCCGGCGAGCAGCATCGGCACGCCCAATGACAGCAGCACCGTCGCCACGAGGTTGCGCTTCTGCTGGTCGCGCAAGGCCAGGATGGCCGGGTCGTCGCTCGGCCCTTCGACGCCGCAATTCCAGCTGAAGTTGGGCTCGTGGCCGTCGTGGTTGTCCTCGCCATTGGCCTCGTTGTGCTTGTGCTCGTAGCTGACGAGGTCCTGCAGGGTAAAGCCGTCATGGGCGGTGACGAAGTTGATGCTCGCCCACGGCCGGCGGCCGCGATAGCCGAAGATGTCGGAGGAGCCGGCGAGGCGCGAGGCCATCTCGGCGACCAGCCCCTTGTCGCCCTTCCAGAAACGGCGCACCGAATCGCGGTACTGGCCGTTCCATTCGGCCCAGCCGGGCGGGAAATTGCCGAGCTGATAGCCATAGGGGCCGATGTCCCACGGCTCGGCGATCAGCTTGACCTGGGACATCGTCGGGTCCTGCCGGATCGCGTCAAAAAACGCGCCGTTCTGGGTGTAGTCGCCGTTCTCGCGCGCCAGCGCCGGGCACAAATCAAAGCGGAACCCGTCGACATGCATCTCGATCGCCCAATAGCGCAGCGAGTCCATCACCAGCTGCAGCACGCGCGGATGATCGAGGTTGAGCGTGTTGCCGGTGCCGGTGACGTTGACATAGCGGCGGCGGTCCTCTTCCAGCCGGTAGTAGGAAAGGTTGTCGATGCCGCGGAACGACAGCGTCGGCCCGAGATGATTGCCCTCGGCGGTGTGGTTATAGACGACGTCGAGAATGACCTCGATGCCGGCCGCGTGCAGCCGCTTGACCGCGGTCTTGAACTCCCCGATCTGGCCGGCCGGCAGATAGCGCGGGTCGGGCGCGAAGAACGAGATCGTGTTGTAGCCCCAGAAATTGGTCAGATTGGCATTCGCCAGACGCTGTTCGGTGAGAGCGCCCTGGATCGGCAAGAGTTCGACCGCGGTGACGCCCAGATCGACGAGGTAATCGATCACCGCCGGCGCGGCGAGCGCGGCAAACGTGCCGCGTTCGCGCTCGTGAACCGCCAGATGGCGCATCGTGAAGCCGCGCACATGCATTTCGAGAATGATCGTCTCTTCCCAGGAGGTGCGCGGCGGGCGATCGTGGTTCCAGGTGAAGGCGCCCTCGACCACCTGGCATTTCGGTACAAAGCGGGCGCTGTCGCGGCGATCGAAGGAGAGATCCTCGCGCGGGCTGCCGATCCGGTAGCCATAGACCGCGTCGCTCCAGTGCAGCGGCCCGGAAATCGCCTGCGCGTAGGGATCGAGCAGCAGCTTGTTGGGATTGAAGCGGTGGCCGGCGGCGGGATCGTAGGGGCCGTACACGCGGTAGCCGTAAAGCTGCCCCGGCCGGACCTCCGGCAGATAACAGTGCCACACCTCGTCGGTGTATTCGGGCAGCACGATGCGCGCCTCCTCGTGCGTGCCCGAGCGGTCGAACAGGCATAACTCGACCTTTTCGGCATGCGCGGAGAACAGCGCGAAATTGACGCCCTCGCCATCCCAGATCGCGCCGAGCGGATGGGGCTGGCCGGGCCACACCCGGGTCGACGGCATCGCAGTCCTTATGGCTCGGCGGTGAAGATCAGCACGCCGAGCGGCGGCAGATGCAGGCGCAGCGAATAGGCGTGCCCGTGCATCGGATGCGGTTCGGCGTGCACCTCGCCGGCATTGCCGACGCCGCTGCCGCCATAGCTTGCCGCGTCGGTGTTGATGCGTTCGAGATAGCGGCCCGGGCGCGGCACGCCGATGCGATAGTCATGCCGCACCACCGGCGTGAAATTGCACACGATCGCCGCCAGCTCATGCGGATCGCGGCCGTGCCGCAGATAGGACAGGATGCACTCGGCGCCGTTGGCGGCGTCGATCCACGAAAAGCCGTCGGGTTCGCAGTCGAGCCGGTGCAGTGCCGGCACCGCCCGGTAGAGCCGGTTGAGGTCGCGCACCAGGCTATGCACCCCGGCATGTAGCGGATCGCCGAGCAACTGCCAGTCGAGGCCGATATCGTGGTTCCATTCGCGCTCCTGGGCAAACTCCCCGCCCATGAACAAGAGCTTCTTGCCGGGATGCGTCCACATGAAGGCGAAATACGCCCGCAGGTTGGCGAAGCGCTGCCAGCGGTCGCCCGGCATCCGGCCGATCAGCGAGCGCTTGCCGTGCACCACCTCGTCATGCGACAGCGGCAGGATGAAGTTTTCGTGGAAGGCATAGAGCAGCCCGAAGGTCAGGTCGTTGTGGTGGAATTTGCGGTGGATCGGGTCGCGCGACATGTAGCCGAGCGTATCGTGCATCCAGCCCATATTCCATTTGAAGCCGAAGCCGAGCCCGCCGACATAGACCGGCCGCGATACCATCGGCCAGGCGGTCGATTCCTCTGCGGCGGTCGTCGCGCCGGTCTGCTCGCCGAACACCAGCTCGTTCATCCGCCGCAGAAAGGCGATCGCATCGAGATTCTCCCGCCCGCCATAGGCATTGGGGATCCACTCCCCTTCCTTGCGGCTGTAATCGAGATACAGCATCGAGGCGACGGCATCCACCCTCAGCCCGTCGATATGATATTCGCGCAGCCAATAGAGCGCGTTCGTCAGCAGAAAGTTGGCCACCTCGCGGCGGCCGTAATTGTAGATGAGGGTGTTCCAGTCACGGTGCAGGCCCTGGCGCGGGTCGGCGTGCTCGTAGAGCGCGGTACCGTCGAAATGCCCCAGCCCATGCGCGTCGTTGGGGAAATGGCCGGGCACCCAGTCGAGCCATAGCGCGAGCCCGGCGCGATGGCAGGCGTCGACAAAGGCACGGAAATCATCCGGGCCGCCATAGCGCATGGTGGGCGCGAACAGCGAGATCGGCTGATAGCCCCACGAGCCGTCGAACGGATATTCCGACACCGGCATCACCTCGATATGAGTGAAGCCGAGATCGGCGACATAGGGGACGAGCTGGTCGGCCAGCTCGCGATACGTCAGATAGCGGCCCTGCTCGGCGAGGTTGCGACGCCACGAGCCGAGATGCACCTCATAGATCGAGACCGGCGCCTCGCGGTCGTTGTGCCGCCAGCGTTCGCTGAGCCATTGGCCGTCCTGCCAGGCATGGCCTGACGGTGCGGCGACCACCGAGGCGGTGCCGGGCGGCGACTCGGCCTGTTCGGCCTGGGGATCGGCCTTCAACGGCAGTAGCGCCCCGTCCGGTCCCAGGATCTCGTACTTGTAGAGATGGCCGGGGCGCAGTCCGGGAATGAAGATTTCCCAGAACCCGGCAGACAGCAGCCGGCGCATCGGCATGCGTCGGCCGTCCCAGTTGTTGAAGTCGCCGACCACGCTGACGCGGCTGGCGTTGGGCGCCCATACGGCGAAGGCGACGCCGGCGACGCCGTCATGCACGATCGGATGCGCCCCAAGCTTCTGGTAGCTGGCGAGGTGGTTGCCTTCGACGAGCAGATGCACGTCAAGCTCGCCGAGCACCGGCGGAAATCGATAGATGTCCTCGAATTCATGCTCGCGCCCGCCCCAGCGCGCGCGCAGGCGATAGCGGAACGGTTCGCGCCGACCGCGAATGCCGGCGACGTAGAGCCCCGCCGGATGAACGCATTCGGCGGTGGCGACGACGGTGCCGCTCGCGCTGTCGACAACCTCCATCGCCTCGGCGTCGGGCAGCAGGGCGCGCACCGCGAGGCCGGAAGCGGCCGGGTGCATGCCGAGGAAGGCGAACGGATCGTCGTGGCGCGCCGCGACGATCGCCTCGATGTCTGCGCTAGGCCGACGACGCATCGCCGCCATCGCGTGTCTTGGCCAGAATGCGCAGCACCCCGCTCAGCGGGATCGCGACCCAAGCGGGTCGGTTGGCTAGCTCGTAATTCACCTCGTAGATCGCCTTTTCGAGTGCGAAGAAATCGATCAGCTGCTTGGCCTGCAGCTTGTTGGCCGGATAGGCATGGCAGCCGCGCATCGCTTTGCGATAGGCGGCGCGGAACCCGTCGACGGCGCGCTGGCGCCAGGCATCGGCCACCTCTATGAGGCGCGGCAGCGCCGCCGGGCGCGTCTCGGCAATCTGCCGCACCGCGGTGGTGGCGGCATATTCGAACGAGCGGATCATCCCGGCGACATCGCGCAACGGCGAACTCTTGAGCCGGCGCGCGGCGAGCGGGCGGACCGGCTCGCCCTCGAAGTCGATGATGAAGAAATCGTTCTGCACCGCGAGCACCTGTCCGAGGTGCAAATCGCCGTGATAGCGGGTTTTCACCGCGTTAACGTGATCGGGCGCCAGCGTGCGCACGCAGTCCGCCAGGCGCTGGCGCGCGCCGATCAGCGTATCCGCGAGCTCGCGGACGCCCTCCGGCAGGCCGCTGCGCGCCCGCTCGAGCCGCGCCAGCATATCCTCGGCGGCGGCGGCGAGCCCGCGGCGCCACTCGGCCAGATCCTGCGGCGAGATCGGCTCGGGGGCGAAGGCCGGATCGTCGCCGCCCGCTTCGGCCAAGGCCCGGTGCATCTGCGCCACGCGCAGCCCGAGCTGGCGGGAAAGCGCCAGGAAGAAATGATCGGCGTCGGGCAGGCCCGCCGACTGGCCCGGCGGTGTCGCGCCCGGCGCGGCCTCGTTGAGCACATGGTCGAGATAGCGCGAGAGGTAGGCCAGGGCCAGGTTCCAGCCGTCACCCTGATTGCGCACAAAGCCGAACAGCACACCCATGGCGCTGCGTTCGGCGTCCTCGCCGCCGGGCGGCGCCAGTTCGACCGTGGCGAGGAGCGGCGGCGTATTGGCAAAACCGGCCCGCTCCACCAGAAACCGGCTCATCTCGATCTCGGGATGCGGTCCGGGTTGCAGCCGGCGATAGATCTTGAGGACCGCATAGTCCTCGAAGAGGATCGAGTTGTTCGACTGCTCGCCGCCGAGACGTCGCGCCACCAGCCGCTCAGGCGCCGCCGTCTGCGCGAAGGCCGGCATGTGCCGGAAACGCATCTCGTGGACGGTGCCGTCCGGCGCGCTCAGCGCAATTGCCGCCTCGCGCCTGATGACGCCGGCGAGCGCCAAGGCGAAATCGTCCTGCGACAACGCATCGACCAGCGCGCCCTCGCGGCGCGACTGCCGCAGTTCGGCCAGCGTCGCCGGGACCAGCGCCTGGCGCAGGTCGGTGCCGGAGGGTGACCATACCGCGGCGAGCGGTACGAAATACTGCTGCCGTTCGCCGCCCGCGAGTGCCGCCTCGATCACCTGCAGCAAAAAGCTGCTCGGCTGGGCGTCGGCCGTATCCGGCGCCGGGTTCGTGATTTCGCCCTGCGCGACAACCCGCGCCGCCTCAATGCGCTGATCCTTTGCCGCGAACCAGCGCTGCCGCGGCAGAAAGCCCGGGATGACCTCGCCTTCGAGCTGCGGCAGATTATGCCGGCTGAACAGGTCGCGCCAGCCGTGCGGCGTGACGAGGGTGACGAATTCCGGCGACATCGCCTGCCGCATGGCGTGGATGTCGGCCGCGGTGGGCGGCACCAGCTCGAACCAGAAAAAGCTGTGCCCCTGCAGGGTGAGCGGGTAGGGCTGTTCGCCGAGCGGCGGAAAATCGGTGCGACCCAGCACCTCGATGACCTGCCGGCCGCGAAACTCGGAGAGGTCGAGCTCGACCGCCTGGGCGGTGCGCGCCAGGTTGACGACGCACAGGATGATTTCGTCGTTCCACTCGCGCAGATAGGCGAGAACCTTGCGGTTCGACGGATAGAGCAGCCGCAGGCTGCCGCGCCCCAGCGCGCGGCGGGTCAGGCGCGCCGCGATCAGCCGCTTCGTCCAGTTCAGCAGCGAGGATGGCGAGCGCGCCTGCGCTTCGACATTGACCGCTTCGAAGCCATAGACCGGGTCCATGATCGGCGGCAGATAAAGCCGCGCTGCGTCGGCCCGCGAGAAGCCGCCGTTGCGGTCGAACGACCACTGCATCGGTGTGCGCACCCCGTCGCGATCACCGAGGAACACGTTGTCGCCCATGCCGATCTCGTCGCCGTAATACAGCACCGGCGTGCCCGGCATCGATAACAGCAGCGCGTTCAGCAGCTCGATCTTGCGGCGGTCGTTCTCCATCAGCGGGGCGAGCCGCCGGCGAATGCCGAGATTGATGCGGGCGCGGCGATCGGCGGCGTAGTAGTTCCACAGGTAATCGCGCTCGCGGTCGGTCACCATTTCGAGCGTCAGCTCGTCGTGGTTGCGCAGGAACACCGCCCACTGGCAATTCTCCGGGATCTCCGGCGTCTGCCGCAGGATGTCGGTGATCGGATGGCGGTCTTCGGTCGCGACCGCCATGTAGATGCGCGGCATCAGCGGAAAGTGGAACGCCATGTGGCATTCGTCACCGCTGCCGAAATATTGCAGTACGTCCTCCGGCCATTGGTTGGCCTCGGCGAGCAGCATGCGGTCGCCGTAGTGCTTGTCGAGTTCGCGGCGCAGGCGGCGCAGGATGTCGTGCGTTTCGGGCAGGTTCTCGTTGGACGTGCCTTCCCGCTCGATCAGGTAGGGCACGGCGTCGAGCCGCATCCCGTCGACCCCGAGATCGAGCCAGAAGCGCATGATGTTGGCGACGGCGCGGAACACCTGCCGGCTATCGAAGTTGAGATCGGGCTGGTGCGCATAGAATCGATGCCAGTAATAGGCCTGCGCGACGGCGTCCCAGCTCCAGTTCGACTTTTCACTGTCGACAAAGATGATGCGGGTTTCGGGGAACTTCTGGTCGGTATCGCTCCATACGTAGAATTTACGCCACGGCGAGCGCGGCCCAGCCTGGCGGGCCCGCTGAAACCAGGGGTGCTGGTCGGAGGTGTGGTTGATCACCAGCTCGGTGATGATGCGCAGCTTGCGCCGGTGCGCCTCGCGCACAAAGGCCCGGAAATCGGCGATCCGGCCATAGGCGGGATGGACGTTTCGGTAGTCGGCGATGTCGTAGCCGTCGTCGCGCAGCGGCGAGGGGTAGAACGGCAGCAGCCACAGCGCGGTGACGCCGAGATCCTGCAGATAATCGAGCTTGGCCGAGAGCCCGGCGAAATCGCCGACGCCGTCATCGTTGCCGTCAAAGAACGCCTTGACGTGCAGCTGGTAGATGATCGCGTCCTTGTACCACAGCGGATCGTCGCCGGCGGGCTGTATCAGCGGGGCGGCGGCCGACAGCAAGGCGGTCGGTGCGTCATCGGGCGGGGTCATTGAGCGTCGACCAGCAAGCGGAACAACAGCGCCGGGGTCTGTGCGGGATCGAGGACGAGGAAGCGGCGGTTGCCGCGCCACGTCATGCCCTCGTCGGTAAACGCCTCCTCGACGACGAATTCCTGGTCGGCGGCGATGCCCCAATCATCGAGCGGCAGCATGACGTCGCCGGCGTGCGTGCCGTGCGGATCGAGGTTCACCACGGCGATTACGATGTTGCGGCGGTCGGCGGTCGCTTTCGCATAGGCGAGGAGGTTGGGGTCGGCGCAATCGAGAAAGCGCAGGTTGGTCAGCTCATGCAGTGCCGGGTTGTCGCGGCGGAAGCGGTTGAGGACCTGGATGTCATGCTTGATGTCGCCGGGCCGGTCCCAATCCCACACCTTGTACTCGTATTTCTCGGAGTGGAGGTATTCCTCGCGGTCCGGGATCGCGGCGTTCTCGCACAGCTCGAAGCCGTTGTAGATGCCGTAGGCCGGCGACAGCGTGCCGGCCAGAGCGAGCCGGATGCGGAAGGCCGCGCGGCCGCCCTGCTGCAGGAACACCGGCAGGATATCCGGCGTGTTAGTAAAGAAATTCGGCCGCAGATACTCCCGCCCGGCGCCCTGCGCCAGCTCGTTCAGGTATTCCGTCAATTCTTGCTTGGTGTTTCGCCAGGTAAAATAAGTATAGGACTGGGTGAACCCGGCTTTGGCGAGGGCCCGCATCATTTTCGGCCGGGTGAACGCCTCGGCCAGGAAGATCGCTTCCGGAACGCGTGCCTTGACGTCGCGGATCAGCCATTCCCAGAACGGCAGCGGCTTGGTGTGCGGGTTGTCGACGCGGAAGGTCCGCACGCCTTCGTCGATCCAGAACAGCACCGTGTCGCGCAGCTCGGTCCATAATCCGGCGCGGTCGGGATTGTAGAATTCGACGTTGACGATGTCCTCGTATTTCTTGGGCGGGTTTTCGGCGTAGCGGATCGAGCCGTCGGGGCGGAAGCGGAACCACTGCGCGTGCTCGCGAACCCAGGGGTGGTCGGGGGCGCACTGGACCGCGAAGTCGAGCGCCACCTCGATGCCGAGCCGTCCGGCGGCCGCAACAAAGCGCCGGAAATCGGCGAGCGTGCCGAGTTCGCGATGGACCGCCCGATGGCCGCCCTCGGCGGCACCGATCGCATAGGGACTGCCGGGGTCTTCGCTCAGCGCGACGACCGTATTGTCGCGGCCCTTGCGGTTGACCCGGCCGATCGGGTGGATCGGCGGCAGGTAGACGACATCAAAGCCGAGCGCGGCGATCTCGTCGAGCCGCGCGATGCAGTCGTCGAAGGTTGCGCTCTGCCCCGGCCGGCGGCCCTGGCTGCGCGCAAACATCTCGTACCAGGCGGCAAACTGGGCGGCGGGCCGGTCGACGACGATTTCAAGCTCGCGCCTGTAGCGGACGCGGTCGGCGCGCTCATCGAGCCGCGCCATCAACGCGCGCAGCTCGTCCGACAGCATCAGTTCGACGCGCCCCGCCGGGTCGGCGGCGGCGCCGTCGAGCAGCGCACGCAGCCGGGCCGCATCGGCGCCTGCGGCATGATCGAGTGCCGCCCTGGCCAGCTGCTCGCCCTCGATCAGGTCGAGCGCGATATCCTGCCCCGCTTCGCGCTTGGTGACGAGTTCGTCGCTCCAGCTGGCGAACCGGTCGGTCCATGCCTCGATCGTGTAGCGCCAGCGCCCGACCCGGTCCGGGGTGAAGCGCGCGACCCAGCGGTCGTTGTCAAAAAACGCGAATGGTGTTTCCCGCCAGGCCTCGCCCTCGCAGGCGTATTTGACGACGGCCGCGATCCGGTCGTGGCCGTCGCGGAAAAGATCGGCCCAGACGGCGACCTCGTCGCCGATGATGCGCTTGATCGGATAGCGTCCGGCATCGATCTCGGGCCACACATCCTCGATCAGAATGCGCGCCTCGGGGCACCATTCCGGGTGGCTGCCGGGGTCGCGAAGGGCCGGCTGATAATGCGTCGGATCGCGCCGCTTGGGCAGCCCGACAAGGCCGCGCGACAGGTTGTCGATAGACCGCTCTTCGTCCATTTGCGCCAATCCGTTCCCCCAGCCAGCCCGTTCCCCCGTTGGCGTCACGCCTTCAGCGATAGCCGCCGAGGGGCTACACCATCGCGCCTCGCCGCTGCAAGCATCTGGCGAGCGAGCCCAGCCATCGCCGGAAAGGTATGCCGCCGATCGCCGAAGGGACCGGGCGCCCGCCCGCTCCCTCCCGCGATCGGCGGCATCAACAGCACCGATTCCGGCGTCCGTGGCCCGAGGTTCCTCGGTCTGCACCGCCGATGCGTTTGCCCGGGTCGCATCGGGGCCGCGGCATAACATTCCGCCGCGCAGAATTAGGTACGGCAACAGGAGCGGGCTCGGCGAAATCCCTCTCCTTGCGCGGTTTTGGCCGCGCCGTCACAGACATCCATGGCGGCTAACGGGCGCCATCCCCCGCGGTTCCGGGCCAAGGCGGATTTACAGCACGACCTCGACGAGGAACGGCCCCGGCGTCGCCAGCCCCTCGGCGAAGCGCCGGTTGAACCCGTCCATGTCGGTGACCCGGGCGCCGGGCACGCCGAGACTTTTCGCAAGCCCCACCCAGTCGATGTCGGGACGGCCGAGATCGAGCATGTCGAGCGCCTTGCGGCCCGGGTTGCCGGCCCCGACATTGGCGAGTTCGCCCTTCAGGATCTGGTAGACGCGGTTCGAGAACAAGACGGTGGTGACGTCGAGCCCCTCGCGTGCCTGCGTCCACAGCGCCTGCACCGTGTACATCGCGCTGCCGTCGGCCTGCAGCGAGACGACCTTGCGGTCGGGGCAGGCGACCGCCGCACCGGTGGCGAGCGGCGGCCCCAGGCCGATCGAGCCGCCCATGTTGGAAAGCCAGTCATGCGGCTGGGCCGCCTTGGTCGGCGCGAAAAAGCCGCGGCCCGTCGTCACCGCCTCGTCGGCGACGATCGCGTTCTCCGGCAGCAGCGCGCCGATCGATGCGCCGAGCGCCTCCGAGGTGATCGCGCCGCTGGCCGGCAGCGGCGGCCTGTCGTTGACGACCGGCGCCGCGATCCCGCCGACGCCGATCTCCTCGGCCAGCATTTCCAGGGCGGCGATCAGATCCTCGTCGGGCCGCGCCAGCACATGGCCCTGGCAACCCTCCGGGGTCAGTTGGCTCGGCTTGTCGGGATAGGCGAAGAAGGCGACCGGCATCTTGGCGCCGACCAGGATCACATGCTTGAGGCCGGCCAGCACCTTGAGTGCCTGGTCGACGACATAAGGGATACGCTCGACCGACACGCGGCCGCGGCCGCGCTGGGTGCGCGCGTTGGAGCCCTGGGAGATCAGTCGGGCGCCAGTCTTGCCGGCGATCTTGCCGGCGAGCGCGAGGCCGTCCTCGCGCAAAGCCCGGCCGGTGAGCAGGATCAGCGTCGGCTCGCCCGAGCGCAACACACGAGCGGCTTCGCGCACGGCCTCGGGCGACGGCGGCGCGGGCCGCGTCGGCGGCGGCACCGTGGCCGGCCCCGAGCCCTCGTTCCACGCCGTGTCGGCCGGCAGGATCAGGGTCGCGATGCGGCCCGGCGGCAGCCGCGCCGCGGCTATCGCCAGCGCGCCGTCGGCGGCGATCGATTTGGCGTCGGGCGAGGTCTTGACCCAATGCGAATTGGGCCGCGCCAGCCCCTCGATGTCGGAGGTCAAGGGCGCGTCGTATTGCCGGTGATAGGTCGCGTGATCGCCGACGATGTTGACCATCCCCGACATCGCCTTGTTAGCATTGTGGATGTTGGCCAGCCCATTGGCCAGGCCGGGACCGAGATGCAGCAGAGTGGCGGCCGGCTTGTCGGCCATCCGGTAATAGCCATCAGCCGCGCCGGTGACGACCCCCTCGAACAGCCCGAGGACGCAGCGCATGCCGTCGACCCGGTCGAGCGCGGCGACGAAATGCATCTCCGAGGTGCCGGGGTTGGCAAAGCACACATCGACCCCGCCGCCCACCAGCGTGCGCACCAGGCTTTCCGCACCGTTCATGCCGCTCTCCCCGCTTGCGTCTGCGAACCTGCCGTCGGCAAGCCGCCGAGGCAATCTACAGCGTTATCCCACGTTCCCTCGCCAATTCCGTCAAAGGATACCCAGCTTTCACCGCCAGTTCCTTGACCTCCTCCGGCGTCACGCGAATGTCGGCATTCACCAGAAAACCTAATGCTTCAAATTTGTCCAATGCTCTGAGTACCAGAGCGCCATTCAACCTAAGCCGAGGTCCGCTTTCCGAAAGGATACTGTGCCCAGGCCCCAGGGGGCCGGAAAGCCATGTCGGCATGGCGGCGGTTGCCCGCGTCGGTGTACCCTATCCAGCTACGGCTTTCCGCACATCCCGGTGGCACGGCTCGGGGACCGGCAGGCCGTCCTCGCGGGCGACGGCGAGCCAGGCTTCCATCGCCGTCTCGACCTCGGCGAGCGCCTCGGCCGGCGTGTTGCCGAACGCCGAGCACGAGCGCAAATCCGGCACGTCGGCGACCCAGGCGGCATCCACCTCCGACCAGAACAAATTGATGTGATATTTCGGCGTCATTGTCGGCGCTCCATCGTCAGCCCGCATTCCTCGACGATCTCAAGGAATTGCACAATCTGGTACGGCTTTGCTTCTCCGTCGTAAGGTTGCAGGCTTAGCGGCCGCGGCGAATCCCGATGTCGGTATATATGATGGCTGCCGCTGACGCGGCGCAACGTAAACCCGAACGCCTCGACAAGCCGACAAAACTCGCCAAACGCGACGTTGCGCCGGTCTCCCGCCACGAGGCGCTCGAACAAGGCATTTCGGCGCGAGCGAGCCATAGCGTGCGGGCTTGAAGAACGGAGTCGTCACCGCACCGGGGTCGTCGCGGCCGGCTTGTCGCTCATCCGCGCATAGCCATCAGCCGCGCCGGTGACGACCCCCTCGAACAGCCCGAGGACGCAGCGCATGCCGTCGACCCGGTCGAGCGCCGCGACGTAATGCATCTAAGAGGTGCCGGGGTTGGCGAAGCACACATCGACCCCGCCGCCCACCAGCGTGCGCACCAGGCTTTCCGCACCGTTCATGCCGCTCTCCCCGCTTGCTGCGCCGCCTCACCCGGGCGTCGACGCGGCATATCCTGCCGGGCGGCGGGGAAGGGGGCAAGAGCGGTCCGGCGGGGGCGCCTTAGGCGAAATTGGGCGAGGTCGCCGGCACCGGTTGCAGCCCGCCGGCCGGCTCGGTGGCCGCCGGCTGCAACAGCCCGTCCTTGATCAGGCGCTCGCGCACCTGTTCGAGGATCGCCAGCGCCTGCAACAGGCCTTGTGCCGGCAGGGCGATGAACAGCTCGGTAACCGCCTGCAAGTCGCGATTGGGGCCGGCCGTACCGGGGGCTTGCAGGCGGTGAAACTCCAGCCGCGCCACACCGTTGAGGATTGTCACCTCCTTGATGCCGTCGCAGAAATAGGTCGTCATTCTGGTCCTCTCTACGGCTCGCGCAAACTGTCGCTGAGCACTCGGGTGATCGGGTTCAGAATGTAGTTGAGCACCGAGCGCCGACCAACCTTGATGTCGCCAACCAGCCGCATGCCTGGGCGCAGCTCGAAACCCGCCGGAAGATTGCGGAAATGGGTCTCGGTCACTTCGATCCGGGCGCGATAGTGAATGGGGCTCTGGTGCGCTGAGCTGCGCAGCCCGGGCGAATTCATCTCCGCCACGGTTTCGCCGGGATTTGGGTCGGGCAGCACATCCGGGGAGATCGTGCGCAAGACGCCTTGCGCCAGACCGAATTGCTGCCAGGGCAGGGCTTCCAGCTTGAGCGTCACCGGATCGCCGACATGGAGGCGGGCGACATCGCGCGGGTCGATCTGCACTTCGGCAAGCAGCGGCGCCCCTGTCGGAACCAGCCGGATCAAGGTTTCCGCTTCGCGCACGACCGAGCCGGCCGGCCGATCGGCGACCTCCAGCACAGTCGCGTCGGCCGAGGCCCGCAGCACCGACAGCTTGCGGACCAGCTTTGCCTTCGACATCCGGGCCAAGGTGGCGTCACGGTCGCTGCGGGTCTGCGCCAACTCTTCGGAGAGCTTGCGCTGCCACTCGCTGGTAAAGGCGTCGCGCTCGGCCAACGTCTCGGCGATCTGTTCGGTCAGCTTCTTCTGCTCGCCGAGATTGGTATCGAGGCGAGACTTCGCTTCGACGAGGCGCTGCTGGGTGTCGAGGAGCTTGAGCTTTGAGGCGAGGTTCTTCTCGACCAGCGTCCGGTACATCGCCTCCTGCTGGCCGACCAGCCCGATCTGCTGCGACAGCCCGGCGGCCTCGATCTTGTGGGCGGCGAGATCGTCGCGGGATTGCGCCACCTTGCGCTGCGAGGCGGTCAGCTTGGCGAGGTATTCGTCGCGCCGCTGCAGCAGGATCTGGCTTTCGGTCGCCTGCTCGGGAGTCGGATGTGCGGGGTGATAGTCCTTGCCGGCAATCTCGGCCTGGAGGCGTTCGTAGTTGGCCTGCAGGTGACTCAGTTTCGCCGTCAGCTCGGCCTCGTCGGCATTGCTGAAGGTCGGGTCGAGGGTCGCGAGGATGGCACCGGCCTTGACCTTGTCGCCGGGCTTTACCAGGACCGAGCGCACCACCGACGTCTCCAGCGGCTGGACCACGATCTGGCTGTCGCCGCTGATGATCTTGCCGTTGGCGCTGATGATGATGTTGATCCGCGCGACCGCCAACGCGATCGCCGACACTGCAATGATCGCGGCCATCAGCCACAGCACCAGGCGCTGCTTCGGCGGTGCGGCAAGAACGTTGGGGAAATCGTAGTCGATGACCGCGCGCAGCGCGGGCGTCGTCGTCGTCACCATCCCGGTGCCGCGCGGCGCATCAACCTCGGTGGCGCTCACTGGTAGAGCCTCGTTTGTTGACTCCATAATTGGTTGTACGGCAGGCAGCCGCGCAACAGCGCATCGTGCGTCCCGATCTGCGCCAGCCGGCCCTGATCGACGACGATGATGGCATGCGAGCGCGCGACGAACGACAGCCGGTGGCTGATGATGATGATCGTGCGGCCGCGTGCGATCGCGTTGAGGTGCTGCTGGATGATCGCCTCGCTTTCGGGGTCGAGCGCGCTCGTCGCCTCGTCGAAGATCAGCACCGGCGGGTCATGGATCAGGGCACGGGCGATCGCCAGGCGCTGGCGCTGGCCGCCCGACAGGTTGGAGGCGCTTTCCTCGAGCATCGTCGAATAGCCGTGCGGCAGGCGCTGGATGAATTCGTGCGCGCCGGCCAGCTGCGCCGCCCGGACGACATCGTCGAGCGAGGCGGCCGGCTTGGTCATCGCGATGTTCTCGCGCACCGAGGCGCGAAACAGGAAGTTCTCCTGCAGGACGACGCCGATCTGGGTGCGCAAATGGGCGATCTCGATCTCTTTCAAATCCTGCCCATCGATCTTGATGAGCCCGGCCTGCGGCCGATAGAGGCCTTGAATAAGGCGGGTGATCGTCGTCTTGCCCGAACCGCTGCGCCCGACGATGCCGATCACCTGGCCGGGGCTGATCTCGAACGAAATATCCTTGAGCGCCGGCGTCGCGGCGCCGGGGTAATGAAACGTCACCCCCTCGAATTCGATGTGCCCCTTGATCGGCGGCGCCAACTGGCCTGACGCATCCTCCGGCTTGGTCTGCATCAATTGCGCCAGCAGCTTCAGTGACAGCACCGCGCGCTGATAGTCCTGCATCAGGGTCGAGGCGTGGATCAGCGGCTGCGCCAGCCGCAGCCCCATCATGTTGAAAGCGACCAGCGCCCCGACCGTCATCTGGTCGTTGAGCACGAACAGCGCGCCGATGGCGCCGATGCCGACGCTCATGCCGCGTTCGAGGCTGCTGATGACGGCGCGCGCCTGCGCCGCGGTGTGGTCGAGCGACAGCGTCTTGGCGGCCGCCTCGTCGGTAAAGCGCCGCCAGCGCAGCATCGAACGCGGCTCCAGCGCCAGCGTCTTGATCGTCGAGATGCCGTTGAGGATCTCGAACTGAAAGGCCTTGCGCCGCCCCTCGATGTCGTTGACCTCGCGCAGCTTGACCCGGAAGGTGCCGGACATGATGGCCAGCGTGACAAAGGCGACCGCCGAGACGAACAGCACGATCAACGTCAACTGCCAGGAATAGATCAGCAGCACCGGCAGAAAGATCACGACGCCGAGCCCGTCGAGCACCGTATTGAACAGCCGACTGGCGAGAAACTCGCGGACGTTGTTGGCCTCCTGCAGCTTGAAGGCGGTGACGCCGGACGGGTTGCTGTTAAAATAGTCGATCGGCAGGCGCAGCAAGTGGTCGATCGTCTCGGTGGCGACGACATGATCAAGCTTGCGGGTGATGAACGACAGCAGGTAGTTGCGCAAGAAATTGAAGCCGCCATCGAACAGAATGAGGATGCAGACCCCGGCCGAGATCGTGTACAGCGTCGCGAAAGCTTGGTTGGGGATCACCTTGTCGACCAGCAACTGAAAGAAGATCGGCACCGAGAGGGCGATCAGATGCATGGTCAGCGCGGCGATCACGACATCGCGCAAGAGCCGCCGTTCGGCAAACAGCTTCGAGGTAAACCAGGAGAACCCGAACGTCTGGTCCTCCTTGCTGGGCGGCAGCGGGGTGGTGACCAGCGCGGTGCCGTCCCAGGCGCGTTCGAGATCGGCGCGGGTCAGGAAGAACACCTCACCGTCGCGGTGCAGCGGATCGGAGATGGCGACCTCGTCCGGTCCGTCGCGCCGCACCCCCATCAGGATGACGGCGTTGCTGTTCTTCAGGATCAAGAGCAGCGGGTGACCGAACGCGCGGGTGCGCAGCGCCTGCCAATCGAGCTTTTCCGGCGCGGCGGCGAGGCCGAAATCGCCGGCGACGGCGGCCAGCCGCGCGATCGGCAGCGTCTCGCCCTCGATCAGGTTGCGGCGCCGCACCGCCCCGGTCTCGGCGTGGATGCCGTTTTGCACCCCCAGGCGAAACAGGCAGGCGAGCCCGGTCTCGCAGGAAACGACGACGCCGGCCAGCCCCGGATCGGGCGGCGTCGGCCGCTGTTCCGGGCCCCGCGCGTCACCGCGCCAGGGCCGCAACGCCGCGATCTTCGAACGCAATCCCTGGTACTTTCCCAAGGCTGCATCGCTCGAGGACCGTTCAAGCCTCCCCGCGGGCGCGGACGAAGCCGGTACGATTGAAGTCAAAGCCATGCTCCTGGACATTTGAAGGCCGCCGCTCCACCCCGTTATGCGGCGCCAAGGTTTTTATATAGTTAATGCGAGGACGGCACCAGCCGGCGGAACCGGAGTTGCGCGGCCGCCAACAACGACAGCGACCTAGGCGGGCAACCGCAGCGAATCGGCCCGGAGCCGCCCCCAGGACCGCCCCCGGGACCGCCCCCGGGACCGACCCCGGGACCGACCCAGACCAAACATGGGTCGATGTTGGCCGCCAATGGCGATAGGCTGCCGCGATCTTACGGCGAGAGGAAGACGGCAATGGATTTCGAGCCTTCGGACAAGGTGAAGCGCCTCGCGGCGCAGGTGCAGGACTTCATGGACCGCGAGGTCTACCCGGCCGAGGCGCTGTTCGAGCGGCAAATCGCCGAGGCGCCCGACCGCTGGCAGATCCCCCCGGTCATGGAGGAACTGAAGGCGAAGGCGCGTGCCGCCGGGCTGTGGAACCTGTTCCTGCCGGAAAGCGCATTGGGCGCCGGCCTCACCAACCTCGAATACGCCCCGTTATGCGAGATCATGGGGCGCTCGCCGATCGCGCCCGAAGTCTTCAACTGCTCGGCCCCCGACACCGGCAATATGGAGACGCTGGTGCGCTATGCGACGCCGGCGCAGCAGGAGCGCTGGCTGAAGCCGTTGCTGGCGGGCGAGATCCGCTCGGCCTTCGCGATGACGGAGCCCGCCGTCGCTTCCTCCGACGCCACCAACATCGAAGCCTCGATCCGCCGCGAGGGCAACAGCAGCTACGTCATCAACGCGCGCAAATGGTGGACCAGTGGCGCGATGGACCCGCGCTGCAAGATCTTCATCCTGATGGGCAAGACCGACCCCGACGCGCCGCGCCACCAGCAGCAATCGATGATCCTCATTCCGCGCGACGCGCCCGGCGTCCGGGTGGTGCGACCGCTGACCGTCTTCGGCTACGACGACGCGCCGCACGGCCATGCCGAGGTTGAGTTCAAGGACGTGCGGGTGCCGATCGAGAATATCCTGCTCGGCGAAGGGCGCGGTTTCGAGATCGCGCAAGGCCGCCTTGGGCCGGGGCGCATCCATCATTGCATGCGGATGATCGGGCTGGCCGAGCGCTCGCTGGCAGCGATGGTCGCCCGGGTCAAGAGCCGGGTCGCGTTTGGCGGGCCGCTCGCCGACCAGGGCGTCATCCGTGAATGGATCGCCGATTCGCGCATGGAGATCGAGCAATCGCGCCTCCTCACCCTCAAAGCCGCCTACATGATGGACACGGTCGGCAACAAGGCGGCCCAGGCCGAGATCGCGATGATCAAG
Source organism: Allostellaceae bacterium (assembly GCA_035534535.1). GTDB lineage: Bacteria > Pseudomonadota > Alphaproteobacteria > ATCC43930 > CGMCC-115725 > DATARH01. Next base: position 4,843 of record DATLRS010000230.1, on the reverse strand, counting down.
GTGGTGGCGCCCAAGATGGTGCTCGCCGTCATCGACCGCGCCATCCAGGCGCATGGCGGCGGTGGCGTCAGCGAGGATTTCGGTCTCGGCTATGCCTGGGCGCGGGCGCGCGTCATGCGCCTCGTCGACGGCCCCGACGAGGTCCACAAGCGCGCGGTCGCCCGCCTCGAATTGCGCAAATGACCCTCGAAGCGGCCGAACTGATCAACGAGCGGCCGGACGAGCGTCTCGATACCGCTCGGCTCGAACCCTATCTGCGTCCGCGTCTGCCGGTCGCGGAGGGGCCGCTCGCCGTGCGGCAATTCGGCGGCGGCAAGGCCAATCTGACCTACCTCTTGCGCTTCGGCGAGCCTGGAGCTGCCAGCGAATTCGTGCTGCGCCGGCCGCCGTTGGGGCCGATCCCGCCCGGGGCGCACGACATGCGGCGCGAGCACAGGGTGCTCTCGGTGTTGCACCGGCGCTACCGGCCGGCGCCGCAGAGCCTGCTGCTATGCGAGGACGAGAGCGTCATCGGCGCCATCTTCATCGTCGAGGAGCGCCGCCACGGCTTTGTGATCCGTGACGACATCCCGCCCGAATTCGCCGGCCGGCCCGAGCTCAACCGCCGCATCGGCGAGGCATTGATCGATGCACTGGCCGATCTCCACGGGGTGGTGCCGGACGACGTCGGCCTTGGCGATCTCGGCCGCCCCGAGGGCTATGTCGAGCGGCAGCTTGCCGGCTGGAGCCGGCGCTGGCAGGCGGCGCAGGGCGGCGAGGAGGCCGAGCGCGCCGCCGCGACGATGATTCCGGTGCTCGACTGGCTCGGCCGCCACCTGCCAGCCTCGCGCGGCGCTGCCCTTCTGCACGCCGCCCTCTTGCACAACGACTACCGGCTCGACAATTGTCTCCTCGACAGCGCCGACCCCGGCCGTATCGAGGCGGTGCTCGACTGGGACATGTGCACGCTCGGCGATCCGCTGGCCGATCTCGGCTATGTCCTTAACTACTGGGTCGAGCCGGGCGACGATCCGGCGTGGCGGGAGATTGCCGCGATGCCGACCTGGCGCGACGGGTTTCCCTCGCGCGCGCAAGCCATCGCACGCTACGCCGCGCGCACCGGGTTCGATGTGTCGATGATCGGCTGGCACCAGGTGTTCGCCGCCTTCAAGCTCGCGGTCATCATCCAGCAGATCTATATCCGCTATGTCCGCGGCCAGACGCAGGACCAGCGTTTCCGCTATTATTACCGCCGCGTCCTCGGCCTCGCCGCCAAGGCGCGCGTCCTTGCAGAACGGGCGTAATCGGGAGCATCGAATGAGCGAAATACAGGCGCTGGTGCATGACGTGTTCGGGACCGTCGTCAATTGGCGCGCCGCGGTGACCTCGGACGGGCAGTCGCTCGGCGCGCGGCGGGGCATTGCCGGCATCGACTGGCAACAGTTCGCCGACGAATGGCGCGGCGCCTACGCGCCGTCGATGAACCGGGTGCGCACCGGCGAATTGCCTTGGACCAACCTGGACGCGCTGCACCGCATGGGGCTCGACGCGCTGATCGAGAAATTCGGCATCGGCAGCAAGCTCAGCGAAGAGGACAGGGTCTGGTTCAACCTGACCTGGCACCGGCTGCGGCCGTGGCCCGATTCGGTGCCGGGCCTCGGCCGCATCAAGCAGAAATACATCATCGCAACGTTGTCGAACGGCACGGTGCGGCTGCTGACCGACATGGCCAAGCATTGCGGCCTGCCGTGGGACACCGTGCTCGGCTCCGACCTCGTCCGCCACTATAAGCCCGACGCCGAGATGTACCAGTCGGCGATCGAATTCCTCGGGTCGGGCGATCCGGGCGCGGTGATGATGGTCGCGGCGCACAACAACGACCTGGTGAACGCCGCCAAGCACGGTATGAAGACCGCCTTCATCAGCCGTCCCCACGAGCACGGCGGCCTGCAGACGCGCGACCTCAAGCCGGAGCACGATTTCACCTATGTCGCCACCAGCTTCGAGGATCTGGCGACGCAACTGGGAACCTGAGCCGGCACCCGTTTCGCCGGCAAGGCCTGCATCGGTCATGGCCCTCGAGGAATATCAGCGCAAGCGCGACTTCCGCAAAACGCCGGAGCCGGCCGGCACGGCGCCCCGCCGCAGGACGAAGGCGGCGGCGCTATCGTTTGTCGTGCAAAAGCATCGCGCAACCCGGCTGCATTACGATTTCCGCCTCGAACTGGATGGCGTCCTGAAGAGTTGGGCGGTGCCGCGGGGCCCGAGCCTCGACCCCGGCGAAAAGCGGCTTGCCGTCCATGTCGAGGACCACCCGACCGACTATGGCGGGTTCGAGGGGGTCATTCCCAAGGGCCAGTACGGCGGCGGCACGGTGATGCTGTGGGACCGCGGCACCTGGACCCCGCTGGAGCCCGATCCCGCCGCCGCGCTGCAGAAGGGCGCGCTCAAGTTCCGCCTCGACGGCGCCAAGCTGCGCGGCGCCTGGGCTTTGGTGCGGATGGGCGGCAAGGCGGCCCGGGAGGGCCACGAGAACTGGCTGTTGATCAAGGAGCGCGACGCGGCGGCGCAGCCCGACAGCGGCGCCGCCCTGGTGGAGGACAACCCGCTCAGCGTCGCGACCGGCCGCTCGATCGAGGCAATCGCCGCCGATCGCGACCGGGTGTGGGACATCGCGCGCGGCGAGATCGACCCGGCGCCCGCCGCCGAGCTGCCGACCCGTCCGCCCGGTGCACGCAAGCGGGCGATCCCCGAGACGCTCGCCGCGCAGCTGGCGACGCCGGCCGACCAGCCGCCGGACGGCGATCAATGGCTGCACGAGATCAAGTATGACGGCTATCGCCTGCTGGCCCGGATCGCGCGCGGCGAGGTCAGGCTGACGACCCGCAACGGGCTCGACTGGACGGGCAAGTTCCCGGCCCTCGCGCAGGCGCTCGCCGCGCTGCCGGTCGCCAGCGCGCTGATCGACGGCGAACTGGTGGCGCTTGCCGCCGACGGCACGACAAATTTCGGCGCGTTGCAGGATGCGATCGCCCGGGGCGACACGAGCGGGCTCGATTTTTTCGCTTTCGATCTGCTGTACCGCGACGGCTACGATCTGACCGGCGCCGCGCTGGTGGACCGCAAGGCGGCGCTCGCAGCAATCGTGCCGCGCGGCGGCGACGGCATCGTGCGCTACAGCGACCATCAGGCGGGGCAGGGCCCGGATTTCTTCCGCCTGGCCTGCCGCCACCATCTCGAAGGGATCGTCGCCAAGCGCCGCGACCGGCCCTATCGCCCCGGGCGCGGGCGCGACTGGCTCAAGATCAAATGCCATAACCGCGACGAGTTCGTCGTCATCGGCTTTACCGAGCCGAGCGGCACGCGGCGCGGCTTCGGCGCGCTGCTCCTTGGCTATTACGACACGGCGGGAGCCCTGCGCTATGCCGGGCGGGTCGGCACCGGGTTCGACGACGCGCGGCTCGACGATCTGCGGCAACGCCTTGACGCGATCGAACGCCGCGCCGCGCCGGTGACGCTGCCGGACGGCATCGCGGCGCCCAAGGGCGTATCGGAAAAAGCCGTGCACTGGTGCGAGCCGCGCCTCGTCGCCGAGATCCGTTACGGCGGCTGGACCGCGGACGCGATGTTGCGCCATTCCTCGTTCGCCGGTCTGCGCGAGGACAAGAGTGCCGCCGAGGTGATCCGCGATCCCCCGGAAGCCGGGCAGGGGACCTCAATCGGTGCGATGCGGGCCCCGCCGCCTGCCGCGGTGAAGGTGACCGGCGGCGTCAGCTTTGCCGGGGTGCGCCTGACCAACCCCGACCGCGTGCTCTATCGCGAAGAGGGCATCACCAAGCTCGCGCTGGCAGAATATTACGCCGCGATCGCGGCCTGGGCCTTGCCCCACCTGGCGCAGCGGCCGCTCAGCCTGCTGCGCTGCCCCGAGGGCTACGACAAGGAATGCTTCTACCAGAAGCACATCAGCAGCGGCGTGCCGGATGCGCTGCGCCGGGTCGAGATCGCCGACAAGGGGGTCGCCGAGACCTATCTCGTCGTCGAGAACCTGGCGGGGCTGGTCGCAATCGTGCAGATGGGCGTCCTGGAGATCCATCCCTGGGGTTCGACCGTCGACCGGCTCGAAACCCCCGACCGCATCACGTTTGACTTCGACCCCGATGTCGGGCTGCCGTGGGAACAGGTCAGCGCGGCGGCGATCGAGATGCGCGAGGCGCTGCTCGGCATTGGCCTCCAGAGCTTTGTCAAGACGACCGGCGGCAAGGGGCTGCACGTCGTCGTGCCGGTCAAGCCGATGCTCGAATGGGGCGCGATCAAGGAGTTCGCCAAGTGGGTCGCCGAGCGCTTTGTCGCGGCCTATCCCGAGCGCTTTACCGCGACGATGGCGAAGCGGGCGCGCCGGGGCCGCATCTTTATCGACTATCTGCGCAACACCCGCGGCGCGACCGCGATCGGCGCTTATTCGCCCCGCGCCCGGCCCGGTGCGCCGGTCGCGACGCCGGTGTTCTGGGACGAAGTCGAGCACGGCATAACGCCCGACGCGTTCACCGTCGCGACAATCCCCGCCCGTCTCGCCGCCGGCAAATCCGACCCCTGGGCCGAATTGCCAAAACTGCGCCAAACGATCACCGCGCGCGTCCGCCAAGAGGTTGGAATTTAACCGGCATTCGCCAGCTCCCCGGCGGGTTCTATGCGCCGCCGCCGATTTCTGCCGCCGACAGCATCGGGCGGATTTCGGCCAGATACGCGGATTGCCGGTCCTCGACGTCTTCGAGTCCAAAGCGGCGTCGGGCGGCGGCATGGCAACGCCGGATCTCATCGATGTGCCGATCGGCCTCGAGCGCATGCGTAATGCTCCGGGAGTGCC
>DATLRS010000229.1:0-4106 GCA_035534535.1 Allostellaceae bacterium | reverse complement strand
TCGAAGCGCTTGCCAAGGACGGCCTGCCATTCCCGCCAGAAGATATAAAGCCGCGCGGGAAGATCATAAAAGAGACGATTGCGGTTGCAGTCGAAGAGGCGTGAACAACCTTCCGGTTTTGACCCCTCGGCGACTTATCGGCGCCTTGTCACGAGCGGGATTTGTGCTGCACCACGTGCGCGGCAGTCATCATTACTACCGCCATCCGGACCGGCCCGGGATTTTGCTGACGGTGCCGTTTCATAACCGGGACCTCAAGCGCGGCACCCTGCGAGCCATTCTGCGCCAAGCCGGTCTGACAATTGACGATCTCGATCGGCTGCTTTAGCCGAGGGCCGCAGAAGGCCCACGCTGGCGCGGCGCCCAGCCGCGCGGTAGGGTTGGCCAAACCGCCACCACCCGAGGGAGCGACGCCGATGCAGGTCATGGATGCGATCACCGAAATCCTGAAGCGCGAGGGCATCTCGACCCTGTTCTGCTTCCCGACGACGCCGATCATCGAGGCCGCGGTGGCGGGCGGGTTGCGCCCGGTGATCTGCCGTCAGGAGCGGGTCGGCGTCCACATGGCCGACGGCTGCGCCCGGGTCATGAACGGAAGGCCGGCCGGCGTCTTTGCGATGCAATACGGGCCGGGCGCCGAGAACGCCTTTGCCGGCATCGCCTCGGCCTATTCGGATTCGACCCCGATCCTCTTACTGCCGCTCGGCCACCCGCGCGAGACCGCGCAGATGTTCCCCCTGTTCAATTCGACCCGTACCTACGCCAGCGTCACCAAGCAGGTCGAGCCGGTCAATATGCCGGAGCACGCCGTCCCGGCGATGCGCCGCGCCTTCAACGCGCTCAAAAACGGCCGCTCCGGCCCGGTCATGCTCGAAATACCGACCGATGTGATGACCGCCGAATTCGCCGGCAACCAGGTCGATTACACGGCGGTGCGGCGCACCCGCTCGGCCGGCGACGCGCGCGACATCGACGAGGCGGCCCGGCTGCTGATCGCGGCGAAGGTGCCGATGATCATCGCCGGCCAGGGCGTCCTCTATGCCGAAGCCTGCGACGAACTGCTGGCGCTCGCCGATCTGCTCGACGCGCCGGTGATGACGACGACCGACGGCAAGAGCGCCTTCCCCGAGGATCATGCGCTGGCGTTGGGCTCCGGCGGCACCGTCTATACGGGGCACGGCCGCCATTTCCTGCAGGAAACCGACCTGATCTTTGCGGTCGGCACCTCGCTGACAAAGCACAACATCTCGACCCCGATCATCCCACCGGGCAAGGCGATCATCCACGCCACCAACGATGCGCGCGACCTCTACAAGGCCAACGACACGGTGCTGCCGATCCTGGCCGACGCCAAGCTCGCGCTGGCGCAGCTGATCGAGGCGGTCAAGGATCGGCTCGGCGGCAAGACGCACGAAACCGGCGCGCGGCCGGTGATCGCCCGCCTCAAGGCCGAATGGCTGGCGCGCTGGGAAGCCAAGCTGCGGTCCACCGAGCGGCCGATCAACCCGTATTTCGTGATGTCGGAATTCATGCGCGTCATCCCCTCCGAGGATGCGATCGTGACGCACGATTCCGGCAGCCAGCGCGACCAGCTGCTGCCGATGTATGTCGCCAAGAAACCCCGCGGCTATATGGGCTGGGGCAAGTCGCACCAGCTCGGCACCGGCCTCGGCCTGGTGATCGGCGCCAAAATCGGCGCGCCCGACAAGATGTGCGTCAACTTCATGGGCGATGCGGCCTTCGGCATGACCGGGCTCGATTTCGAGAGCGCGGTGCGCTGCGGCATCCCGATCACGACGATCGTGCTCAACAACTCGACGATGGCGATCGAGACGCAGGCGATGAAGGCCTCGCACGAAAAGCACCGCACCCGCGACCTCGGCGGCAACTATGCCAATATCGGCAAGGATCTCGGCGGCTGGAGCGAGCGGGTCGACGATCCCTCCCAGGTCGGCCCCGCGATCCTGCGCGCGCGCAAGGCAAACGAGAACGGCGAGGCCGCCCTCCTCGAATTCATCACCAGCGCCGAAACCGCCTTCTCACACCGCCGCGGCGCCGCCTAGAGCACGATCCGATGAGGTAGAATCATCTCCCCTATTTGTCATGGCCGGGCTCGACCCGGCCATCCACGTGGATGCCCGGAACAGGTCCGGGCATGACGCTGTGAGGAGGTTTCAATTTCATCGGATGACGCTCTCGCACCGGCGCTCGGTTCAGAGATCGCGCAGGATGTGGCGCGACGGATCCATTCGTTCGTGGAGCACACGGAGAATGATGATGCCGTCGCTCCCATCGTCGAGCTGGGCGGGCCGGTAATAGAGGACGTGAGCCGCGGCGCCCCGCCGCCCGCCGGCCCGCTCGACATGGAAGGATCGTATGCCCGACGCCAGCTCATCACGCTGGCGCGAGCCGGCCCGCTCGGGGGCTGCGGCAACCATCAGCGCGGCCTGCTCGATCAATTCGCCATATCGGCGGCGCTGCAACGGCCCGAAGCGGCGCGCCGTTTGCCGCAGGATGTCGCGGATGTCGGCATCGGCTGCCTCGGTCAGCCGATAGGGCAAGGCGGGCTATCCCGGCTGCGCCTCATCCGTTTCCGCGACGATTTCGGCGACCGAGCGCGGCGACAATCGTCCGACGCGCGCCTGTTCGACGCCGATGCCGACCTCGCGCTGGAGGATCAGCAGCTTCTCCTGTTGCGCGGCCTTCTCGCGGCGCAGCAGACGGAGCGCGTCGCGGACCACCTCGCTGGCGCTCGCGTAGTCGCCGGACGTGACTTCGCGATTGACGAAATCGACGAATTCTTCCGATACGCTGATATTCATCGTCGGCATGACCATGCCTCGGCTGGTTGCGGCTGTAAGGTGGCAAATTGGCAAATTTTGTCAACGGTGGCTGAAGCGCCATCGTGGTGGCGTCCAGCCCTCCGGCTCATGTAAAAGCCTTTAACATGAGCTGGTCGAAGCAGGGCGAGCGCGATGGGCGGCGCGGCTATCACCACGGCAATCTGCGCGAGGCGCTGATCCGGGCGGCGCTCGACCTGATCGCGCAGAAGGGGCCGGCCGGGTTCACGTTTGCCGATGCGGCGCGCTGGGCCGGGGTCAGCGCGGCGGCGCCCTACCGCCATTTCCGCGACCGCGACGCGCTGCTCGCCGATGTCGCGCGGCGCGGCTTCGAATTGTTCGAGACGGCGCTGAGCCGCGCCTGGGATTCCGGGCGCCCCGACCCCTACCGGGCGTTCGAGAATGTCGGCCGCGCCTATCTCGCCTTTGCCCGCGGCGAACCGGCTTATTACTCGGCGATGTTCGAGGCCGGCGTCGCGGTTGACGACGATACCGGGCTGCGCGAGGCGGCGGGGCGCGCTTTCGAGGTGCTGCGGCACGCCTCGCAGACGCTGTGCGAGCGGGCGCCGCCCGACCGGCGGCCGCCGGCCCTGATGATGAGCCTGCATGTCTGGGCCTTGTCGCATGGCGTCGCCTCGCTGTTCGCCCGCGGCGACGCGGGCCGGCGGGCCTTGCCGATGGCGCCGGAGGAACTGCTGGAGGCGGGCGTCTTGATCTATCTGCGCGGCCTCGGCCTGATCGCCGAACCGCGCCGGTAATCGGTTAGGGGGGCGCCTTGACAGCCCCAATCCCGCGTCTTATGTTAATGTTATATACATTCACATGAGGTCAGCGATGAACCCCGTCATGTGGCTCGATGATATCGGCAAGCCGGCCTGGATCGCGCTGATGGTCGTCAGCTTCATCCTGTTCTGGCCGGCCGGCCTCGTGGTCCTCGGATTTCTGATCGGGAGCGGAAGAATGGGATGCTGGACAGCACGCCACGGTGATCGCTGGCAGGGGCGCATGGAGCGGATGCAGCAACGCATGCAGCGCGCGGCGCATTGGTACGGACCGCGCGGCGCCGATTTTTCGCGCGGCCCCTCAGGCGGCCCCTCAAGCGGCAACTGGGCGTTCGACGAGTACCGCGCCGAGACGCTGCGCCGCCTCGAAGAAGAAGAGCGCCAGTTCCGCGAATTTCTCGACCGGCTGCGCCGCGCCAAGGACAAGGTCGAGTTCGACCAGTTCATGGCCGACATGCGGCGCGGCTCGGAAGGCCCGATGCCG
>DATLRS010000228.1:0-7287 GCA_035534535.1 Allostellaceae bacterium | reverse complement strand
CTGGCGGCGGTGTGGTGGTTTGCGATCCCGCTGCGCGGCAGCCTGCCGGCCCTCTATCTCGGGCTGGTGCTGTTTGTCGTCGCCGTCACCGGCATCGGGCTGGCGATCTCCTCGCTCGCGGTGACCCAGCAGCAGGCGCTGCTCGGCGCCTTTTTGTTTATGGTGCCGTCGATCATCCTGTCGGGGTTCGCGACGCCGATCGCCAACATGCCCGAGGCGGTGCAGGCGCTGACCTTCATCAACCCGCTGCGCTATTTCCTGATCATCGTGCGCAGCGTGTTTCTGGAACAAGCCAGTCTTGCGTCGCTGGTGCCGCAATACTGGCCGATGGCGCTGATCGGGCTGGCGTCGCTATCGGCCGCCGCCTGGCTGTTCCGCCGGCGGGTCTATTGAGACGCGGATAGCGGCTTGTGTCGTGCAGCGTTCGGCGGCAGGCTGGCGCGATGAGCGAGCAACTGACCGTGACCGAGCAGCGCCGACTTGTCGACACACTGCGCGGCGAGCGCGGCGAGGAACATCCCGAGACGCTGGCCGCGATGCTCGACCTCGCCGAGATGCTGTGGGCCCGCGGCCAGTTGGACGAGGAACGCAGCGTCGAGGAGCACGTCGTCGACGCGCGCCGGCGGGCGCTCGGCGAGCAGCATCCCGACACGCTGAAGGCGCTCGGCAAGCTGGCCGCGACGATCGGCGCGCAGGGCGATCTGGCCGAAGCGCGCCGGCTGCAGGAGCACATCGTCGCGCTGGGGCCGGAAATCTGGGGCGCGGAGGGGCGCGACACGCTGCGGGCGTGCAACAACCTGGCCGGCACCATCGCCGCGCAGGGCGACGCGGAGGGCGCCCGCGCGCTCCTCGAAACCACGATCGAGACGATGCACCGGGCGCTCGGCGAAACTGACGCCGACACGCTGACCGCCCTCGGCAATCTTGCCGCGATGCTGTGGCAGTTCGGCGAGCGCGGCGACGCCTATTGGCTGCAGCGTCAGCTGGTCGACACAAGGCGCGAGGCCGAGGGCGAGGCCAGCCCGGCGACCCGCGCCGCGCTGGCGGTGCTCGAGGCGATGCACCGCGACGGCATGCCGTAAGCCGAATTGTTTGGCGCGATCCACATTTCCCCTCTCCGCCCTTCAGGGGGGAGAGGGAGGGACCCACGCCGCAGGCGTGGGAGGGTGAGGTGGGTATCGGCGAGCCCTCTGGAATCCCCCACCTCACCCCGACCCTCTCCGCCCCCGGGGGCGGAGAGGGAGTGAACGACGAAGGCTGACGATTTGGGCGCCAATCAACGAAAGCTTGCTTTAGGCGTGCGAAAATCGGGCGGCTCGGCTAGCCGCGCACCAGCCCGCCATCGATGGGGATGACAGCGCCCGTCACGTAATCGGACAGATCGGTCGCGAGAAATTCGACGACCCTGGCGCAATCCTCGACCGTCCCGAGCCGCCGCAGGGCCACCGACTCCGCCCGATCCCGATTGCTCTGGCTGCTGCCCGGGATGACCATCTGCATGATGCGCCCGGTGGCGATGACGCCCGGGGCGATGCAGTTGGCGGTGATCCCGAACGGCCCGAGATCCTGCGCGAGATACCGCGTGTAATGGGCGATGGCGGCCTTTGCGGCCCCGTAATGGGCGTAGCCGCCGTCCGGCGACGGTCCCGTGCCGGCGATCGAGCTTACCGTGATGATCTTGCCGGATCGCTGCTCCTTCATCACCGGGGCGACGGCGTTGACCGTATAGACGGTGCCGAACAGGTTCATCGACACGACCAGCTGCAAGAGGCCCGGGTCGAGGGTGCTTGCCCTGGTATCCATCGGCCGACCGCGACCGCCGCCGGCGTTGGCGACCAGCACATCCACCCGGCCCCACGCCTCGACGACCCGCCCGACCATCGCGCCGACCGCCTCGTGGTTTGTGACATCGACCGCGATGCCCAGCGCGCTGCCCCCGGCCGCCTCGATTTCGGCGACCGTGTTGTCGCCGGTCATATCCTTCGCCTCGGCCTCGAATTCCTCATACGAACGCAGGTTGAGGTCGGCGACAGCGACCTTGGCCCCAAGCCCGGCGAGCCGCTTCGCGTAGGCGCGGCCGAGGCCGCGTGCCGCACCCGTCACGATCGCCACCTTGCCGTCGAGCTGGCCCATCATCCCCCCTGACCCCGCGACAACTCGCGGCTGCGCACCACTCCCGGCAGTATGCACCCGGAAACGTCTCGGCTGTAGGTCGGCTCGAATTCGCCGGGTTCCCGGAGCCGAAGAGCCCGCGAGCGCGCCGAATAGCGCGCGCCGAACAGCGCGCAAGCACCTTGCCGGACCTGACCGTCCGGGCATAGGTTTCCGGCGCCGCGTCGCCCCTGCCGATCGAGGCAGGCCGCCGGCAAACCAGCGAGGACCGGCGTGATGAAACGGCAGCTGCACCTCAACCTGTTCATCCACAGCCGCGGCCATCACGAGGCGTCGTGGCGGCATCCGGCATCCTCGCCGCTGCCCCTGACCGACATCCGCTATTACCAGGATCTGGCGCAGCGGGCCGAGGCCGCGTTGTTCGATTCGATATTCATTGCCGATCAGCTGGCGCTGGGCGGCGATGTCGCTCAGGCGCCGCGTACCTGGCTCGAGCCGATCACCGTGCTGGCGGCGGTGGCGGCGGTGACCAGCCGGGTCGGGCTGATCGCCACCGCGTCGACCACCTACACCGAGCCGTTCAATCTGGCGCGGCAGTTTGCCTCGATCGACCATATCAGCAACGGCCGCGCCGCCTGGAACATCGTCACGTCGTGGCTGGCGACGGCGGCGGAGAATTTCGGCGGTGCTGGGCAGGTGAGCCACGCCGACCGCTACGCCCGGGGCGAAGAATTCATGGCGGTGGTGAAGGCGCTGTGGGACAGCTGGGCGGCCGACGCGGTGGTCGACGACCGAGCCACGGGAATCTATGCGCGCGCCGACCGCATTCGGGCGATCAATCATCGCGGCGATTTCTACCAGGTGGCCGGACCGCTCAACCTGCCGCGCGGCCCGCAGGGGCGGCCGGTGCTGGTGCAGGCGGGCTCGTCCGATACCGGTCGCCGCTTCGCCGCGCGGCACGCCGATGCGGTGTTCACCGCGCACATGGCGATGGCGACCGCGCAGGAATTCTATGCCGATCTGAAGGCGCTGGCGGCGGCCGAGGGCCGCGCGCCGGGGGAGGTGCTGATCCTGCCGGGCCTCAGCCCGATGGTCGCCGGGACCGAAGCCGAGGCGCAGCGCCTGGCGCGCGAGGTCAACGAGCTGAGCGATCCCGAGGTCGGGCGCAAGCGGCTGTCCGGCCGCTTTGGCGGGCACGATTTCTCGCACCTGCCGCTCGATCGCCCGCTGATGCCGGAAGATTTCCCCGACCCGGGTTCGGTACAGGCCGCACGCAGCCGCACCGAGGTGATCATCAACCTGGTGCGGCGCGACAAGCTGACGTTGCGGCAATTGCTCGGCTATCTCGCCGGCGCGCGCGGCCACTACGTGACGACCGGGACGCCCGAGCAGATCGCCGACTTCATCGAAGACTGGTTCAAGAACGGCGCGGCCGACGGGTTCAACATCATGCCGCCGCTGTTGCCGGCGCAGCTCGACGTGTTCAGCGCCGAGGTGATCCCGATCCTGCAGCGCCGCGGGCTGTTCCGCACCGCCTACGAGGGAACGATGCTGCGTGAGCATTACGCTCTGCCGTGGCCGAAGAGCGTCTTCGACGATCCGGCCTGGACCGCCGAGCCGCTGCAGGCCGTTGCCGGCGTATGATCGCCACTTGGCAGCCGGCGCTGCCCGGAACGAGGTGAGGCATGGCGAATAAGCTCGGGCTTGCAGAAGCCCGTCTGGTGGTCGAGGCGATGCTGCAGGCCGCGGCGGAGCGGCGGCTCACTTTCGCGGCGGCGGTCGTCGACAGCGGCGGCGAGCTGATCCATTTCGCGCGGATGGATGGCGCCAGCCCGCTGAACGCGCGCATGGCGGTGAACAAGGCCTACACCGCCAGCAAATGGCTGCGCAGCACGAAGGAATTGAAGGACCGGATGTTCGACATGAGCCTCGGCGACGACCGGCGCGACATCGCCTGGTTCGGCGACTCGCGCTTCACCGCGGTGTGGGGCGGCATCCTGCTCAGGGGCGCGGACGGGACCGTGCTCGGGGCGCTTGGCGAGAGCGGCGGCACCCCAGCGCAGGACGAAGAGATCGGGCAGATCGGCGCGCGCGCTTTTGCGTCGTCTTGACGACTGGCTTATATACTCAACAGGCTGCGCGTTTCGGCCGACCGATCCCAGATATTCGGCAGAACGGTGTTGGAATAGCCGGAGACAAATCCTTTTATCTCCCCGTTTTCTGGCAGATAGACATGTCGCGCCACAGCGCCGATATTGGCCCCGTAAGCGTGAATGCTGATCGACGTCTGATCGGCCAAGCCGTTCTCGACGCGGTGTATGTCGCCGATCCGGGGCGAGACTGCCTCGACTTCGCCGCGGGCGAGGTGATGCACCGGCCCCGGTTGCAGCAGGCCCGCCGCGCCGGGCGTGTAGCTTTGCGATATCTCGGCCCCGCGCAGCACGCCGATCAGGCCCCACACCGTATGGTCGTGGACCGGGGTCCGCTGCTTCGGCCCCCACACAAAGCTGACCACCGAGAAGCGCTCGCGCGGATCGCAGTAGAGAAGATATTGGCGATATTGCGCCGGATCGGGCTGCGCGAATTCCGGCGGCAACCAGTCATCAACCGACACGAGGGCGCGCAGCGAGGCACCGCCGCGATCCAAAATCTCTCCCTCCGCGGCGCCGGCTTCCGTCAGCGCGGTCAAATCGCCGAGGAAACGGCGCAGGCGATCGAAGCGGTCCACCATCTCACCCTCCCGGAGCCGACCCCGCCCGGCCGTGGTCGCGAGGCAGCACGGCCCGAGGCGGAGCCTCGTTATTAAGCCGAGAGAGAAAAATTTTCTACCCCGTTGGCCCGCGCTCGCTGCTAGGCTGACGCGTTGCGCCCGCCGCCGGTTGGTCCGGGGTGGCGCGGCTGTCGCTACCGAGGAGGGTTCGATGGGATATAATCTTGAGCGGTTCTCTGCCGAATGTCACCAGATCCTGGCGGCGGACCCCGGCGTCGAGGGCCGCAAGAAGGTGTGTGCGCTGGTCCAGGAGGTCTTGAAGGACGAGGAGTTCATCAACGCGAACCTCACCGACGACATGCCCGAGCGGACGGTGCTCTACGAAGATCCGGAACTCGGTTTCTGCATTCTCGGCCATGTCCACCATGACGCCAAGGGCAGCAACCCGCACGATCACGGTCCTTCCTGGGCGATCTACGGCCAGGCGCGCGGCGAGACGGTGATGACCGACTACTTCCCGGTCGCCCGCCCGGGCGAGGGCCAGCCCGGCAAGGCGCGGCCCATCAAGGACTACGCGCTGACCCCTGGCATGGCCTATCTCTACAACGAAGGCGATCTGCATTCGCCGCGGCGCGAGGGCCCGACCCGGCTGATCCGCATCGAAGGCAAGAACATGGAAAAGTTGAAGCGCTTCCCCTACGAGCGCGTCGCGTAGCGCCGGCGAGCCTCACCGATCCATCGTTCGACCCAAGATCCTGAAGCGAGCCGGGGCCCAGGCGATGGGCGCCGGCTCGTTTGCGTCCGGCCTCACAGATCCCAGGTCGATGCATGAAACATTTCGTCCACCGAGATCGCCCGGTCGATCAGGCGCTGATCCCGGGGCGTGGCTTGACCGCCCCCATGAACAGCGGCACGTGACGGTCGTAGCGCTCGAGGGCGCTCGAGGGCGATCGTGAAGGTGAGATCACTCATTGCCGATTATCCGCGCCTCGGTGGTGGCGTAGCCGTCGCGCGACTGCGGCAACCGGCGGCCGAGCAGCCGCGACGCAACGACCGTGCGCAGGATCTGCGCGGTGCCGCCGCCGATCGTGAACATGCGCGCGTCGCGCACCATGCGCTCCAATGGCCGGTTGCGCGAATAGCCGGCGGCGCCGAACAATTGCAAGGCGTCGTTTGTCACCTTGATCGCCATCTCGGAGGTGAAGATCTTGGCCTGCGCGGCTTCGGTCGCGTCGGGAAAGCCGTCGCCGGCGCCCGCGGCTGCCTTGTAGATCAGCGCCTGCGCCGCGGCGATCCCGGTCGCCATATCGGCGAGCATCCATTGCACGCCCTGGAACTCGCAGATCGGCCGGCCGAACTGCTCGCGCTCCTTGCTGTAGTCGAGCCCCAGCTCGTAGGCGCCCGCGGCGAGGCCCAGCGCCACCGTCGCCGCACCGATGCGCTGGCCGTTATAGGCGTTCATCAGGTCGGCAAAGCCCTTGCGCAGCCCGCGCGGCGGCAGCACCAGCGCGTCGGCGGTAAGCTCCATGTCCTCAAAGAGGATTTCGGCTTCGGGGATGCCGCGCAGGCCCATCGCCGGCTCACGCCGCCCGATCTTGAGGCCGCGCGTCTCGTCGCGAATGGCGATGAAGCCGCCGATGCCCTCTTCGCGCCCCTCCTCGTCGAAGACGCGGGCGAAGACGAGGTGCAGGCGGGAGACGCCGCCGCCGGTGATCCAGTGCTTCCCGCCGTTGACCACAAAGCCGTTGCCGCGCCGGTCGGCCCGCGTCGTCATCTCGCTTGCCGCGCTGCCGGCGTCCGGCTCGGTAATGCAGATCGCCGGCTTGTCGCCGGACAGCACCAGGTCAGCGGCGAGGCGCTTTTGCGCCTCGCTGCCGTATTTCATGATCGCGCCGATCGCGCCCATATTGGCCTCGACGACGATGCGGCCGGTGATGCCGCAGTGTTTCGCCATCTCCTCGATGACCAGCACCGCGTCGAGATAGCTCGCACCCTGCCCGCCCCAAGCGGCCGGAATGGTCATGCCGAAAAACCCCGCCTCTTTCAGCAAGGCGACATTGTCCCAAGGGTATTGTTCGGTGCGGTCGATCTCGGCGGCCCGCCCGGCGATCGGCCCGCTCGCCAGCTCGCGTGCCTTCGCCTGCACGGCGCGCTGGGTTGGTGTAAGGTGGAACTGCATGCTGCCTCCGACGCCTTTCGCAGCCAGTATGGGAGCGGCATCGCCGGGATGACAAGGCAACCGGAGGGGCGAATGCGGGTCGACGATGCCTATGACAATGCGGTGACTGCGTCGGGTCACGAGGCCGTCGCGCTCCTCGATGCGACGGTGCGCGCCTATCTCGGCTTCCGGAAGGATACCGGCGAGCGGCTCAAGGCGGTCTTCGCCGCCGATCCGGATCTCGCGATGGCGCACTGCCTGCGCGGCTGTTTCATGATGCTGTTCGGGCAGCGGGCGATGGTGCCGC
>DATLRS010000227.1:0-23419 GCA_035534535.1 Allostellaceae bacterium | reverse complement strand
GCCGGCTCGGCGCTGATGCGCGACGAACGCCACGCGGCGGCCATCCTCGAAGCGACGGTCAAGGCGGTCGATCTTCCGGTCACCCTCAAGATGCGCACCGGCTGGGACGACAACCACCGCAACGCGCCGCGCCTCGCGCGCATCGCCGAAGCGTGCGGCATCCGGATGATCACGGTGCACGGCCGCACCCGCTGCCAGTTCTATGCCGGCAGCGCCGACTGGCGGTTTGTCCGCGAGGTCAAGGAGGCAGTGTCGATCCCGGTCATCGTCAACGGCGACATTACCAGTCTCGATGAGGCCGACCGGGCGCTGGCCGAGTCGGGCGCCGACGGCATCATGGTCGGGCGCGGCTGCTATGGCCGGCCCTGGTTCATCGCCCAGCTCGGCGAATGGCTGCGCCACCGGCGCCGCCGCCCCGACCCGCCGCTTGCTGCGCAATATGCCCTGATCATAAGGCATTACGACGCGATGTTGAGCCATTACGGCAGCGCCGTCGGTCTGCGCATTGCCCGCAAGCATCTCGCCTGGTACTCGAAGGGGCTGCCGGGCTCGGCGGAGTTTCGTGCCGCAATCAATCAGGCCGATGCGGTGCCGCGCGTCATGGCGCAGCTGCGCGCCTTTTACGAACCGCTGCTGGAGCGGCAGCCGCTGCTGGAGCGGGAGACGGTATGATGATGAGCACCTTGCGCGGCCGCCGGACCGCCGCGCCGATACCGCCGCCGGCGTCGCGCGCCGGACTGCCGGATACGGCACTGCTGCTGGCAGCCTTGCCGGATGCCGTCATTGCGATCGACCGCGCCGGGCTGGTGCGCTTTGTCAACCCGGCGGCCGAGCAGTTTTTCCGCACCAGCGCGGGCGCGCTGATCGGCCATCCGCTCGCCGAAATTTTCCTGCCGCACAGCCCGCTTTTCGTGCTGGCCGAGGCGGTGTGGCGCAGCGGCGGGTCGATCGCCGAATACGACGTGCTGCTTGAGGGCCCGCGCTTCGCCGCCCGCTCGGTGACGATCCAGGGCGCGCCGGCCGGCGAAACGGGCGAGCTACTGGTCCTGACGCTGCACGAACGCTCGATGGCCGACAAGATGGACCGCCAGTTGACCCACCGCAACGCCGCCCGGTCGGTGACGGCGATGGCGGCGATGCTGGCGCATGAGGTGAAGAACCCGCTGTCGGGGATTCGCGGCGCGGCCCAACTCCTCGAGCAGGACGCCGACGCGGACGGACGCGAGCTGACCCAGCTGATCTGCGACGAGACCGATCGCATCGTCGCACTGGTCGACCGCATGGAGGCGTTTTCCGAGCACGCCCCGATCACCCGCGACGAGGTCAACATCCACGAGGTGCTCGACCGGGTGCGCAAAATCGCGCAATCGGGCTTCGCCCGGCATGTCCGCATCCTCGAAGAATACGACCCCTCGCTGCCGCCGGTGCGCGGCGATCGCGACCTGCTGTTGCAGGTGTTTGTCAATCTCGTCAAGAACGCGGCCGAGGCGGCGCCGGGCGCCGGCGGCGAAATCGTGCTGACGACGGCCTACCGCCACGGGCTGCGCTTTACCGCGCCCGGTGGCGACGGCCCCCAGCATCTGCCGCTGATGGTCACGGTGGCCGATAACGGCAGCGGCATCCCCGACGACCTCAAGCCGCATCTGTTCGATCCGTTCGTCACCACCAAGCGCAACGGAACTGGCCTTGGTCTTGCACTCGTCGCCAAGGTGATAGGCGACCACGGCGGCGTCATCGAGTTCGACAGCCAACCCCGGCGCACCGTGTTCCGGGTGTTTCTGCCGGTCGTTACGCCTGCCGGAGTGGGGCAGAACGGTAGCGGTTGATGGGCGCGACAATTCTGGTGGCTGACGACGACCGCGCGATCCGCATGGTCCTGAACCAGGCGCTCGCGCGGCTCGGGCACGATGTGCGGATGACCGGCAACGCGGCGACCTTGTGGCGCTGGGTGGCCGACGGCGAGGGCGACCTCGTCATCACCGACGTGATCATGCCGGACGAGAACGGCCTTGACTTGATCCCGCGCATCAAGCGCGTCCGCCCCGATCTGCGGGTCATCGTGATGAGCGCGCAGAGCACGCTGTTGACCGCCGTCAAGGCGACCGAGCGCGGCGCCTTCGAGTATCTGCCGAAGCCGTTCGATCTGCGCGAACTGGTCAGCGTCGTCGAGCGGGCCCTGAGCGCGCCGCCGACCGTGGCACCCGCGTCGCCCGAGGAGGTCGAGGACCAGCAGCTGCCGCTGATCGGCCGCTCGCCGGCGATGCAGGAAATCTATCGCGCGATCGCCCGGCTGATGGGGACCGATCTCACCGTCATGATCACCGGCGAAAGCGGCACCGGCAAGGAGCTGGTCGCCCGCGCCCTGCACGATTTCGGCAAGCGCCGCGCCGGGCCGTTTGTCGCCATCAACATGGCCGCGATCCCGCGCGAGCTGATCGAAAGCGAGCTGTTCGGCCACGAAAGGGGCGCCTTCACCGGCGCCACCGCGCGCGGCATCGGACGCTTCGAGCAGGCCAAAGGGGGTACGCTGTTTCTCGACGAGATCGGCGACATGCCGCCCGAGGCGCAGACCCGCCTGTTGCGCGTGCTGCAGGAGGGCGAGTACACCGCGGTCGGTGGCCGCGCGCCGATCCGGGTCGATGTCCGCATTATCGCCGCGACGCATCGCGAACTGCCGCAGCTGATTCGCCAGGGTCTGTTTCGCGAAGACCTGTTCTACCGGCTGAACGTCGCCCCGATCCGGCTGCCGCCGCTGCGTGAGCGTAGCGCGGACATCCCGGCCCTGGTACGCCATTTCGCCTCGCTGGCGGCGCGTGAGGGCCTGCCGCTCAAATCCCTCGACGAAGCGGCGATGGAGCGGCTGCGCCGCTATCGCTGGCCGGGCAATGTGCGCGAGCTGGAAAATCTGGTGCGCCGTCTGGCCGCGCTCTATTCCCAGGAAGTCATCGGCTCCGATGTCGTCGAGGTGGAACTCGCCGAGGCGCCGCCGCCGGCGAGCGTGGCGAGCGAAGCGGCCGGCGGCGAGGGGCTGGCGGCGGCCGTCGAACGCCATATCACCGACTACCTGGCGGCACACCGCGGCACCCTGCCGGCCGCCGGGCTCTACGACCGGGTGCTGCGCGAGATCGAGCGTCCGCTGATCGTGGCGACGCTCGGGGCGACCCGCGGCAACCAGATCAAGGCGGCCCACCTGCTCGGCCTCAACCGCAATACGCTGCGCAAGAAGATCCGCGAATTGGACATCCCGGTCGTCCGCGGCCTAAAATAGGCTAACGCCGTGCCGCGCGCCGCCGTCCGGGCTGTCAGTGCCCGGCGGACGGGCTGCGGCGATGTGCGGGGAATACCGGTCGTCGGCGCGTCCGGCGGGCAAGCTCGATAGGGAACCGTGAATGAGCCTGGCGCGATGGGTCCCCGCTTGGGACGGCGGCCTTCGCTTGTGGCGGCAGATCGCGGTCGCGCTGGCCGCGGCGGCGCTGGCGTCGGGGATCGCGACCTATCTGGCGCTGACCGGCGCGCCACCGTTCGGGCCGGGGCCGAACGCTGTTCTGACGCTGCTCAATCTCGATCTGGTGCTGCTGCTCGCCCTGGCGGCGCTGGTGGCGAAGCGGCTCGTCGAGGTCTGGGCGGAGCGGCGGCGCGGCCTCGCCGGGTCGCGCCTGCAGGTGCGGCTGGTCGCGCTGTTCGCCCTGATTGCCGTGTTGCCGACGATCATCGTCGCGGTGTTTTCCTACCTGTTTTTCAGCTACGGCCTGGAATCCTGGTTCAGCGACAAGGTGCGCACCGCGATCACCGAGTCGGTTGCGGTGGCCGATGCCTACGTCAAGGAGCACCAGCAGGCGATCCGCGCCGATGCGCTGGCGATGGCCGCCGATCTCAACAGCAACGCCGCGTCACTGGAGCTCAACCCGCAATATCTCGGGCCGGTATTGACCACTCAGGCGTCGATGCGCGGGTTGACGGAGGCCGCGATCCTCGACCGCAACGGCAGGATGCTGGCCCGCACCGGCCTCGTCTTCGCCCTCGGCTTCGAGGATATCAGCCGCGATGCCCTGCGCCGCGCCGCGCAGGGCGAAGTCGTCATCATGACCGACGACAAGGAAGAGCGGGTGCGGGCGCTGGTCCGGCTCAACGAGTTCGGCGATCTCTATCTGTATGTCGGGCGGTTTATCGAGCCGCGGGTGCTGGCCCATCGCGACGAAACCCACCTCGCCGCGGCGCAATATGAGCGGCTTGAAGGGCAGCGCTCACAGTTTCAGATCACCTTTGCGGTCATCTACATCGTGGTTGCCATGCTGTTTCTGGCCGCGGCCATCGCGATCGGCATCCATTTTGCCGCCCAATTCGCCGATCCGATCAGCCGGCTGGTCGGGGCGGCCGAGCAGGTCCGCGCCGGCGACCTGTCGGCGCGGGTTCCCGAGGGCGAAAAGGACGACGAGCTGGTCTCGTTGAGCCGCGCCTTCAACCGCATGACCAACCAGATCCAGACCCAGCAGCGCGAGTTGGTGGAGGCCAACCGCCAGCTTGATGAGCGGCGACGTTTTACCGAAACCGTGCTGACCGGGGTCTCCGCCGGGGTTATCGGCCTCGATTCCGGCGGCCACATCCATCTGCCCAACCGCTCGGCATCGGCGCTGCTCGGCGTCGATCTCGATGCGGCGATCGGCGCGGACCTCGCCGAGGTCGCGCCGGCAATGGCCGGGCTTCTCGCGGCGGCAGCACTGCGCCCCGACCGGCTGGCGCAGGCGCAGGTCCAGATCGCCGGCCACAAAAGCACGCGCACGCTGCTGGTCCGCATCGCCGCCGAGCGGGGCGATGGCGGCACCAGCGGGTTTGTCGTCACCTTCGACGACATCACCGAGCTCTTGTCGGCGCAGCGCAAGGCGGCGTGGGCCGATATCGCCCGCCGCATCGCCCACGAGATCAAGAACCCGCTCACCCCGATCCAGCTCTCGGCCGAGCGCCTGCGCCGCAGATACCTCAAGGACATCAAGAAGGATCCGGAAACCTTCCGGATCTGCACCGACACGATCATCCGCCAGGTCGAGGATATCGGGCGGATGGTCGACGAATTCTCGGCGTTCGCCCGCATGCCGGGGCCGGTGCTCAAACCCGAGGATCTGACGACGATCGTCGAGCAGGCCGTCTTTCTCGAGGGGACCGCACACCCCACGATCAGCGTCGAGGCGCACTTTGCGACCCGTCCAGTGCCGCTCTATTGCGATGCGCGTCTGGTCGGGCA
Organism: Allostellaceae bacterium; assembly: GCA_035534535.1. Lineage (GTDB taxonomy): Bacteria > Pseudomonadota > Alphaproteobacteria > ATCC43930 > CGMCC-115725 > DATARH01. The sequence continues at coordinate 18,180 of DATLRS010000227.1, read as the reverse complement.
GGCGCTGATCAATCTGATCAAGAACGGCATCGAAGCGATCGAGGCGCGAATCGGCGAAACCGGGCCGAGCCCGCCAGGCCAGATCATCGTACGGGTCGAGACATCGCCACATATTGCCATCAGCGTCGAGGACAACGGCAAGGGCTTGCCGCAGCACGACCGCGAGAGCCTGACCGAGCCCTACGTCACGACCCGCGCGAAGGGCACCGGGTTGGGCCTCGCCATCGTCAAGAAGATCATGGAAGATCATCAGGGCGAACTGGTGCTGGCCGATCGGGAGGAGGGGGGCGCGCAGGTGCGGCTTGTCTTCACCGGCGAGGCCCCGGCCGATGGCCGCGTTGCCGCACCGGCAGCGCCCGCTGAGTTAAGTTCGGTCAACCATGGCGCATGACATCCTGATCGTAGACGACGAAGCCGACATCCGGATGCTGATTGCCGGGGTGTTGCACGACGAGGGCTACGAAACCCGCGAGGCCGCCGACAGCGGCGAGGCGCTGGCCGCGACCCAGGCACGCCAGCCCACCCTGGTGATCCTCGACATCTGGCTGCAGGGCAGCGAACTCGACGGCATCGCGATCCTGCGCCGGCTGCAGGCCGAGATGCCGTCGGTGCCGGTCGTCATGATCAGCGGCCATGGCACGATCGAGACGGCCGTCGCGGCGATCCGCATCGGGGCCTACGATTTCATCGAAAAGCCGTTCAAGGCCGACCGCCTGCTGCTGGTCATTACCCGTGCGATCGAGGCCGCCCGCCTGCGCCGCGAAAATGCCGAACTGAAGCTGCGCGCCGGCGGCGAACTCGACCTGGTCGGCGCCTCCTCGGCGGTCAACCAGCTGCGCCAGCAGATCGAGCGGGTGGCGCCGACCGGCAGCCGCGTCATGATCACCGGCGCTCCCGGCTCCGGCAAGGAAGTCGTCGGCCGGCTGCTGCACGCCCGCTCGCGCCGCGCCGCCGGACCGTTCGTCCCGGTCAATTGCGCGACGATGCGCCCCGATCGGCTGGAGATCGAGCTGTTCGGCTGCGAAGCAAGCAACGACGGCGCGCCGCGCAAGATTGGCACCTTCGAGCGCGCGCATGGCGGCACCCTGTTTCTCGACGAGGTCGCCGACATGCCGATCGAGACGCAGGGCAAGATCGTGCGGGCGTTGCAGGAGCAGACGTTTGAGCGGGTAGGGGGCTCGCGCCGGGTCGAGGTCGATGTGCGGGTGGTGGCCTCGTCCAATCGCGAACTGGCGGCCGAGATCGCGGCCGGCCGCTTCCGCGAGGATCTGTTCTACCGGCTCAACGTCGTGCCGATCCGGGTGCCGCCGCTGCGCGACCGGCGCGAGGACATTCCGCTTTTGGCGCGGCATTTCATGGAGCGCGGGGCGGAGGCAGCACGCATCGCGGCCCGCGAATTCGGCGAGGACGCCCTGGCGGCCTTGCAGGCCTATACCTGGCCCGGCAACGTGCGGCAGCTGCGCAACGTCATCGACTGGCTGTTGATCATGGCGCCGGGCGAGGCGAGCGAGGCGGTGCACGCCGACATGCTGCCCAACGAGATCACCGCGATCGCGCCCTCCGTCGTCAGGTGGGACAAGGGCAGCGAGATCATGACATTGCCCTTGCGCGATGCACGCGAGGTGTTCGAGCGCGAATACCTGCTGGCCCAGGTGACCCGCTTTGGCGGCAACATCTCGCGCACCGCCTCCTTTGTCGGGATGGAGCGCTCGGCGCTGCACCGCAAGCTCAAATCCCTGGGTGTCTTCGGCAACGAGCGCCCGCTCAAGGTCGGCACATGATCCGGCCAAACCCGGCAACGAGCTGAACTGCCATGTCCCGCATCGCCTATGTCGCTGGCCAGTATGTGCCGCACGCCCAGGCCGCTGTGCACATCGAGGATCGCGGCTTCCAGTTCGCCGACGGCGTCTACGAGGTCATCGCGGTCCGCGACGGATATCTCATCGACGAGGAGCCGCATTTCCAACGGCTGCACCGCTCGCTCGACGAATTGCGCATTGCGCCGCCGCTGGCCGACGCGGCGCTCAAAATCGTGTTGCGCGAGATCGCCCGGCGCAACGGCGTCGATCGCGGCAGCATTTATCTCCAGATCACCCGCGGCGTCGCGCCGCGCGACCATGCCTTCCCGAAGGCGGCGAAACCCACCCTTGTCCTCACCGCCCGCCGCGCGCGGCCGCCCGACCCGCGGCTCGCCGAGGAGGGGGTCGCGGTCATCACGATCCCCGATATCCGTTGGCAGCGCTGCGACATCAAATCGGTCGCGCTCTTGCCCAACGTGCTCGGCAAGCAGCAGGCCCGCGAGGCCGGCGCGTTCGAAGCGTGGCAGGTCGATGCCGACGGACACGTAACAGAGGGCACCTCGAGCAACGCCTGGATCGTGACCCGCGACGGCGCGGTCGTGACGCATCCGGCCAATCACGCGATCCTCAACGGCGTCACCCGGCTGGCCCTGATCGATGTCGTCAAGCGCGCGGGCTGTCGCCTCGAGGAGCGGCCGTTCACGCTGGCCGAGGCGAAATCGGCGCGCGAAGCCTTCCTGACCAGCACGACATCCGATCTGCTCCCGGTCGTGCGCATCGATGATGCGCCGGTCGGCAACGGCAACCCGGGCCTGTTGAGCCAGAAGCTGCGCGCCGCCTATCTCGCGCGGGTCGGGCTCGCGCATGCCGCGGCGGCTCCATGAGATCTCAGCCGGATCAGACGGCGCCGCTGCAGCGGCCGCAGGCGATCCTGTTCGACTGGGACAATACCCTCGTCGACAGCTGGGCGACGATCCACGAGGCGCTCAATTTCCTGATGCGGGCGATGGGCCAGCCGGAATGGTCGCTGGCCGACACCAAGGGGCGGGTGCGGCTCAGCCTGCGCGAGGCCTTTCCGATCTATTTCGGCGAGCGCTGGGAGGAAGCGCGCGACATTTATCTCGATCGCTTTCGGGCGATCCATCTCGAGCGACTGATGCCGCTGCCCGGCCGCGAGGCGCTGCTGCGGCGGCTGGCCGGCGAGGGGATTTATCTCGGGATCGTCAGCAACAAGACCGGCGAACTGCTGCGCCGCGAGGTCGGGCAACTCGGCTGGTCGGGGCTTTTCGGCAGCGTTGTCGGCGCCGGCGACGCGCCCTCCGACAAGCCGGCGCGCGAGCCGGTGCATCTGGCGCTGCTGCCGAGCGGTGTCGCCCCCGGCGCCGGGGTGTGGTTTGTTGGCGACACCGCGATCGACATGGAGTGCGCCCAGAACAGCGGCTGCGTCCCGGTGCTGTTTGGCGAGGCCGAACCGGCGGAGGAGTTTGCCCGCTTCGCGCCGCGCTTCGCCTTTACCGACGCGGCCGGCCTGTTTCGCCTGATGGAGGGGTTGCGCTTCGACGCCCGGCGCCCATCTTCGTAGGCGATACGGCGCGATTGCCGGCCGACCTGTTAACTCCGGGCCGATCGAAGTGGCCCCAAAAAACGATGGGAAGACTACCCATGTCTAGTGAGAAATCACAAAACGTTCAGGATGTTTTCTTAAACCATGTTCGTAAGAACAAGACCCCGGTAACCGTGTTCCTCGTGAATGGGGTCAAGCTGCAGGGGATCATCACGTGGTTCGATAATTTTTGCGTGCTGCTGCGGCGGGATGCCCACTCGCAGCTCGTCTACAAGCACGCGATCTCGACGGTGATGCCAGCATCGCCGATCCAGCTGTTCGAAGGCGCCAAGGAGCCCGACGAGCTCTGAGAAGCAGCCAACCCCCAACAGCGGCGCCGACCAGCCGCGCGCTCGTCATCCATCCGGCCACCAAACAGGCAGCCGCCTCTCGGCCGCCGACCGCGGGACGATCGCTAGAAGGGCGCCTCGACGAGGCGGTCGGCCTCGCGCGCGCGATCGACTTGACGATCGTTCGCGCCGAGATCGTGCGGGTCGCCCGCCCGGTGCCGGCGACCCTGTTCGGCAGCGGCAATGTCGAGAGCCTGCGCCAGCTCATCGCCGACAACGAGATCGGCCTCGTGGTTGTCGACGGCGCGCTGAGCCCGGTGCAGCAGCGCAACCTCGAACGGCGCTGGCAGGCCAAAGTGATCGACCGCACCGGCCTCATTCTCGAGATCTTCGGCGAGCGCGCCCGCACCCATGAGGGCCGCTTGCAGGTCGAGCTTGCGGCGCTGTCGTACCAGCGCTCGCGGCTCGTCCGCTCGTGGACCCATCTCGAGCGCCAGCGCGGCGGGTTCGGCTTTCTCGGCGGCCCGGGCGAGAGCCAGCTGGAGATCGACCGCCGGCTGATCGGCGAGCGCATCGCGCGGCTGCGCCGCGAACTCGACGACGTGAAGCGCACCCGCTCGCTGCATCGCGAGGCGCGTCGCCGCGTGCCCTATCCGGTCGTCGCGCTCGTCGGCTACACCAATGCCGGCAAATCGACGCTGTTCAACCGCCTGACCCGCTCGGCGGTCGGCGCCGAGGACCTGCTGTTCGCCACCCTCGACCCGACGATGCGCCGCCTCGACCTGCCGGCCGGCAAGAAGGCGATCCTCAGCGACACGGTCGGCTTCATCTCCGACCTGCCGACTCATCTTGTCGCCGCCTTTCGCGCCACCCTCGAAGAGGTTATCGAGGCCGATATCGTCGTCCATGTCCGCGACGCGCATCACCCCGACAGCGCGGCGCAGCGCGAGGACGTTCTTGCCGTCCTCGGCGATCTCGGGTTCGGTAACCCGCTGGAGAAAAACTCGATCGAGGAGGGGCTGATCGAAGTCCTCAACAAGATCGATCTGTTGGAGCCGGCCGTGCGCGCGAGCCTCGTCAATCAGGCGCAGCGCAACAGCGAGAGCGTGGCGCTGTCGGCGGCGACCGGGGAGGGGTGCGACGGGCTGTTGCGGCTTGTCGAGCAGCATTTGGAAAACGGCGCCCGCCCGGTGCGCCTCGACGTGCCGCTATCCGACGGCCAGACGCTGGCGTGGATCTATGCGCATGGCGAGGTGCTCGGGCGGCGCGACGATACCGACCTGGCGCACCTGTCGGTTCGCCTGTCCGATGCCGATCTCGGCCGCTTGCGGCACCGCCAGCGGCTGCATTGATCAGGCAGCGGCTCATTTTTCGCTTGATTTGACCTCCCGCCACAACGCTTCGAGCGCGTCGAGGTCATGGCCGATGCCGCGCTCGCGTGCCAGCTCCTCGACCGCGCGAAAACGGCGCTCGAATTTCGCGGTGGCATGTCGCAGCGCGGTCTCCGGCTCGACCTCCAGCTTGCGCGCGAGATTAGCGACGGCGAAGAGCAGATCGCCGATCTCTTCCTCGAGCGCCGCCGGCCCGCCGCCCTTGTCGATCTCGGCTTCGACCTCGGCGATCTCTTCGGCGATCTTCGGGATGACGGCGCGCGCGTCGGGCCAATCGAACCCGATCCGCGCCGCCCGACGCGATATCTTGCCGGCGCGCAACAGCGCGGGCAGCGCGAGCGCCACGCCGTCCAGCACGCTTTGGGGCCCGCCCTTGGCCGCGCGTTCGGCCGCCTTGTGCGCCTCCCAGGCCTCGTTCTGCGCCGCCACCGAGGCGATCTCGGCATCGCCGAAGACATGCGGGTGGCGGCGCACCATCTTGTCGCTGATCGCATCAGCGACGTCGGCGAACCCGAAATACCCGGCCTCCTCGGCCATCCTGGCATGGAAGACGACCTGCAGCAGCAGGTCGCCCAGTTCGTCCTTCAACGCCGCGAGGTCGGCGCGCGCAATCGCGTCGGCGACCTCATAGGCTTCCTCGATCGTATAGGGCGCGATGCTGGCAAAATCCTGCTCGCGGTCCCACGGGCAGCCGCCGGCGGGATCGCGCAGCCGCGCCATGATCGCAATCAGCCGGTCGATCGGGCGGGTCGTCATCGCGTCACGCGATCCACAGGTTGCGCCGCTTGTGCCAGTCCTCGATCGACAATGTCGGATATCCGTCATAACACTCGTCGTCGGGACCGAGCTGCGGCTCGACCCAGGCGGCCTTGTCGTGCAGCAGCAGGTGCACAGTGGCCGGCGGCTTTGGCAACGGCGTGTCGATCGCCGAGGCGAAGGGGTGCACGAGGTCCGGCCAGTGCTGGTCGCTGACCCAGAGCGGCGTGCCGCAATGGCGGCAGAAATGCCGTGCCGCCGAACCTTCGCTTCCGTCGATCACCGCGTGCCAGATGCGGATCGCGCGCCGCCCGCGCACCGCCAGCGTATCCGCCACGCCCATAATGTTGATCGCGTAACCGCCGCCGCCGGCGCTCTTGCGGCAGATCGAGCAATAGCAGCGCTGGTAGGGATAGGGGGTGTGGCTGGCGAGGGCAAAATTCACCGCGCCGCAGCGGCACGAGCCTTCGAGGCGCATCGGCATGGGCGCTACTCCAGGTCAGCGTTTCTCGCATAATATATATTATGGAAAATACCGGCTCATGAACACGCGATCGTAGCCGCCGTCGTAGCCGCGGCCGGTCTCGGCGGAGCCAAGCCGTTCATACAACGCGATATTCTCCGTCATCGTCGCATGTGTATACAGCCGAAGTTCGCTATAGCCACGACGCTGGGCCTCGCTTGCGGCAAACGCGATCAGCCGCCGACCGACGCCGCGTCCCTGGCGATCCGGCCGCACCGCGATGTTGTCGAGCAGCAGATGATCGGATCGCGGCAGCAGCACGATCAGCGCAACCGGAGCGCCGCCCGGTTCCTCCGCCACGCTCACGACGCCGTCGTCGATCAACCGTCGATAATCATCGAGCATCGGCCCGGGCGGCTTCCCGATGCGCTCGACGTACATCGAATACGCGGCGACGACGACCGCCTCGACCGCGCTGCGGTCCTCCGGGCGGGCCTGGCGGATCACGGGTCGGGCAATTCGATCACCAGCCCGTCGCGACCGGGCTCGACACCGTCCGGCAATTCGGCCGACAACTCCTGGTAGTCAAGGCTTTGATCCATATGGACCAGCACCGCGCGGCGCGGTCGCACCCGGGCAATCCAGGCGAGCGTCTTGGCGAGATGGCTGTGCGTTGGATGTGGCGCGCGGCGCAGGCAATCAACGACCCACAGCTCGATCCCGGCGAGCACTGCAAAGGCGTCCTCGCCGAGTTCGGTGACGTCGGTCGAATACGCCAGCGCCCCGATGCGAAAGCCGAGCGTGTCCATGAAGCCGTGATTCTGCGCGAACGGCACGACCGGCATCCCGGCCGCGGTAAACGGTCCGACGATCGGCCGCGCCTCCAGCGCCGGCCGATAGAGCGGCTTCCCGGGAACCGCCGGCTGCAAGACATAGCCGAAGCGACGCTCGACTTCGGCCAGGGTCTCGGCAGCGGCAAACAGCGCGATAGCACGGCCAATCAATCGATTGACCATACGAATATCATCTATTCCATGAAGATGATCGGCATGGGCGTGGGTCAGAAGGACAGCGTCGAGACGCGAGGCGCCGGCATCCAGCAGCTGCTCGCGCAGGTCGGGCGAGGTGTCGATCAGCAGCGCTGCGCCACGGCTTTCGACCAGCAGCGAGCCGCGCCGGCGGCGGTTGCGCGGGTCCTGGGGGTCACAGCGCCCCCAATCCGGGCCGATCGCCGGCACGCCCCACGAGGCACCGCAACCAAGCACCGTCACCTTCATGCCGCTTGCCGCCTTGCCTTCTTGAACAGGCGGAAGAAATTGTCGCTCGTCGCGGCGGCGAGCACCGCCGTCTCGACCCCCTTCAGCGATGCGACGACAGCCGCGGTCGCCGCGACATAGGCCGGCTCGTTGCGCCGGCCGCGATAGGGAACCGGCGCGAGATAGGGCGCATCGGTCTCGACGAGAAGGCGCTCCAGCGGCACATCGCGCACGATCGCACGCAGATCCTCGGCGTTGCGGAACGTCACGATGCCCGAGATCGAGATGTAAAAGCCGAGGTCGAGGGCCGCTTCGGCGAGGCCGCGGCCGCTGCTGAAGCAGTGCAGCACGCCGGCGGTGGCGTGCTCCTCGCGCAGGATGTGCGCGACCGCGTCGTCGGCCGCGCGGGCATGGATGATCAGCGGCAGCCCGCTCGCCCGCGATGCCGCGATATGGGCGCGGAACACCTGCTCCTGCAAATCATGCGGGCTGTGATCATAATGGAAATCGAGCCCGGTCTCGCCGATGCCGATGACCCGCGGGTGGGCCGCCAGCGCCGCAAGGTCGGCGGCCGTGGTCGCGGCGTGATCGGCGGCCTCGTGCGGGTGAGCGCCGACCGAACACCAGATGTCGTCATCCGACTCGGCGATCGCCAGCACCCCGGCGAACTGGTCGAGCCGCGTGCCGATCGTCAGCATCGTCGCGACCCCGGCGGCGCGGGCGCGGGCGATGACCGCCTCGCGCTCGGCCGCGAAATCCGGGAAATCGAGATGGCAATGGCTGTCGACCAGCATCGTCCCCGGTGGCATCGTCCCCGGTGGCATCGTCCCCGCTGGCATCGGCCCCGGCAGCATACCCCCTGCCCCGCCATGCTCAGCCATCGGCGGCTTCCGGCGCGACGAAGCGCGGGAAGATGCCGTGTGGCGCCGGCAGGGCGCGGCCCGGTGGCAACGGGCTCGCCAGATCGGCAAAGCGCCGCGCCGCGGCCGGCACAGCCAGCTGGTCGAGCAGCGCCGCGGCGGCATCCGGCAGGAAAGGCTGCGTCAGGATCCCGAGATGCCGCAGCACCTCGGCCAGCGTGTACAGCACCGTCGCCATGCGCGCCGGATCGGTGCGCCGCAAGGCCCACGGCGCCTGCTCGTCGACATAGCGGTTGGCCTCGGCGACCACCCGCCAGATCATCTCGAGCGCGAGATGGAAGCCCTGCTCGGCGATCAGCGGCCGCACCCGCCCGAGCAGCCCGCCGGCCTCGCCCAGCAGCCGCTGGTCGGAAGCGGCAAAGGGCCCGGGCTCGGGCACCTCGGCATCGCAATTGCGGTTGATCATCGCCAGCACGCGCTGCGCCAGATTGCCGTAATCGTTGGCGAGATCGCCGTTGAGCCGGCCGATGACGGCGCGGTGCGAGAAATCGCCGTCACTGCCGAACGGCAATTCGCGCAGCAGGAAATAGCGCAGCGGATCCAGCCCGTAGCGCTCGACCAGTTGGTCCGGCGGGATGAAATTGCCGAGCGATTTCGACATCTTCTGGCCTTCGACGGTCCACCAGCCATGGGCGAACACGCGGCGCGGCGGCGCCAGCCCCGCAGCCATCAGAAAAGCGTGCCAATAGACCGTGTGAAACCGCAGGATATCCTTACCTACCATGTGAAGATCAGCAGGCCAAAATGTTGAATAATCGCCGGTTTCGATTTCCGGATAGCCGAGCGCCGTGATGTAGTTGGCGAGCGCGTCGAGCCACACATAGATGACATGGCGGGGATCGCCCGGCACCGGGATGCCCCAGCTGAAGCTGGTGCGCGAGATCGACAGATCCTTGAGTCCGCCCTTGACGAAGCTGATGACCTCGTTGCGGCGGCTGCGCGGTGCGATGCAATCGGGATTGGCGTCATAGAACGCCAACAGCCGGTCCTGCCAGGCCGACAGCCGGAAGAAGTAATTTTCCTCCTCCAGCCATTCGACCTCGGCGCCGGTCGGCGCGGCCCGCGAGCCGCCAGGGCCATCGATCAGTTCGCTCTCGTCGTAGAAGGCCTCGTCGCGCACCGAATACCAGCCGGCAAACCGGCCGAGATAGATCTCGCCGCGCCGCTCCAGTTCGCGCCACAGCGCCTGCACCCCGTCGATATGGCGCGGCTCGGTGGTGCGGATGAAATCGTCGTGGCTGATATTGAGCAGCCGGTTCATCGCCCGGAAGGCACCGGAAATCTCGTCGCTGAACTGCTGCGGCGTCTGGCCGCGCGCCTGCGCCGAGCGCTCGACCTTCTGGCCGTGCTCGTCGGTGCCGGTCAGGAACCGGACGTTGCGCCCGTCGAGCCGCATGAATCGCGCCAGCACGTCGCAGGCCACATTGGTATAGGCGTGGCCGAGATGCGGCAGATCGTTCACATAATAGATCGGCGTGGTCAGAAAATAGGGCCGCTCGGCGCTCATCATGCTCTCCCAGGCGCACATATGGGGCCGGACCCGTCGGCGGTCCACTGACCCGCCCGGCACCGCCAATCGTCGGCGCTGACGAGCTTCTACCGCGTCGCCGCCTCGATCGCAAAGAATGCGCCGAGGATCGTCTGCTTGCGGTCGAGATTGAGCGCGTCGGTGCGCGCGAAGCTCTGCCCGATCGCGTCGCGCAATTCCGCCCAGCGCGCCGCCGGCGCCCGGCCGCCGAGCCGGCGCAGCACCGCCGAAGCGGCCGGCAACGTTTCCCCGTCGCCGCTGCCGCGCGCCGCTGCGACGGCGAGCCGGGCCAGCAATTGCGCCACCAGCTCCTCGACCGCGCGATAGGATTCCTCGGCCTCGGCGCGCGCCAGCCGGTCGGCGAAGGCATGCAGCGCCACCGGGTCGATGCCGCGCTCGCGCGACAGCAGCGCGGCGACCGACTCGTAGAGTTCGACCCCGCCGGAGGCGGCAAGATCGAGCGCCCGGCCGATGCTGCCACCGGCGAGCCCGGTCAGCGCATCGGCCTGCGCCTCGGGCAGATCGGGCCGGTAGCGCGCCAGCAGGGAGCGCACGATCGCCGGCGGCAGCGGCGCCAGCGACAGGCGCCGGCAACGCGAGCGGATCGTCGGCAAGAGCCGGCCTGGACTGTGCGCCACCAGCAGCAAGACCGAGCGCTGCGGCGGCTCTTCGAGGATCTTCAACACCGCATTGGCGGCATTGCGGTTCATCTCGTCGGCGGCGTCGATGACCACCACCCGCCAGCCGCCCTCCGCCGGGGTCAGCCGCAGAAAGGCAGCGATCTCGCGACTGTCGTCGACGACGATCTCGCCGCGCAGCCGGCGGCGACGCGAGTCATAGCCGCGTTCGACCGTTAACAGATCGGCATGCCCGCCGGCCGCCACCCGGCGAAAGACGCCACTCTCGGGCGGCACGTGCAGCTCGCCATCAGCCCCGCCCGGGAACAGCGCCGCACTCGGCCCCTCGCCCGCCCGCGCGCCCGCCCGCTCGTTCGCCCGCTCGTTCGCCCGCTCGTTCGCCCCGGCGGCCAGCACGAAGCGGGCGAAGCGGAAGGCGAGCGTCGCCTTGCCAATGCCGCGTGGGCCGCACAGCAGCAGCGCATGCGGCATCCGGCCGTTGTCGAACAATCGCCGCAAGCCCGCCTCGGCGACCCGATGGCCGACCAGTTCCGGGTTGGCGCGCGGCACCGGCGCAAGCGAGGCGCTGGCCTCGGCCGCGGCGTCGGGGCCGCGTCTCATGATTGGAGATCCACGCCGAGGCGCGCGGCGATCACGGCGAGGACGGCGCGGTGCACGCTGTCGCGGTCGCCGGTGGCGTCGATCACTGCGCAGCGCCGCGGGTGATCGGCGGCGAGCCGGAGAAAGCCCTGCCGCAGCCGCTGATGAAAGGCCAGGCCGAGCCGTTCGAAGCGGTCGGCGGCTCCCGACCGGCGCGCCGCGCGGGCCAACCCCTCCTGTGCCGGCAGGTCCAGGATCAGCGTCAGATCAGCGGAGAAATCGCCGAGCGCGAAACGGTGCAACGCCGCCAGATCGGCGAGCGGCAACCCGCGCCCGTAACCCTGATAGGCAAGCGTCGAATCGGCGAACCGGTCGCATATCACCCAGGTTCCCGCAGCAAGCGCCGGCGCGATCAGCCGCACGACATGGTCGCGGCGTGCGGCATAGAGCAGCAGCGCCTCGCCGACCGCGTCCCAGCGCTCGTCGGCGCCGTCGAGCAGCAGATCGCGGATCGCCTCGGCCCCCGCCGAGCCGCCCGGCTCGCGTGTCCGCGTTGCGGCAATCCCGTGATGCACCAGCGCAGCCAGCAGCAGGTCGACCTGTGTCGATTTTCCGGCGCCCTCCCCGCCTTCCACCGTGATGAAGCGGCCCCGCGCGGTCGCCGGGCGAGCCGGCACCATCAAGAGAGCGCGCTCAGTTGCGGTTGCCCCAGATCATCTGCGCGGCGATCATCGCCATGCGCCCGAACGGCCCCATACGGGGGACGCCGGCGCCGGCATATAGCGGCGCCTCGACGCTCGCCATATTGGGCGCGCTGACCACCACCTTGCCGATGCGTTCGCCCTTCCTGACCGGCGCCGGCACCGGCTCGGTGTACTCCACCGTCACCTTCAAATCCTTGCGCGACTTGCGCGGCATCGTGACGACGAGATCCTTGTCGACGGTCAGCGGCACCTTCGGCGCGGTGCCAAGCCATACTTTGGCATCATCGACGTTTTCGCCGGCGCTGAACAGCCGGTAGTCGTTGAATTCGCGGAACGCCCAGTCGGCCAGCCGCTCGCCCTCTTCGCCGCGCGACCGCATCGTCGGCAGGCCGCTCAACACCATGATGATCCGCCGGTCGCCGCGATGCAGCGAGGCCATCAGGCTGTAACCCGACTCCTCGGTGTGCCCGGTCTTCAGCCCGTCGGCGCCGAGGTCCTTGTAGAGCAGCGGATTGCGGTTGCCCTGTTTGATGTTATCGAAGGTAAATTCCTTCTCGTCGTAGTAGTGATAATATTCGGGAAAGTCCTTGATCGTGCGCAATGCCAGGGTCGCCAGATCGCGCGCCGTCGAATAGTGATCGGGGTTGGGCAGCCCGTCGACATCGGCGAAATGGCTGTGGGCGAGGCCGATCTCCTTGGCTTTCCGGTTCATCAGATCGACAAAGGCGTCCTGGCTGCCGGCGAGGCCTTCGGCCAGGACGACGCAGGCATCGTTGCCCGACTGCACGATCATGCCCTGCAACAGCTCGTCGATCGTGATGCGGCCGCCGAGCGGCACGAACATCTTCGAGCCGCCGGTGCGCCAGGCGGTTTGGCTGACCGGCAATGTGTCGGTGAGCTTGACCTTGCCGCTTTTCAGCATGCCGAACACGACATAGGCGGTCATCACCTTCGACAGCGAGGCGGTCGGAATGCGGTCGTCGGCGCCCTTGTCGAGCAGCACCGCGCCGGTCTCCACTTCGGTGATGAACGCGTGCTGCGCCTCGGTGTCGATCGGGCCGGCGCTCGGCTTGCTTGGGGCTGTCGCGGCCGGCCTGCGAGCCGCGCTGGTCGGGGCGGGATGCGCCCGCCTCGCCGCCAGCACCGGCGACGACACCGGCACCGCGACGAGCGCCGCGAGCGCCGCGAGCGCCATTGCCACGGCGCCCGCAACCGAGTGAAACCACCGCAATTTCATGGTTACCCGCACCTCCGGTCCCGAGATTGCGCCTGATGCCGCGCCGCCGGGATCACTCCTTGACGACGCGGGCCCCCGGATAGCCGCGACTGACGACTTCGCTCAGCAACCGCGCGGCCGCCGCTGTGCTGGTCACCGGGCCCAGCCTGACGCGATAGAGCGGGCTGCGTCTGCCGCCCATCGGCATCACTTCGACCCGGCCCAGCCCGGCGATCCGGGCGCGCACCCGTTGCGCGTTCTCCAGTACGGCAAACGCGCCGGCCTGAATGAAGATCCGGCCGGACTGGCGCGCCATCACCGGCACCGGCTGGCGCATGAAGGCCGGGCGCCGGCGCAAGGTCGCCGCATGCGCCGACGCGATCAGCGAGGGCCAGTGGTACCGGGCGGCAGCGGCGAAGGCCGGGCGCGGCGGCGGAGGCTGGCGCCGCATCATTTCCGCCTCGAATGCAGGCTCGCGGGGCAGCGCCGGGGCGGCGGGCTCAGCCTCGCGCGGCATCATGGCGGGCGCCGGCGCCCGTGCAGGCTCGGGCCGGACGGGTGCGGCTCTGATTTCAGATGGCGGCGGCCGCAGCGGCGCCGGCTCGGCCGCGGCCATCTGGATCACCGGCGGTTGCACTACCGGCGGCGGCCGATGCCGCGGCGGCGGTGCGACCGGCGCGGCGGCGGCCAGCTCGGTCGGCTCGGCCTGCGATGCGACGGCGGTCCCGACCGGGCCGTATCCGCCGCGCATCGCCGCCTCGGCAACCTGGATGCTCTCGTCCTTGAGGATTCTCACGCGCACCGGCGCGGTTCCCGACCGCTCAAAGCCGAGCAGTTGCGCGGCGCGGCGCGAGACATCGATCAGCCGGTCGCCGACAAAGGGTCCCCGGTCATTGACCCGCAGCCGCAGCTCGCGGCCGTTCTGCAGATTGGTGACCTCGACGACGCTCGGCAGCGGCAGGGTCTTGTGCGCCGCGGACAGCTGGTTCATGTCGAAAATCTCGCCGTCCGAGGTGGCGCGCTCGTTGAACTGCTCGCCGTACCACGAGGCCGTGCCGGTCTTGTCGTAGCTGTAGTCGGCCCGCGGATGATACCAGACGCCGTTGACCTGATAGGGAGCCACCGTGTAGTTCGGCCGGCCGACGCGAAACCCGGCGCGGTGGTTGCTGCTGAAGTGGGGCGCGGCGGCGCAGCCCGCCAGGACGATCCCGAGCAGCAGGAAGACGGGCAGATTCCCCGCGCGGGAGGGGACGTTCATCGGGGCCTCCTGCGCCTAGCTGCGGGCGATGCTGTCGGCGATATAGCCAACGGCCGCAGCGAAGTATGTGGAATTGTTCCATCTTTTGATGGCGCGGAAATTGTCGTAGACGAGAAACCCGGTACCGCTGCTGCCGTCGGGCAGAACCAGCGAGGCATTGGGCTCGCGTCCGCTGAAGGGCGCCGCGCCGGCCGGGCGGATGCCGAGCCGGCTCCAGTCGGCGATCGGGCGGCGGTTGTCGAGGCCGGCGAGCCGCGTGTCGAAACGCGCCGGCACCACGACCTCGCGTCCCCAGTCTTGGTTGCCGCGCCAGCCCAGATGCGCCAGATAGTTGGCGATGGAGCCCAGCGCGTCGGCCCGATCGTTCCAGATGTCGCGCCGACCGTCGCCGTCGAAATCCACCGCATAGCGCAGGAAGGTCGAGGGCATGAACTGGCACTGCCCCATCGCCCCGGCCCATGAGCCGACCATGTTGTCGGGCCGGATATTGCCCTGATCGAGAATCCGGAGAGCACTCAGCAGCTCGGCGCGGAACAGTTCGCCGCGGCGCCCGTCATAGGCGAGCGTCGCGAGCGCCGCCGGCACCGAGTAGCTGCCCATCGTTCTGCCGAAATCGCTTTCAACCCCCCACAGGGCGACGACGAAGCGCGGCTGGACGTTGAAATACCGCCGCACCCGCTGCAGCAGCCCCCAGTTGTCGACCAGGTGACGGCGCGCGTCGTCGAGGCGCTGCTGCGTCACAACCTTGCTGAAATACTCGGCGAAGGTCAGCCGGTGCTCGGGCTGCCGGTGGTCGAGCTCGACCACATGCGGCAGGTACTGGATATACCGGAAAGCGATATCAAGCGTCGCCCGCCGAATGCCGCGCGCGATCGCTTCGCGCTGCACCGCGGCAAGAAACCCGTGGAAATCGCCTTCCGCCGCTGCCGCTTCCCCGCCCCCCAGCGGGACCGCGGCCAGCAAAGCCGTACCGAGCAGGGCCCGGCGGCTCGGGCGGAAAGGCATCATCAATCTGCCCCCGCTCCTACTCTTCCCCCATTGCCTTCTGCCACAAAAGCGGCAGCCTCGCAATCGTCACGCGGGGCTAATCGTCTGCCCCTGCCGGCACCCCTGCCGTCACCGCTGCCGGCGCCGCTGCCGTCACCCCTGCCGGCGCCGCTGCGATCGGTGGGGCGGCGCTGCGGCGCGTCTCGCGCAACAACAGCAATAGCGGCAGCGAGACCAGGACGATCAGCATCATCAGCCTGAAATCGTCGATATAGGCGACCATCGCGGCCTGGCGCGTCACCTCGGCGTTGAGGGCGGCAATGCCGCTCGGCGTCACGAGGCTGAACGGCGCCGGCAGATAGGGCGCGTGCAACAGCGGATTGTCCGGTCGCAGCGGCTCGACCAGGCGTGCATGAACCGTCTGGGTGTTCTCGGCCAGGGTGGCGACGAGGACGCTGATGCCGACGCTGCCGCCAAGATTGCGCATCAGGCTGCGGATCGCCGTGCCCTGCGTCAGAATGTGACGCGGCAGGGTGGACAGGGCGATGATGTTCAACGGCACAAAGGTACAGCCGAGGCCGAATCCCTGGATCAGGCCCGAGATAATCACAAGGCTCGGGCCCATCTGCAGCGAAAAGCCGGTCATCTGCCACATCGAGGCCGCGGTCAGCAGAAAGCCCGCCAGGATGATGAGCCGGTTGTCGACGCGGTTGATCAGGCGGCCGACCAGGAACATCGCGGCCATCACGCCCAGGCCGCGCGGCACCGATACCAGCCCGGTCAGCAGCGCCGGATAGTTCATCAGATGTTGCAGCATCGTCGGCAGCAGCGCCGAGGTGCCGCTCATGATCAGTCCGACGCAAAACATCAATAGCGTACCGGCGACGAAATTCGGGCTCTTCAATAGCTGGCGGTTGAGAAACGAGCGCTCGCCGGTGGTCACCGTATGCACGGTAAACAGATAAAACCCCAGCCCCGCGACGGCCATCTCGATCCAGATCTCGGTCGAATGAAACCAGTCCTTCAGCTCGCCGCGGTCGAGCATTAATTGCATGGCCCCGATCGCGAGGCTCAAGGTGATGAACCCGACGAAGTCGAACGCCTCGCGGTGCACGTTGCGGTTGGCCCGGATGAAAATCAGGATGCCGAGGGTGCACATCAGGCCGACCGGCAGATTGATGTAAAAGGCCCAGCGCCAGCTGTAGTCCTGGGTCAGCCAGCCGCCGAGCGCCGGCCCCATGATCGGCCCGAAGATCGTGCCCATGCCGAACACCGCCATCGCATTGCCGTGCTGCTCCGGCGGGTTGATGCGCAGGAGCGTCGCCTGCGACAACGGGATCAGCCCGGCCCCCGCCACGCCCTGCAGCGCGCGAAACAGCACCAGTTCGCTGAGGCTCGTCGCGATGCCGCACAATGCCGAAGCGATCGTGAAGCCGATCACCGAGACGAGAAAAATGTACTTGATGCCAAAGCGGCCGGCGAGCCAGCCGGTCAACGGCATCATGATCGCCGAACAGACGATGTATGAGGTCAAGACCCAGGCGACCTGATCCTGCGAGGCGGACAGGCTGCCTTGGATGTGCGGCAGGGCGACGTTGAGGATCGTGTTGTCGAGGCCCTGCATGATGTTGGCCAGCATGATCGACACGGTGATCATGCCGCGGTTCGCCACCGGGGTGAACGGTTCGGCGCTCCTCACGGTCGGCCTCGGGCGGCGCGGATGCCGCGTTCATCCGGCGACCGCGCGCTGCCGATCGAGCGGCGGGGATTCGTCAAGCCGGTTCCTTCACGCGGCCTGCCGCAGTTCGACGTCCGCCACTTCGCCGACGAAGACCGGATGCATCTGGCGGATCGAAACGGCCATTGGCAAAGACACCTCAAATCCTGTCGCAACCTGTCGTCGAGTGCTTAAAAATAGGGCGGCGCAACAAATCTGTCATGCGCAGCTCTTGCATTTGCGGTACGCAAATCCGCGGGCCGGCATTTTTCACGTCTCCTACCATCAGACGGGCGGCCAGACGGGCGGCCAGACGGGCGGCGCTCGACACCCTCGCTGCGACAATCGGATCATAAAAACATAGTTAACCGCCTCACATACGCGCCTGAGTAGGAAAATAATGCGCTCCGTGTTCGTAACGTCGACAAGGTCCGTTGCGGCCGATTTTTTGATCAATATAACACTTGGCTGCGGATGGGGAACCATCAGGTCGCCATCTCCGTTCCGATTAACGAGACCCTGTTGGGAGTGCCTACTAACGTGTGCCTAGAAACTTAGAAAGTCGAAAATAGAGGAAGACAATGCGCCAGGAATTCTTCACAGAGCGCGACCGCCGCTGGCGGGGTGCCGAGCGCTCAATCGGTCTTCAATCCGAGCCGAAACAACCCAAAGCGATCAGCGCTCCGGCAACCAAGGTTGTTCTCGCGACTGCGATGGGCGCCTTCCTGTGGGCAGGGTTTCTGGCCTCGGTCGGGGAAGGATGGGGCGCCGCGGCTTGGGCGTTCAACGCTCTCTGCATTATGGCAGGAGGATGAACCCATGCGGCCGATCCCGCTGCCGGACCCGGTGCGCCCGCCCGGTGCCTGATGTATCCGGTCAGCCAGCTGAGGGATCGCGCCTTGTCACCGCGCAAACGCTTCCCGTAACCTGCGGCGGACGATATCGCCCACCCCAAGCGAGGAGATCGGCATGGCACGGGTTCTGGTGATCCACGGCGCCGGGATGAACATGCGCGGCAAGGTGCAGACCGAGATCTTCGGTCCAATGACGCTGCCCGAATACGACCAGCGCATCC
>DATLRS010000226.1:0-9144 GCA_035534535.1 Allostellaceae bacterium | reverse complement strand
CGCGCGCTGTTCGAAGCGCACCCGGTCGAGGTCGACGAGGCCGGGTTCGAACGCCATGCGCGCGAGAATGACATCCCGGTCCTGGTCGACATCTGGGCACCATGGTGCGGCCCGTGCCGCGCGATGGCGCCGCAGTTCGAGCGCGCCGCGGCCACCCTGGAGCCACAAATCCGGCTGTTGAAGCTCAACGCCGACACCGCACCCGCGACCTGCGCCAAGCTCAACGTGCGTGGCATCCCGGCGATGTTCCTGCTGCACAAGGGGCGCGTGCTGGGGCAGCAGGCGGGCGCGTTGGATGCCGATGCGATTATCCGCTGGGCGCGCGGCCGGCTCGCATCGCAGCCCTCTTGAAGGAGGTAAGGCATGTCGATCGATCGGGCCGTCCTGTTCTTTGCCGGGCTCATGGTGCTGATCAGCGCTTTATTGGTTTGGCTGGTCGGCCCATGGTGGCTGCTGCTGACTGCCTTCGTCGGGCTTAATCTGATCCAGGCCAGCATCACCAGCTTCTGCCCGGCGGCAAAGGTCTTCAAGTTGCTCGGCCTGAGACCCGGCTGCGCATTCCAGTGACCCCGACGACCTGGCCGCCGCCGTGGGCAACACGCGAGCCCGCCGGTTTCCTCGCCTTTGTCGGCAGCGGCGACCGACGGGCCGCCGGCCCGGGGGGTGGTAACGGCCTGATTAGTCGAAGGTCAGCACGGTGCGGGCGACCTCGCCGGCCTTCATCGCGCGGAAGGCTTCGTTGATGTCGCCGAGATGGCCGCGCTTGGTCACCATGGCGTCGAGGTCGAGTCGCCCCTGGCGGTAGAATTCGAGATAGTTCGGGATGTCGGTGCGGAACTGGTTGGAGCCCATGCGCGAGGTTTGCACTTTGCACTCGGGCCGGATCGCCATCCACGGGAACTCGATCGTCGCGTCGGGCGGCAGCACGCCGACGATCGTCGCGGTGCCGCGGATCGCCAGGCTCTCGATCGCCTGCCGGCACAATTTGGCCAGCCCGACCGCCTCGAAGGCGTGATCGACGCCGAGCCCGCCGGTCAGCGCGCGCACCGCCTTGACAGGATCGTCCTCGCTCGAATTGATGAAATGCGTCGCGCCGGCGCGCTTTGCCATCTCCTCCTTCTGGGCGAACATGTCGACGGCGATGATCTGGCGCGCCCCGCCGATCCGCGCCCCCTGGACGATCGACAGACCGACCCCGCCGCAGCCATAGACCGCGACGGTCTGGCCGGCGCGCAGCCCCGAACTGCGCAATGCCGCGCCGACCCCGGTCAACACGCCGCAACCAACCAGCGCGGCGCGGTCCAATGGCAGGTCGGGGTCGATCCGCACGATCGAATTCTCGTGCAGCAGCATCTTTTCGGCATAGCTCGAAATGCCGATGAACTGGCGCACCGGCGCACCGTTCTGCGACAGCCGCGGCGGGGCGCTGGCGGGGCGGGTGACGATACCGCCGGTACACAAATTGGGGTGGCCCGACAGGCATTGCGGGCAGCTGCCACAGAACCCCGAGAGGCAGGCGACGACATGGTCGCCCACCCGTACCGTCGTCACGCCGTCGCCGACCGCCTCGACCACTCCGGCGCCCTCGTGCCCCAGCACGATCGGCTGGTCGAGCGGAAAGCGGCCCTGCCCGTCGACGACATGCAGGTCGCTGTGGCACACCCCCGTCGCCACCGTGCGCACCAGTACCTCGCGGCCCAACGGCCGGTCGATATCGACCGCCTCGATCGTCAGCGGGTCGTGCACTTTGCGGAATACCGCGGCCTCGATCTGCATGGCGCTTCCTCCGTTGCTTTCCCCGAGGATTTGCCGAACGCGAAACCGCGTCAAGCCGCCCTCTCAGTGATAGACCCTGATCGTCGCCCAGCCGGTGACCTGATAGGGGCAATCCTCGTCCCGGTCGCAGCTGATATCGAAGCGGCGATGGAATTTGTGGGCCATGCGGTCTTCGCAGACATAGGTCGTCCCCCTGATCTCGACGACCGTGCCAAATCTGATATGCGGCGGACAGGCGATGGTGTCGCGGCGCCCGCAAATGTTGGCGCCGGAGGCGGCGATGCAGGGTGTGGCGTCGGTCTGCGCGGCGACGGTATTGTAGCCGGTCACATAAGCGCGAACCTGATAATAGGAATGCAAATTGTGCGTGTCTGGGCTTGTGGTCAGCGCCAACGGCAATACAAACGGAATAAGCGCATTTATCATTCGGTCGGCCCCCCAGCCGGCTGTGGGTCAGTTTTGGTAACAGTGTGTGACGGGGAGCAACGCCTAGCGGCCAATCGCGGCAAAAATGAGAAGATTGCGTGGTAATATTTGGCTCAAAAGCGCAATTAATTGAAGATAGACGCAAGCGTTCAACCTTTATTACGCGCCTTTCGGATCGACGTAAACCCGCCGCACCCGCGCGGCGCCGGGCGGCGTGGCGGCTGACGCCTACTCGACCGTCACGCTTTTGGCGAGGTTGCGCGGCTGGTCGACATCGGTGCCCTTCAGGACCGCGACGTGGTAGGCGAGCAGCTGGATCGGGATCGCGTAGAGCAGCGGCGCGACAAATGGCGCGCAATGCGGCACGGCGATGCCGAACGCAAGGCGCCCGTCGAGCCGGGCGACGCCGGCATCGTCCGAGATCATCACGACCCGGCCGCCGCGCGCCATCACCTCCTCGACGTTCGACAGGGTCTTCTCGAACAGATCGTCGGGCGGGGCCAGCACGATGACCGGCACGTTGTCGTCGATCAGCGCGATCGGCCCATGCTTCATCTCGCCGGCGGCATAACCCTCGGCGTGGATGTACGAAATCTCCTTCAGCTTGAGCGCGCCTTCGAGGGCCAGCGGATAGGCGGTGCCGCGCCCGAGATAGAGCACGTCGCGGGCGAGCGCGATTTCGGCGGCGATCTGCTGCAGGCGCTCGTCGTGCTGCAGGACCTCGCTGGCGCGCGACGGGACCTCGGCAAGCTGGCCGGCGAACGCCGCCTCGTGCGCCGCGTCGATCGTGCCGCGCGCCCGCGCCAGGGCCACGGTCAGCGCCGCCAGGACCGCCAGCTGCGTCGTGAAGGCCTTGGTCGAGGCGACGCCGATCTCGGGGCCGGCGAGCGTCGGCAGCACGATGTCGGCCTCGCGCGCGATCGTGCTTTCCGGCTGGTTGACGATGGCGATGATCTTCTGTCCGGCCTCGCGGCAATAGCGCAGCGCCGCCAGCGTGTCGGCGGTCTCGCCCGATTGCGAGATGATCAGCGCCGCCCCGCCCGGCGGCATCGCCGGCGCGCGGTAGCGAAACTCCGAGGCGATGTCCGCTTCGACCGGGATGCGGGCGATCTTTTCCAGCCAGTATTTGGCGATCATCCCGGCGTGATGCGCCGTGCCGCAGGCGAGCGTCGTGATCTTGCTGATGTCGCCGAGCGCGAAGGGCAGCTCCGGCAGGTTGATGGTGCGGCTCACCGGGTTGATCAGCGCGTGCAGCGTGTCGCCGATCACCGCCGGCTGCTCGAAGATCTCCTTCTGCATGAAATGGCGGTAATTGCCCTTGCCGATCAGGGCGCCCGACAGCGCGGTCTGACGCACCGCGCGCGCGACCTCGTGGTTGGCATGGTCAAAGATCGTCACCTTGCGCGAGGTGACGACCGCCCAGTCGCCCTCCTCGAGATAGGTGATGCGCCGGGTCAAGGGCGCCAGCGCCAAGGAGTCCGAGCCGACGAACATCTCGCCGTCGCCATAGCCGATCGCCAGCGGGCTGCCGCGCCGGGCGCAGATCAAGAGATCGTTCTCGCCGGCAAACAGGAAGACGAGCGCGAAGGCGCCTTCGAGGCGTTCCAGTGTGCGCGCCACCGCGTCGGCCGGCGCCAGGCCTTGCGCCAGGTGATGCGTCGCCAGGATCGTCACCGCTTCGGTGTCGGTCTGGGTGTGAAACTGGTGGCCGAGGGCGGTCAGCTCGGATTTCAGCGCCTGGAAATTCTCGATGATGCCGTTATGGACGACCGCGACGCGGTCGGTGGCGATCGGATGGGCATTCTCCTCGGTTGGCAGCCCGTGCGTCGCCCAGCGCGTGTGGCCGATGCCGATCGTGCCGTGCACCGGCTCGCGTTCGAGGCGCCGGGCGAGATTGGCGAGCCGGCCTTCGGCGCGGCGGCGCTCGATACGGCCGTCGATCAAGGTCGCGATGCCGGCCGAATCGTAGCCGCGATATTCGAGCCGCCGCAGCCCTTCGACCAGCTCGGCGGCGACCGGCTTTTTTGCGATGATCCCGATGATGCCGCACATCAGCCCTTCTTTCCTTGCAGTCGGGCGCGCAACGCCGCGGCGCGGCCCGGCTTGTCGACCTGGCGGGCGCGCGCGATGGTCAGCGCGTCGGCCGGCACGTCCGAGGTGACGACGCTGCCGGTGGCGACGTAGGCCCGATTGCCGACCGTGACCGGCGCCACCAGCGCCGTGTTGGAGCCGATGAACGCCTCTTCGCCGATGATCGTGCGGGACTTGCCGAAGCCGTCGTAGTTGCAGGTGATCGTCCCGGCGCCGATGTTGGTGCCCGCCCCGATATCGGCGTCCCCCAGATAGGACAGGTGGTTGGCCTTGACGCCGGTGCCCAGCCGGGTTGCCTTCACTTCGACGAAATTGCCGACATGCACCTGCGTTTCGAGCACCGCACCGGGGCGCAGCCGGGCGAACGGCCCGACGACCGCACCCTCGCCGATCGTCGCGCCTTCCAGATGCGAGAACGAACGAACCCGCACGTTGTCGGCGATCGTCACCCCCGGCCCGAAAAAGACGTTGGGCTCGATGACGACATCGCGCCCCAGCGTCGTATCGGCCGCAAGGAACACGGTTGCCGGGTCGATCAGCGTCGCGCCCGCTTCCATCGCGCGGCGCCGCAGGCGCTGCTGCATCAGCGCCTCGGCCGCCGCCAGTTCGGCGCGCGTGTTGACGCCCAGCACCTCCTCCGCCGGCAATTCGACGACCCGGCAGGACAGGCCGTCGGCGCGTGCGAGCGCAACGATGTCGGTCAGATAGAATTCGCGCTGGGCGTTGCTGTTGCCGATTCGGTCCACCAGCTCGAACGCGCGGTCGGCGGCGAGCGCCATGATGCCGCCGTTGCACAACCCGATCGCGCGCTCCTCGGCATTGGCGTCGCCGGCTTCGACGATGCGGGCGAGCCCGCCATCGGGGTCCAACACGAGGCGGCCGTAGGGGCCGGGCTCCGCCGGGCGGAAGCCGGCGACCGCGATCGCTGCCGCCGGCGCGCACCGCCGCGCCTCGAGAAGCCGGGCGATCGTCGCGCTGTGCAACAGCGGCGTGTCGCCGAACAATACGAGAATGTCGGCAATATCGCCGGCCGCGAGGCGATCGGCGAGTGCGGCTCGCGCGGCGCGCACCGCGTCGCCGGTGCCGCGCGGCGTGGCCTGGATGACGCTCTGCGCCGGCGCTACCGCATCGGCCACCGCCCTCATGTCGGGGCCGATGACGACGACCGTCGCGGTCGGCTCGAGCGGAAGCAGCGCGGCGATGACGTGCGAGACCATCGCCTGCCCGGCGATCTCGTGCAGCACCTTGGGGCGCGCCGAGGCTAGGCGTTTGCCCTCGCCGGCGGCGAGGATGATGGCGGCGAAGCGGGACCCGATCATAATGCGGCTCACAGCGAACGAAACGCGATCATCGCGATAAGGTTGCACGCGCCATGCGAGTCTGCCAACACACAGATTGTTGCGCAGTATAGCGGAGGCGAGAGGGCGTGGCAGCGACGGATTTTCTGCTGGTCTTTGACCTCGACGGGACGCTGATCGACAGCGTGCCGGACCTGACCAATGCGCTGAACGAGGTGCTGCGTGAGCACCGGCATGCCGCGCTGTCGCGGGCCGAGGTGGTGCCGATGGTCGGCGACGGCGTGCCGCAACTGGTGGCCCGCGCCTTTGCCGCACGCGGCGGAACGGCCGCCGAAGCCGCCGCGGCGTTGCCGCGCTACATCGCGCTCTATGAAGCCAGCGCGACGAACCTGACCCGCCCCTATCCCGGCGTGCGCGATACGCTCGAGGCGCTGCGCCGGGCCGGCTATCGCTGCGCGGTGTGCACCAACAAGCTGCAGCACGCGACGATGACGGTCCTCAAGGGGCTCGACCTTGCCGCGCTGTTCGACGGCGTCGCCGGCGGCGACCGCTATCCGGTCAGAAAGCCCGACCCCGGCCATCTGCTCGGCCTGATCGGGGAACTCGGCGGACGCCCGGACCGCGCCGTGATGATCGGCGACAGCGAAAACGACGCGGCCGTCGCCCATGCCGCGGCCGTGCCGCTGGTGCTGATGCGCTACGGCTACGCCCGGGCCGACCCGGCGACGCTCGGCGCCGCTGCGCTGCTCGACCGCTTCGCCGAACTGCCGGCGGCGCTGCTGCGTCTCGGGCTCACGGCATCAGCCGCAGGTTGACGGCGCGGCTGTGCAGTTCGGCGAGAAAGCCGTCGACGATCCCCAGCGGCGTGTCCATCCGCATCCGCACCGGAACCAGGACATCGTCGCCGGGGATCAGCCGGGCGTACCAGATCGTCCCGCGCCGCGTCTCGTCGCCCTTCTCGGGATTCGGGAAGCCGACCCAGTCGCGGCGCGTCATGCGGCAGGCGATCGCCTCGCCGGCAAAATTCTGGCCGCCCAGCGGCGTCAGCGCCTGCTGCCCGGCATCGGTGAAAATCAGGTCGTAGCCGTGTCGGCCGTCATACACCCGCTCGCTGAGGCCGCAGCTTCCGGTGCGGGCGAGCTGGCGTTCGAGGCGGTAATAGGCGGTCAGGTTGTCGATCGTACCCTGCGCCGCTTGCGGCGTGACCGGCTTTGGCAGGGGCGCTGTCGATGACCCGATCACCGTGCCGTCGGGGCGGTAATCGACCCGGCTGTGACGCTGGGCCCCATTGCGCCGCGTATCGTCGCGGAACCTCTCGGGCCGTGCCGAGCCGGCGATGATCCGGCCTTGGACCTGGGCATCGGTCGTCAGATCGACGAACAGGCTGGCCATGCCCTCGGTCTTGTAATCGACGCTGACCGCGTAACGCTTGCCGCTCTCCTCGGTCCGGGTGTGCAATGTCAGCACTTGGATTCCGGCAAAGCCGAACATCTCGAACCGCGTCGCGATCTGATCGTCCGCGACCGCTGGCGCTAGCGCCGACCCGAGCGCGAGCAACACGCAGCCGAGAATCGTGGTTCGAAGCCTGGCTGCGGGAGTCATCAGCCGATCGTCTCAGACCCGGAAGCAGCCGTCCAGCGCCTCGCCCAGCAGCCGCCCGATGGCCGCCCTGCCGCGCCTTGACAGCCCCATGGGCGCCCTCCTAAATGCCGGTCCGGACGAGCCGCCGGAACCCGAGCTTAGAGACGGGCGCGTAGCTCAGCGGGAGAGCACTGTCTTCACACGGCAGGGGTCACTGGTTCAATCCCAGTCGCGCCCACCACGATTTCGGAGCAACAGATGTTCCGATGGAGGCGACAATGCCCGACGACCTGCAACTCATCGATCGCCACCGCGACCCCTATGCCTGGGCGCTCGAACAGGCCGCACTGCTGCGGAGCGGAGCGGCCGGGCTGAAGGCGATCGATGCCGTTGCCCTCCGAGAATTCCTCGATGAGTGGGCCGAAGACATGTTGTCCACCGTGCGCAGCCAACTGGTCAACCTGATGGCACACGCCGTCAAGGCGGCCCGGTCGCGCAATCCCGATGTCGTCGGGCATTGGCGCAGCGAGTGCATCGAATTCCACGACCGCCTCGTCGACGCCTACCGCCCGTCAATGCGCGACCGGCTCAACATGGCAACCCTGTGGAAGCGCGCCGGTCGCAAGGTCGATGCGAGCTTCGCCGATCACGGTGAGCCAAAGCCGAAGCTCCCGGCGGACTGCCCGTTCACGTTGGACCAACTGATCGAACCGGACCTCGACCTCGACGTCGTCGTCGCGAGCGTATCGCCGGAGAATGCATCCCATTCGCAAGGAGCGCAGGCGCGATGAGCGATCCGCGCACCGAAATGCACGAGACCTATGATCAAATTAACGCAATGTGGGCAGAGGTGGATCGGCCCATCGCCGATGACGATTACCGATCTGGAAAGGTATCTGAGGTGATCAGGTGGTGCCGGGATCAGCTTGGCGGTCGAGATCAAGACCTAGTCCCGCCCGATCGCTGGGAGCAAGCTAGTCGTGAAGGTTGGTCAGAGAGGGCTACCTACGGCCCGTTCTTTTTACCTAAACCTGGACAATCCTTCAGCCGCTACGTCCACGATGTAGCCCACGACGTATATTTGATGTTGCCTCTATCACGCGATGGATCGCGCAACTACGATCGGCATGGCGTCGAGCATGCGCGCGTCGAACTTGAATTGACCGAGCTAGTCGTTGGCTGGCTCGCCGATGAGGCGAACGGGATCAACCGCTCGTTTCCACCCTTGAAGCGGTCACGGCCGCCGGATCTGCGGCGGGCGTAACCCCAGGTGGCGGACGAGCCGGAGCGCCTGCCGCCACCCCCGTTCTGGCGGACCCGATATTTTGCGCTCAATGTGCTGCCTCGTCGCGATTACCTCGATCCGGCTGAAATCCGGCGCGTCATTAGCCGCCCCGAGCGGCGCGAAATTCAGCGCGACGGTCGCATCCGACTGTGGGGTTACGCACCGAGCCTGAACGGATATCTGCGGGTCGTGCTACTCTCCGATGGAGAGAGCGTGCACAACGCTTTCCTGGACGAGGATTACCGATGAGGCTTTCCTACGACAGGGCCACTGACAGCCTGTATATCGAGCTGCGGCCTTTGCCGGCGAAGCGGACGTGCGAAATCGAGCCGGACGTGAACCTTGATCTTGGAGCGGACGGCGGGCCGGTCGGATATGATGTCCAGCACGCTTCGACCAAACGCGATCTGATCATGTCGATCATTCTCGCGGCGGAACCCCAGACCGCCGCCGAATAAAATCAGAGGAGAACCAGCCATGCGCCAGGCCGTTATCGTTTCCACCGCGCGCACCCCGATCGGCCGCGCCTTTCGCGGCGCGTTCAACGAGACGACGCCGCAGGCGCTCGCCGGGCACGCGATCGCCGAGGCGGTGAAGCGGGCAGGGGTGGCGCCCGCCGAGATCGACGACGTGATCCTCGGCGCAGCGATCCAGGCCGGCGCACAGGGCTTCAACGTCGCGCGCCAG
>DATLRS010000225.1:0-16757 GCA_035534535.1 Allostellaceae bacterium | reverse complement strand
CAGGATGAAGACAAGCCCGACGGCGAAATTCGTCGCCAATGCCCGCTGCGCACCGAAGCGGTCGATCAGATAGCCGAGATAGAGCACGGCGGCGATCGCGCCAAGATTGTACAGGCTCGTCGCAAACACCGCCTCGGCCGGCGTCAGGCCGGTCAAATGCAGGATCTCCGGAAGCCAGAAGACGAACAGGAACAGGTTCATCAGGCTGCAGAAGAAAATGATCCACAACAGCACGGTGCGCAGTGCATAGCCCTCGCTGAACAGCAGCTTGATCGGATTGCCCGCGGCAAGATCGACCGCGTGCGGTTGTCCCGCGGTGTGTGCGATACCGAGACGCTGCAGCAGCGCCCGGTGATGCGGTGCGAGGTTGGCTTTCGCGGCCAGAAACCGCGGCGACTCCGGCAGCCACAGGGCCATGACCAGCACCAGCACCAGCGGAAACACGCCGCCGATGATAAAGATGATCGGCCAGCTGTAACCGAGATGCAGCAGGTAGGACACGGCCAGCCCGCCGACAAAGCCGCCGAGCGGCGCCCCGGTGAAGGTCACCATGATCATCGTCGCGCGCAGCCGTGCCGGCGCGTAGTCGCCGGTCAGCGCGGTGGTTCCGGCAAACCCGCCGGCGATCCCGAGCCCGGTGAAGAACCGGGTCGCCGCCAGGAACTCGAGCGACTGGGAGAAAGCGCTGGCCAGCGAGGCGATCCCGAAGATCGTGATGCTGACAAGCAACAGCGGCTTGCGCCCAAAGCGGTCGCCGATCGGTCCGGCGAGCAGCGCCCCAACCAGGACGCCGACATTGGACCACAGGAAGGCCATCGCAAAGGCGCGCGGCGCGATGTGCCAGACATGGGTCAAGGACGGCACCGCCCAGCCGATTGAGCCGACATCGTAGCCGTCGCACATCTGCACCAGCGTGCAGATCACGATAACGCGAAGCTGCAAGCCGCCGAGGCGCTGGTTTTCCAGTGTGTGTTCGGTTGCCGATACAACCGCATCCGACATGTTGTCCTCCCTTGGGTCACATCCTCGACCATCAGCATGCCGCGGCCCGGATTGTTGCCACTCGTGTTGCATTTCCGCGCCCGTTGCGCAAGCCTCGGATCGTGCAATTCCGCCGGAGCCCCGCCGATGACAACCCGCCCGCCCGCCGAAATCGGCATGTCGCTCGACGAAGTTGACACGCCGGCCCTGGTCATCGATCTCGACGCTTTCGAGCGCAATCTGCGTCGCCTTGCCGCGCGGGTGCAGGGCACGGGCGTCCGGCTGCGGCCGCATGCCAAGACGCATAAATGCCCGATCATCGCGCTGCAGCAGATCGAACTGGGCGCGGTCGGGGTGTGCGTCCAGAAGGTCAGCGAGGCCGAGGCGATGGTCTATGGCGGGGTGCGCGACGTGCTGGTCACCAACGAGGTCGTCGGCCGCCAGAAACTGCGCCACCTGATGGCGCTGGCGCACATCGCCCGGATCGGGGTGTGCGTCGACGATCCCGCCCAGATCGCCGATCTGGAAGCGGCCGCCGGCGAGGCCGGGGTCGGGTTGCCGGTGCATGTCGAGATCAACATGGGCGGCAACCGGTGCGGCGTCGAACCCGGCGCGCCGGCGCTCGATCTGGCGCGCCGCATCGGCGACACGCGGCACCTGAGCTTTGCCGGCTTGCAGGCCTATCACGGCTCGGCGCAGCATTTGCGCGGCTGGGCCGAGCGCCAGCAGGCGATCAAGGGCGCGGCGGAGAAGGCGGCGGCGACCCGCGATCTGCTCGCCGCCAACGGCATCGCCTGCCCCAACATCACCGGCGCCGGCACCGGCACGTTCGAGTTCGAAGCGGCGGGCGGCGTCTATACCGAGCTGCAATGCGGCTCGTACATCTTCATGGATGCCGATTACGGCCGCAATCTCGATCCCGACGGCGCGCCGACGCAGGCCTTCGAACCTAGCCTTTTTGTCTGGGCGACGGTGATGAGCCGGCCGGCCGCCGAGCGGGCCATTGTCGACGCCGGGTTGAAGGCGCTCGCCTTCGATTCCGGCCCGCCTGTGGTGTGGGACGAGCCGGCCGCGATCTACGAACGCGCCTCCGACGAGCACGGCAGGCTCGCCATCGCCACCGCCACCAACCGCCTCAATCTCGGTGACAAGCTGCGCCTCGTCCCCGGCCACTGCGACCCGACCGTCAACCTCTACGACTGGTATGTCGGGATCCGCGGCGACCGGGTCGAAAGCCTCTGGCCGATCACCGCGCGCGGCGCGGTATATTGATCCGCCAGCCCGTCTCCAGGGAGAACGCCATGCCGACCGAAGCCCGCGCCTATGACCGCCCGCTGCCCAATGCCGCCTGGCTCGGCCGGCTGACCGAAGAGATCCTCGAACCCGAGCTGCCGATCGTCGACCCGCACCATCACCTGTGGGATCACCCGGGCAGCCGCTACCTGCTCGACGAGTTGCTGGCCGACGTCGGTTCCGGGCACAACGTCATTGCGACCGTCTTCATCCAGTGCGGTTCGGGCTATCGCACCAGTGGCCCCGAGGAAATGCGGCCGATCGGCGAAAGCGAGTTCGTCCGTGGCATTGCGGAGGAGGGCGATCGGCGTGGCGGCAAGACCAAAATCTGCGCCGGCATCGTCAGCTTCGCCGATCTGCGCCTGCCCAATGTCGATGCCGTGCTCGACGGCCAGATCGCAGCGGCCGGCGGGCGGTTTCGCGGCATCCGCCACATCGCCGCGCACGACCCGGCGATCATCGGGGCCTCATCCTATGTGCCGCCGCCAGGTCTGATGGACGACCCGAACTTCCGCCGCGGCCTCAAGCGCCTGCCGGCGCATGACCTGACCTTTGAAGCGTGGATCTATCACCCGCAGATCAAGATCCTGACCGCGGTGGCGCGCGACTGCCCGGAGGTAAAGATCGTGCTCAACCATTTCGGCGGGCCGCTCGGGGTCGACCCCTATAAGCGCGATGCGGTGTTCCCGCAATGGCGCGCCGACATCGCGGCGCTCGCCGCCTGCCCCAACGTCTATGTAAAGCTCGGCGGGCTGGCGATGATCGTCAACGCGTTCGATTTTCACCTGCAGCCGTTGCCGCCGTCATCGGGCGAGATGGAAAATGCCTGGCGGCCCTATGTCGAAACCTGCATCGAGAAGTTCGGCGCCGACCGCTGCATGTTCGAAAGCAACTTCCCGGTCGACAAGGGCGCCTGCAGCTACCCGGTGCTGTTCAACGCCTTCAAGCGGCTGGCGAGCGGCGCCTCGGCGTCGGAAAAGGCCGATCTGTTCGCCGGCACCGCGTCGCGGTTTTACCGGCTGGCGAAATAGCCCGAGCGGCCCGAGAATTGAATCGCCCTGGGGATCAAGCCCGGATCACTGGACAAGGTCGCCGGCCTGGGTAACTCTCGCGCGATGGATGAACGAGTGTTCAGTGTGCGCGCCATCCTGGCCGGCGAGGCGCCGCAGGAGGCGCCGGTCGTCGTCAGGGGGTGGGTGCGCACAAGGCGCGACTCGAAGGCCGGCATCTCGTTCGTCCATCTGTCGGACGGATCGTCGTTCCACCCGGTGCAGGTGGTCGCGCCGAACACCCTGCCCAATTACGAGGGCGAGGTGCTGCGGCTGACCGCGGGTTGCGCGGTCGAGGCGACGGGAATGGTCGTGCCGTCGCCGGCCAGGGGGCAGAAATTCGAGATGCAGGCGAGCGCGATCCGGGTGATCGGCTGGGTCGATGACCCGGACACCTATCCGATCCAGCCGAAGCCGCACACGCTCGAATTTCTGCGCGAGGTGGCGCATCTGCGGCCGCGCACCAACGTCATTGGCGCGGCGACGCGGGTACGGCACACACTGGCCCGGGCGATCCATCGCTTCTTCGACGAGCACGGGTTTTTCTGGGTCAATACGCCGATCATCACGGCCTCCGACGCGGAAGGGGCGGGGGAACTCTTCCGGGTGTCGACGCTGGACCTCGCCAACCTGCCGAAGGCGCCCGACGGCAGGATCGATTTCGCGCAGGATTTCTTTGGCCGCGAGGCGTTCCTGACGGTGTCGGGGCAACTCAATGTCGAGGCCTACTGTCTCGCGCTGAGCAAGGTCTACACGTTCGGGCCGACCTTTCGCGCCGAGAACTCCAACACCAGCCGCCACCTTGCCGAGTTCTGGATGATCGAGCCGGAGATCGCCTTCGCCGACCTGGCGGACGATGCCACGCTGGCGGAAGCGCTCTTGAAGTACACCTTCGAAACCCTGTTGAACGAGAGAGAGGACGATCTCGCCTTCTTCGACGAGCGGATCGAGAAGGGGCTGGTGGCAAAGCTCGAGGGGATCGTCGGCTCGCAATTCATCCGCATGGATTACGGCGAGGCGATCCAGGTGCTCGAGCGGGCGAACGAGAAATTCGAGTTCCCGGTCAAGTGGGGCATCGACCTGCAGTCCGAGCACGAGCGCTATCTGACCGAAAAACACGCGAAAAAGCCGGTCATCGTGATGAACTACCCGAAGGACATCAAGGCGTTCTACATGCGGGTCAACGACGACGGCCGAACGGTCGCGGCGATGGATGTGCTGGCGCCGGGGATCGGCGAGATCATCGGCGGCAGCCAGCGCGAGGAGCGGCTCGACGTGCTGGACGCCCGCATGGCCGAGCGCGGTATCGACCGGGAGCACTACGCCTGGTATCGCGATCTGCGCCGCTATGGCACGGTGCCGCACGCCGGTTTCGGCCTTGGCTTCGAGCGCACGCTCGCCTACGTCACGGGTCTCGCCAATGTGCGCGACGCGATCCCCTTCCCGCGAACTCCTGGAAACGCAAGGTACTAAGTGCCCGCATACCAGTACATCTATGTTATGAAGGGCCTGGGTAAGAGCTATCCCGGCGGACGCGAGGTGCTGCGCGATATCTGGCTGTCGTTCCTTCCCGGTGCCAAGATCGGCGTCCTCGGCCTCAACGGTGCCGGCAAGTCGACGCTATTGCGTATCATGGCCGGCGAGGAGAAGGATTTCTCCGGCGAGGCGTGGGCGGCCGACGGCGTGCGGGTCGGCTTTCTGACGCAGGAGCCGGCGCTCGACCCGGCGAAGGACGTGTTCGGCAACGTCATCGAGGGGCTTGCCGAGACGAAGGCGTTGCTCGACCGCTTCGAAGCGGTCAGCGCCCGCTTTGCCGAGGATCTGTCGCCGGAGGCGATGGAGGCGCTGATCGCCGAGCAGGGCGAATTGCAGGAACAGATCGAGCAGGCCGGCGCCTGGGATCTCGACCGCACCGTCGAGATCGCGATGGACGCGCTGCGCTGCCCGCCGGGGGAAGCTTCGGTCGCGACGCTGTCGGGCGGCGAGCGGCGCCGCGTCGCCTTGTGCCGCCTGTTGCTGCAGCGCCCCGACCTGCTGCTGCTCGACGAGCCGACCAACCATCTCGACGCCGAGTCGGTCGCCTGGCTGCAGCGTTTCCTTAAGGATTATCCCGGCACCGTCGTCACCGTGACGCATGACCGCTACTTCCTCGACGAGGTGGCGGGCTGGATCCTCGAACTCGACCGCGGCCACGGCATTCCGTTCGAGGGCAATTATTCCGGCTGGCTCGAACAAAAACAGGCGCGGCTGGCGCAGGAGGGACGGCAGGAGGAGGCGCGCCGGCGCAGCCTGGAGCGCGAACTCGAATGGGTGAGGCAGAGCCCGCGGGCGCGGCAAGCCAAGAGCAAGGCGCGCATTTCGGCCTATGAGAGCCTCGTCGCGCAGAGCCGCGAGAAGGCGCCGGAGACGGCGCAGATCGTGCTGCCGCCCGGCCCCCGGCTCGGCGACCTCGTCGTCGAGGCCGACCATGTCCGCAAGGGGTTTGGCAATCATCTGCTGATCGAAGAATTGAGCTTCCGGCTGCCGCCGGGCGGCATCGTCGGGGTGATCGGGCCGAACGGCGCCGGCAAGACGACGCTGTTCCGCATGATCGTCGGGCAGGAACAGCCGGATGGCGGACATTTCCGGATCGGCGAGACGGTCAAGCTCGGCTATGTCGATCAGTCGCGCGACACGCTCGGCGCCGGCAACACGGTGTGGCAGGAAATCTCGGGCGGGCTGGACGAGATCGATCTCGGGCGCCGCAAGCTCGCCAGCCGGGCCTATTGCTCGCTGTTCAATTTCCGCGGCTCCGACCAGCAGAAAAAGGTCGGGCAACTCTCGGGCGGCGAGCGCAACCGGGTGCATCTGGCGAAAATGCTGAAGGAGGGCGCCAACCTGCTCCTGCTCGACGAGCCGACCAACGATCTCGACGTCGACACGTTGCGCGCCCTCGAAGAGGCGCTGCTCGACTATCCCGGCTGCGCCGTCATCATCACCCACGACCGCTGGTTTCTCGACCGCGTCGCGACCCACATCCTCGCCTTCGAGGGCGACAGCGAGGTCGAATGGTTCGAGGGCAACTACGCCGATTACGAAACCGACCGCCGGCGGCGGCTCGGCGCCGAGGCCCTCCAGCCGCACCGCATCAAGTATAAGCCTCTGGTCCGCGCCTGACGCTCGGTCTAACCTCGCTGCAACATCCGGGGGAGGAAGCCATGCGGCTCGCAGACAAGGTTGCGCTGATCACCGGCGGCGCCTCGGGCATGGGCGCCGGCATGGCGCGGCTCTTCGCCCGCCAAGGCGCCAGGGTCGTGGTCGCCGACATGCTGGAGGACGAGGGCAAAAAAGTCGTCGGCGAGATCACCGCGGCCAACGGCGCGGCGATGTTTCAGCGTCTCGACGTCAGCAGCGAAGCCGAGTGGCAGGCCGCGATCGCCGCGACGCTGGCCGCCTATGGCCGGCTCGACATCCTGGTCAACGACGCCGGGATCAGCGGCAGCGCGGTCGATGACCTGTTCGACACCGCCGCCTGGCAGCGCATCATGGCGGTCAACGCGACCGGCACATTCCTCGGCATGAAATTCGCCATTCCCGAAATGAAAAAGGCGGGCGGCGGCTCGATCGTCAATATTTCGTCGATTTCGGGGGTCACCGGGCAGCGCGGCATCCATGTCGCCTACAACGCCTCGAAGGGCGCGGTGCGCACCTTGACCAAGGCCGCCGCGGTGCAGCACGGCCGCGACAGGATTCGGGTCAACTCGGTGCATCCCGGGCTGATGCCGCCGATGCGCACCTCGGGCCGCACCGCCGATCCCGTCGTGCGCGCCAAGATGCTCGAAGGCGTGCCGCTGCGCCGCGCCGGGGAAGTCGAGGAGGTGGCGAACTCGGTGCTGTTCCTCGCCTCCGACGAAGCCTCTTACATCACCGGCGTCGAACTCTATGTCGATGGCGGCTTTCTCGCCGTCTGAGGATCAACAGCTCTTGCAACAAAAGCTGACGTCATTCCGGGGCGCCGCCGAGCGGCGAACCCGGAATCCAGGAACACAAGCCTCTGGACTCTGGAATATGGATTCCGGGTTCGTCGCTGCGCGCCGCCCCGGAATGACGAATGCTCGTGCAATGCCGGATTACGAAGGGAGCAAATGCAATGGCGTATACGCTTGATGCGTTCTGTCGCGATTGTCGTGCCGCGCTCACGGCCGATACCGGCCCCGGCGGGCGTGAGGCGGTGCGGGTGCTGCTCGAGCGGCTGCTGGCCGACCGGGACTTCCTCGCGGCGCATGTGAACTCGGCCGCGCCGGGGCGGCACACGCTTTACGAGGACCCGGAACTCGGCTTCGTCGTGCTGGCCCATGTCAATCAGAAAGGCGGCAAGTCGCCGCCGCACGATCACGGCGCCTCGTGGGCGGTCTACGGCCAGGTCACCCAGTACACCGACATGACCGAGTTTCGCCGCGCCGGTGGCGGCGACGAGCCCGGGCCGGCGACGCTGGAGGTGGCGCGGAGCTACCGGCTCGAGCCGGGCCATGCCGGGGTCTACGACGTTCGCGCGATCCATGCGATCGATTACCCCGACGGCGCCCGCTTTGTGCGCGTCACCGGCACCGATCTCGAAAGCGTGCCGCGGCTCAAATTCGACCTGGCGCGCGGCGAAGCGCAGATCATCGAGAGCGTCTCGACCGGTCCGGCCTGACACCGCCCGGCCTGGCCCGTCCCGCCGAGCTAATCGGCGGCGGCGTCCGCCTCGGCATCGGCGAGGCTGAGATTGGCCTTCATCCCGCTGAGCGCCTCGAACAGCGCCGCGCGCGCGGCCGGGGACAACCCGGCGCAGGCCTCCTCGCGGGTTTCCGCGTTGATCGCCAGCACGCGGTCGATGACGCCCCAGGCGCGGGCCGTGGGCCACAGCGTGCGCACCCGCCGATCGGTCGGGTGCTGGCGGCGCTCGACCAACCCCTCGCCGTGCAGCCGGTCGAGCATGCGCACCAGCGCGATCGGCTCGATATCGAGCATCGTCGCGACCGCTGCCTGGCTCAGCCCGGGATTGCGGGCGATGCCGAGCAGCGCGCGGGCCTGCTGGCGGGTGATCGGCAAACCGGTCTGACGGGCGCGCCGCTCAAAGCGGCGGCGCATCGCGCGCGCCACGTCATGCAGCAAGGCGCCGATATTGGGCTGCAGCGCGGCCGGGTCGGGATGGCTCCCGGTATCGGCGTCGGATGCGGCCGGCGGGCGCATCAGCGGCCCGGCGCCGACATCGTCATTCGGCGGCGCCACGAGGATCCCCGGCCAAGCTGGTGCGCGGCGCCTCGCCGAGCGCCGTGGCGAGCCGCGACGGGCCGCGCACCGCGCCGAGCCGGCGGCTCAGGCGGTCGAGATAGAGGTAGATGACGGGGGTCGTGTACAGCGTCAGCCATTGCGATACGAGCAGGCCGCCGACGATCGCGATGCCGAGCGGCCGGCGCAATTCCGAGCCGGCACCCTGGCCGAGCGCGATCGGCAGGCCGCCGAACAAGGCTGCAAAGGTCGTCATCATGATCGGCCGGAAGCGCAACAGGCAAGCCTCATGGATCGCCTCAACCGGGCTTTTCCCCTCCAGCCGCTCGGCTTGCAAGGCAAAGTCGATCATCATGATCGCGTTCTTCTTGACGATGCCGATCAAGAGGATGACGCCGATCAGCGCGATGACGCTGAGATCGTAATGCAACAGCCGCAGCGCCAGCAGTGCGCCGACGCCGGCCGACGGCAGCGCCGAGAGGATCGTGATCGGGTGGATGTAGCTCTCATAGAGGATGCCGAGCACGATGTAGACGACGAGGATCGCGGCGGCGACGAGCAGCGGGGTCGAGGTCAGCGAGGCCTTGAAGGCCTGCGCGGTGCCCTGGAACGACCCGTTGAGGGTCGCCGGCAGATGCAGGTTTTGCTCAAGCGCCTGGATCTTCTCGACCGCTTGGCCGATGGCAATCCCCGGCGCCAGGTTAAACGACAGCGTCACCGCCGGGAACTGGCCCTGGTGATTGACCGACAGCGACTGGAGGCTGGTGGTGTAATGGGCAAAGCTGCTCAGCGGCACCTGCGCCCCGGTGGGACCCGGCACGTAGAGCTTCGATAAGGCGGTCGGGTCGTTCTGGAATTCCGGCTTGACCTCGAGGATGACCTTGTACTGGTTGGTCGAGGTGTACATCGTCGCGACCTGCCGCTGGCCGAACGCGTCATACAGCGTCTCGTCGATCAGCGAGGGCGATATGCCGAGACGCGAGGCGGCGTCCCGATCGATCGCGATCGCGAGATGCGGCGCGGCAATCTGCTGGTCGGAGGCGACGTCCTGCAATTCCGGCAGCTTCTGCATCGCGCGCGCGACGACCGGCGCCCAGTGGTTGAGCTCATCGCTGTCGGTATCGGTCAGCGTGTACTGGTATTGCGTGCGGGACAGGCGCCCGCCGATGCTGATGTCCTGCCCCGACTGCATGAAGAATTTGGCGCCCTCGATCTGGGCGACCTTGGGGCGCAGGCGCTGGATCACCTGGTCCGAGGTGACGCTGCGCTCATCATGCGGCTTGAGCTGGATGAACATCCGGCCGGTATTCTCGGTCGGGTTGTAGGCATAGGCGCCGGCAAAATAGAAGACGCCGGCCACCGCCGGGTCCCGCCGCGCGATGGCCGCCAGCCGGTGCATGACCCCGGCCACCTTGAGGAAGGAGGCGTCCTCCCGCAAGACCGCCTGGCCGAAGATGAACCCGGTGTCCTGCTGCGGGAAAAATCCTTTGGGGATCGTGACGTAGAGGTATCCGGTCAGGACCATCAGGGCGAGGGTCCCGAGCAATGCCGCAAACTGGTGCCGCAGGATAAAAATCAGGCCGCGATCGTAGCCATTGAGACCCGCCGTGAAGCAGCGCTCGGCCCATTGATTGATGCGGCCCGGCACCGCCTCGCCGTGCCCCTTCAAAAACAGCGAGCACAGCACCGGCGTCAGGGTCAGCGAGATGAACGCCGAGGCGATGACCGCCACCGAGACGGTAACGGCGAACTCGCGGAACAGCCGCCCGATGATGCCGCTCATGAACAGCAGCGGGATGAACACCGCGATCAGTGAAAAGGTGATCGAAATGATCGTGAAACCGATCTGGCCGGCGCCCTTGAGAGCGGCCTCGAACGGGCGCATGCCCTGTTCCAGATAGCGCACGACGTTCTCGATCATGACGATCGCGTCGTCGACCACAAACCCGACCGAGATGGTCAGCGCCATCAGCGAGATGTTGTCGAGGCTGTAGCCCAGCCCATACATGATCGCGAACGTCGCGAGCAGCGACAGCGGCACCGCCAGGCTCGGGATCACGGTCGCCCATAGCGTGCGCAAAAAGAGAAAGATGACGAGGATCACCAAGCCGATCGTCACCATCATCGTGAACTGGACATCGTGCACCGCGGCCTGGATCACCAGCGAGCGGTCCGACACCATGTCGATATGCACCGAGGGCGGGATCGATTGCTGCAGTTTCGGCAACACCGCCTTGATCGTCTGCACGACCTGAATCGTGTTGGCGCCGGACTGGCGCTGGACCGCCACGCCCTCGGCCGGCGTGTTGTCGAACCAGGCGCCGGTTCGCGCGTTCTGCACGCCGTCGAACACCGTGGCAATGTCGCCGAGCCGCACCGCCGCCCCGTTGCGCCAGGCGACGATGACCTTGCGAAAACCGGCGGCGTCGAAAATCTGGTCGTTGGTGTCGAGGGTGACCGTGCGCTGGGCGTTTTCGAGATTGCCCTTTGGCCGATTGACCGTGGCCAGCGTTATCGCGGCGCGCACCGCCTCAAGGCTGATGCCGCGAGCGGCGAGCGCCGCCGGGTTGACCTGGACGTGCACGGCAAAGGGCTTCTGCCCGAAAATGCGCGACTCCGAAACGCCCGGCACCGTCGCCAGCTTCTGGGCGATGATCGTGTAGGCGTAATCGTCGAGGCGATAGAGCGGCAAGGCGTCGGAGTGGACCGCATAGATCAGCACCGGCCGGTCTGCCGGGTTGGTCTTGCGGTATATCGGCGGGCTCGGCAGGTCCTTGGGCAGCAAGCCGCTGGCGGCGTTGATCGCCTGCTGGACGTCCTGCGCCGCCGCGTCGATGTTCCGTTCGAGATTGAATTGCAGCGTGATCGTCGTCGTCCCGATGCCGCTCGTCGAGCTCATCTCGGCGAGGCCCTGGATCGACGCGAACTGCTGCTCCAGCGGGGTGGCGACAGCCGAGGCCATCGTATCCGGGCTGGCGCCGGGATAGTTCACCGACACCGTGACCGTCGGGAAATCGACATTCGGCAGGGCGGCGATCGGCAGCAGGTTGTAGGCCCCGATGCCGAACACCAGGATGCCGAGCATCAACAGCGAG
This sequence comes from Allostellaceae bacterium, assembly GCA_035534535.1. GTDB lineage: Bacteria > Pseudomonadota > Alphaproteobacteria > ATCC43930 > CGMCC-115725 > DATARH01. The sequence continues at coordinate 5,086 of DATLRS010000225.1, read as the reverse complement.
GTCGCGATCGGCCGCCGGATAAACGGTTCGGAAATGCTCATCGCCGAGCGTCCTTGCGCAACGGGAGACGCGGCCAGCGGCTCATCCGGCGGCTCCTCCAGCGGCTCCCGATTTTGGCGACGTGACCCGCACCCGCGCCCCGTCGATAAGCCGGAACTGGCCGTCCACGACGACCTTTTCGCCCGGCGAGAGCCCCTTGCCGATGACGGCAACGCCGCCCTGCATCACGGTAATCTTGACGGCGCGGCGTTCGACCGTGCCGTCCTTTTTGATGACATAGGCAAAGTGCCCCTGCGGCCCCTCCTGCACCGTTTCGGCGGGCACCGTCGGCACGCCCTTGCGCACCGACAGCACGACCCGGACATTGACGAATTCGCCCGGCCACAGCCGCTCTTCGGTATTGGCAAAGCTCGCTTTCAAGTGGATCGTGCCGGTGGCCTGGTCGATGTTGTTGTCGATCAGCGTCAGCTGGCCCTTGCCGAGCAGCCTCTTGAGGTCGTCGCCATAGGCGTCGACCGGAAGGGGTGACTTCGCCTGTTCGTCGCGGATCGCGTTGAGGGTGTTCTGCGGCAGCGTAAAGCTGACGAAAATCGGCCGCACCTGGGCGATCGTCACGAGGCCGGTGGTATCCGCCGCACGCACCAGATTACCCTTATCGACGAGGCGGGCGCCGAGCCGGCCGGCGATCGGCGCCCGAATATCGGTGTAGCCGAGATTGATGTTCGCGGTCTCGATTGCCGCCGCATCGCCCTGGATCGCCGCCTGCAACTGGGCGACCTGGGCCTTCTGCTGGTCGTAGCTCTGCCGGGTCTGATAGCCCGACCCGACCAGCTGGCCGTAGCGTGCGAGATCGAGCTGGGCGCTGGCGAGCTGGGCTTCGTCCTTCGCCTTGGCCGCCTTCGCCTGATCGAGCGCGGCCTGGTAGGGGCGCGGATCGATCTGGAACAGCGGCGCTCCGGCCGCGACCTCCTGCCCTTCGGTGAAATCCACCTTGACGATCTGGCCGTCGACCCGGCTCCTGATCGTAACCATGTTGGCCGCCTGGACCGTGCCGATCGCGTTCAACAGCACCGGCACATCGGCCGTGGCGACGACGCCGGCGGTGACCGGCACAGGGGGACCGGCCGCGCGCGGTTTCTCGGCCGCGCCCGCCGGAGCCGACGGCGGCAACAACAGAGGCAGCAACGCCGCCCCCGCCACGGCAACGACCGCGAGCGCCGCGATCACACGCTTCCTCATGCCAAGCGCTCCCCTGGGCGGGCAGTAGTCAAACGTATATTATAGATAATGACTACGTCTAGCATCCCCGCCGGCGGAAGCGGCAGGCAGAGCGCGGCCCAAGATGCGACATCCTGCCGCATCTATTTCGCGGGCGTCGCCGATCGGCATGAGCCGGTGGTTCGGCGTTTCCTCGGCGCCCGTTCCGGGGCATCATTGCGCTTGGCGGGGCGTCGCCCAGGCTCCGCATTATTGTAAAGGGGTTCCCGGCCATGGCCGCTCATGACGCATTGCGCACGATCCTCGAGGCTGTCGGCTGGGCCCAAGAGCGCGCCCGCGCGGTCGAGATCACCGGCGGTGCCGATCCGGTATTGCCGACCCCGTTCCGCATCGGCGAAACCAGCGCCGCGGCGCTGGCGGCGACCGGGCTGGCGGTGGCCGATCTATGGCAGTTGCGCACCGGCAGCGGCCAGGAGGTCGCGGTCGATCTGCGACAGGCGACCGCCTCGCTGCGCAGCGGCCATTACCTGAAGATGGAGAAGGCCGAAATCTCGCACGAGCGCAACCCGGTGATGGGCATGTACCCGGCCCGGGACGGCCACTGGAGCTACATCCACGCCAATTTCCCCAACCACCGGGCCGCCGCGCTGAAGGTGCTCGGCGTGCCGGAGGACAAGGCGGCGGTGCGGGCGGCCGTGGCGAAATGGGACGCCCTCGAACTCGAGGAAGCGATCATCGCCGCCAACGGCGCCGGCGGCATGGTGCGCAGCATGGCCGAATGGGCCAGCCACCCGCAGGCCGCCGCGATCGCCTCGCTGCCGCTGCTGGAAATCGTCAAGATCGGCGCCGCCCCGCCGGAGCCGCTGCCCGCCGGCGACCGGCCGCTTTCCGGTGTGCGCGTCCTCGACCTGACCCGGGTGCTGGCCGGGCCGACCTGCGCCCGCACCCTGGCCGAGCACGGCGCCGACGTCCTGAAGATCACGGCGCCGCACCTGCCCAATATCGGCTACCAGGAATTCGATACCGGGCACGGCAAATTGTCGGCTCATCTCGATCTGCGCCAGCCCAAGGACCTCGCGCGGCTGAAGGAGCTGGTGCGCGAAGCCGACGTGTTCAGCCAAGGCTACCGGCCGGGCACGCTCGGTCATCGCGGCCTGTCGCCCGAGGAGCTGGCGGCGTTGCGGCCGGGCCTCGTCTATGTCTCGCTGTGCGCCTTCAGCCATAAGGGGCCGTGGGCGAGCCGGCGCGGTTTTGACACCGTCGTGCAGAATGTCAGCGGCATCACCACCCGGCAGGGCGAATTGTTCCCCGGCAAGGAGCCCGGGCCGCAATTCTACCCGGTGTCTGCGATCGACTATCTGACCGGCTACCTGATGGCGTTCGGCACGATGGTGGCGCTCGGCCGGCGGGTCCGCGAGGGCGGCAGCTGGCTGGTGCGGATCTCGCTGGCGCAGAGCGGCCGCTGGCTGGTCGGCCGCGGCGAGGTGCCGGAAGGTGCGCTAAAGGACGTGCCGGCGGAATTCACGGCCGAGGAGCTGGCGCGCTGGTCGATCGAGAGCAACACCCCGGCCGGCAAGCTCGGGCATCTGAAGCCGACCGTGCAATTGTCGCAGACGCCGCCCTACTGGGCGCGGCCGTCGGTGCCGCTCGGCTACAACGAGCCGGCTTGGCCGGCGCGCGGCTGATCGGCGGCGAGCTGATCCTATTCGGGCGTCGCGGCCGCGTCGCCGTGGCGGCGGGCCAGGTGCTGCATCTCGTCGAGCAGTTCGTGCAAGGCCTGGTCGGCCGCATAGGACATCTTGGCGAAGGCGCGCAGAAAGCTGTCGGTGCGCGGCAGCTGAAACAGGGTCTCCTCGCCGTCCGTCGGCGAGGCCGCACTGACCTGCACGATGTTGTCGAACGGTTGCAGGACCAGCTCCTTGAGCGCCTTGCCGGGCCCGGTCACGTATTCGACGACCCGGCAGCGCTCCCCATCCGGCGCGTCGCCGAGGATCGTCATGCGGTAGGCGGCGCGCGTCGTCGATGCCTCGACGAGGGCGCGGGCGAACGGCCGCAGAAAGGTCTCGTCAAAGCCGAGGATCGCCGTCGGCCGGTCGTTGCTGACCGACGAGCGCATCTCGAGCGTGGTCCACAGCGAGGCTCGGCCCCGGAAATAATCGGCTGAGGCGAGATCGAGGTTGATCGAATCCATCGGCATCGGCGGCGACACCGAACGCGGTGAGAGAAAGGCAAAACACGCCGGCTCGCGCTTCATCGAAATGTTCGTCGTCGCTTCAAGATTGCGGTCGCTGATTGCAGGTGTCTCAGCCATGTGCGCGGCCTGTTCAGGGTGGAGCGATGAAAGGCTGGGGGGTAAGCTCGTCGCTGCCTAGCGAAGCACTGTACAATTAACATTGGATAAACTGCCGGCGGCGGCGCTGTCAAACGCAGCCCCCGGCTTCCTTGTGCGGCCATTGGCCGCGTATGTTGCGGCGCACAAAACAACCTGAATGTCGCTCCGCTGAGATCAGGCAAGGTCGAAGCGATCGAGATTCATCACCTTGTTCCAGGCGGCCACGAAGTCCCGCACGAACGCCTGCTGCGAGTCGTCGCATCCATAGACTTCCGCGAGGGCTCGGAGCTGGGAGTTCGAACCGAAGACAAGATCGACGACGGTGCCGGTCCATTTGCGCTCGCCCGTCGTCCGATCGCGGCCTTCCAGCACGGCGTCGGATGTGGCGGATTTCTGCCACGTCGTCCTCATGTCGAGCAGGTTGACGAAGAAATCATTGGTCAGCGACTCGGGCCGCCTGGTGAAAACACCCTCATCGGACTGCCCGAAATTTGCCTTCAGGGCGCGCAGGCCACCAACCAGAACCGTCATCTCGGGCGCGGTCAGCGTCAACAGGTTCGCCCGATCCACCAGCAGCTCAGCCGCCGCTGCCTCGTGTCCCTCCCGCAGGTAGTTGCGGAACCCGTCTGCGATCGGCTCCAGGACGGCGAAGGCATCCACATCGGTCTGCTCCTGCGAGGCGTCCATGCGCCCCGGCGAGAACGGAACCTTCACGTCGTGGCCGGCCTTCTTCGCCGCTGCCTCGACGGCGGCGCAGCCGCCCAGAACGATCACATCGGCCAGCGACACCTTTTTCGGACCAAACTGCGCCCTGTTGAAATCCCTCTGGATCGCTTCCAGTGCCTGAAGAACCTTTGCCAGTTCGGCCGGCTGGTTGACTTCCCAATCTTTCTGCGGCGCGAGGCGAATGCGCGCCCCGTTCGCCCCGCCGCGCTTGTCGCTGCCGCGGAACGTCGATGCGGAAGCCCAGGCCGTCGCGACCAGTTGAGAGATCGACAGACCGGACGCGAGGATTGTCGCTTTCAGCGCGGCAATGTCCTCATCCCCGATCAATTGATGATCGACCGCCGGAACCGGGTCCTGCCACAGCAGATGCTCCGCCGGAACGAGCGGACCCAGATACCGCGAAATAGGCCCCATATCGCGGTGCGTCAGCTTGAACCACGCCCGGGCAAACGCGTCTGCGAACTGCTCCGGATGCTCGTAGAGGCGCCGTGAGATCTTCTCGTAGGCCGGATCAAAGCGCAGCGAGAGGTCGGTGGTCAGCATGGTCGGCACGCGCCGCTTCGACCGGTCGAACGCGTCCGGAATCGTGGTCTCGGCGCCTTTTGCCTGCCACTGATAGGCGCCGGCCGGGCTCTTGGTCAGTTCCCATTCGTAGCCGAACAGGTTCGAGAAGAAGTTGTTGCTCCACTTGGTTGGCGTCTGCGACCAGATGACTTCCAGGCCGCTGCCGATCGCGTCACCCGCTTTGCCGGTGCCGAATTTGCTGTTCCAGCCGAAACCCTGCTGCTCGATCGGGGCGGCTTCCGGCGC
>DATLRS010000224.1:0-12820 GCA_035534535.1 Allostellaceae bacterium | reverse complement strand
GGCGACGTCGAGCGGCGGCTCGCCACCGCGATGGTGCGCCTTCTCGCCGGGAAGCGCGACGCGACCGACAATTTCGCCGGCCGGCTCGCGACCCATTCGGAGCGCCATGAGGCGATGCTCCGGCGCGGCTATGTCATGGTGTTGGACAATACCGGACACGTTGTTGCCGAGGCATCGAAAGTGCGGCCTAACGCGGCGCTCGAACTCGAATTTTACGACGGCAAGGTCGGCGTCATCGCCGGCGGCGCGCGTCGGCCGGTGCGCCGCGCGAAGCCGGCTGAAGCTCAGGCGAGCCTGTTTGACACCTGAACGTCATCCCCGGGCTTGACCCGGGGATCTAGAGATGGCCGGGTCAAGCCCGGCCATGACGAAGCGATTAGGAGTTTGCTATGCGACCTTCCGGGCGGGCGCCCGATGCGATGCGGCCGGTCAGTCTCGAGCCCGGCGTCGGCAAATACGCCGAGGGCTCGTGCTTGGCGCGGTTCGGCGACACCCATGTCTTGTGCATGGCGACGCTCGAGGAGCGGGTGCCGCCGTTTCTGCGCAACAGCGGGCATGGCTGGGTCACCGCCGAATACGGCATGCTGCCGCGCTCGACCCATACCCGCACCGACCGCGAGGCGTCGCGCGGCCGGCAGAGCGGCCGCACCCAGGAGATCCAGCGCCTGATCGGGCGGTCCTTGCGCGCCGTCACCGACCTCACCGCGCTCGGCGAGCGCCAGATCCGCATCGATTGCGATGTTTTGCAGGCCGATGGCGGGACGCGCACGGCGGCGATCACCGGCAGCTACGTCGCGCTCTATCAGGCGCTGGCCAGGCTGGTTGTCGCCGGCACGCTGCCGAGCGTGCCGCTCAACGACAGCATCGCCGCGGTATCCTGCGGCGTGTTCGAGGGTAGCGCCGTGCTCGACCTCGATTATGCCGAGGATTCGCAGGCGATGACCGACGCCAATTTCGTGCTGACTGCCGGGGGCGGCATCGTCGAGATCCAGGCGACCGCCGAAGGGGCGCCGTTCGACGAACAGAGCTTCGCGCAGATGCTGGCTCTGGCGCGTAGCGGCATCGCCGAATTGACCCGGCGGCAGCGCAGCGCGCTCGGCCTCGCCTGAACATGGCGCGCCGCCTGACCGCCGGCGAGCGGCTGGTGGTCGCCAGCCACAACCCCGGCAAGCTCGCCGAGATCGCGGCGCTGCTCATGCCCTACGGCGTCGCGACGGTCGGCGCCGCGGCGCTCGGCCTCGCCGAGCCCGAGGAAACCGGCGCTACCTTCGAGGAAAACGCGGCATTGAAGGCGCGTCTCGCCGCGGCTGCCAGCGGGCTGGTCGCGCTGGCCGATGATTCGGGGCTGGTGGTGCCGGCGCTCGGCGGCGCGCCCGGCATTTATTCGGCGCGCTGGGCCGGCCCGGGCAAGGATTTCGGGGTGGCGATGGCGCGGGTGCAGCGCGAACTCGGGCCCGGCGACCGGCACGCCCATTTCGTCGCCGTGCTGGCGCTCGCCTGGCCCGACGGCGAGGAAGCGTTGTTCCGCGGCGAGGCGCATGGCCATCTCGCGTGGCCGCCGCGCGGCGAGCGCGGCTTCGGCTACGACCCGATGTTCGTGCCGGACGGCCATGACGAGACGTTCGGCGAGATGGACCCCGATGTGAAGCACCGGATCAGCCACCGCGCCCGCGCCTTCGCCGAATTGGTAAAGGCGGTGTTTTGACCGGCCGCGAACCGCTCGCGGTCTATATCCACTGGCCGTTCTGCGTCTCGAAATGTCCCTATTGCGACTTCAACAGCCATGTCCGGGAGGGGATCGACGCGGCGCGCTGGACGCGGGCGCTGCTCGCCGATCTGGAGCATCAGGCCGCGCTGCTGCCCGATCGCGAGGTCGCGACGATCTTTTTTGGCGGCGGCACGCCGTCGCTGATGCCGCCGGCGACGGTCGCGGCGCTGATCGGCCATGTCAAAGCGCTGTGGCCGGTCGCTCCCGATCTCGAAGTGACACTGGAGGCCAACCCCAACTCGGCCGAGGCGGCAGGCTTTGCCGGGTTTGCCGCCGCCGGGGTCAACCGGCTGTCGCTCGGCATCCAGGCGCTCGACCCCGCGGCTCTGCGCTTTCTCGGCCGCCGCCACGACCGCGACGAGGCGATCGCGGCGATCGGCCTCGCGCGCGACACCTTCGCGCGCTATTCGTTCGACCTGATCTATGCCCGGCCCGGCCAGAGCGTTGCGGCCTGGGACGCGGAGCTTGACGAGGCGCTCGGCCTCGCCGGCGAGCACCTGTCGCTCTATCAGCTGACGATCGAGCCCGGCACGGCCTTCGGCAACCGCGCCGCCCGCGGCGAGGCGCTGGCGGCCGACGAGGACAGCGCGGCGGCCCTGTTCGAGGCGACGCAACAGCGCCTCGCGGCCGCTGGCCTGCCGGCCTACGAAATCTCGAATCACGCGCGGCCGGGCGCCGAGTGCCGCCACAACCTCGCCTATTGGCGCTATCAGGATTACCTCGGCATCGGTCCCGGCGCGCATGGCAGGGCGACGCGCGACGGCCACAAGATCGCGACCCGGCAAATACGGGCGCCGGAAGCCTGGCTGGCGGCGATCGAGGCCTCTGGCGCGGCGATCGAGGAGACGACCCCGATCGCGCGGCAGACCGCGATCGAGGAAATGGTGATGATGGGCTTGCGCCTCGTCGCCGGGGTCTCGCGCCAGCGTCTCGAAGCGCTGGCCTTGTGTCCTGTCGAACTGCTGTTCGCGGGCACCCTGCCGCGCCTCGTCGAGGGCGGGTTCCTCACCCTCGATGCCGATCATCTCGCCGCGACCCAAGCCGGCCGACAGCGGCTCAACGCCGTGTTGGGCGCGCTGCTCGGCTGATTTCAGGCATCCGGCGTCGTCAATACGCCAGATCCTGGAAGCTTTGCGGCGCCGGGCCGACTACGACATCGCCCTGCGGCTGGACTTCGAGCACCGCGAGGCCGCGCTGTACCAGCCCCTGCGGCGTGAAGCGGAACAGCCCGTCGACCCCGGTAAACCCGCTTGGGTTGAGGATCGCCTCGCGGGAGAACGGCGCGCCGCCGCCGCTCTTGGCGAGCACCCCGGCGAGCGCCGCGGCGTCGAAGGCAAGCGAGGCGAGTCGCGGCGGCGGATGACCGTAGGTCTGCTGAAAGCGGCTGTCGAATTCGCGGCGGGTCGCCGGCGGCGAGGCGGCGAACCAGCCGCCGTCGAGCGCCGCATCGCCGGCAATCGAGGGATCGTCCCACAACCCGCTGCCGAGCAGTCGCACCTGCGCCGTGTTGAGCCCCGCTTGCTTCAGCTGCTGCACCAGCTGCTTCAGCTCGGCGCCGCCCTCGGGCAGCAGCAAAGCATCGAATGAGACGCTCGGCGGTGGCGCCGCCGCGGTGTCCGACGCCAGCAGCCGCTGGATCGCCGCCGCATTATCCGAGCCGCGCGGATCGAGATATTCGACCTTGCCCACCGTGCCGCCGCCGGCGGTCGCCGCGTCGCGCAGCGCATCGGTCATCAGATGACCGTATTGCGTCTGCGGCGCCAGCGCGGCAAACCGGTGCAGCCCCTTGTCGAGGGCGAATCTCACTTCGCGCACGATCTCCTGACGCGGTAGAAAACCCATCAGGAAGACATTGCCGCCGGCCAGCTGGGTCGCCGTCGAGAACGCCAGGACATTGACGTGGGCGGCGCTGGCGACCGGCTTGACGGTTTCGACCTCGCCCGCCAGCAGCGGCCCGAGGATCAGCGCCGCACCGTCGGCGACCGCCGAGCGTGCCGCGCTGGCGGCGCCCTGCGGGGTGCCGGCCGTGTCGCGCGGGATCAGCGTCAGCCGGTCGCCGCCGGTGGTGAACAGGGCAAGCTGCGCCGCCTCCAGCATCGCCTTGCCGAGCCCGGCATTGGCGCCCGACAACGGCACGAGCAGCGCCACCTTGATCGCCCCGCTTGCGCCGGGCGACGGCAGCGGCGTCGCCGACACGGGTGGCGGCGGCGGCGCACCGAAATAGGGCGATTGCGGCGCGATGACCGGTGCCGGTACGATCGGTCCCTCGCCGCAGCCGGTCAGCGCGGCGAGCAACGCGAAGGCAACCAGTGTTGAGGCGAACCGCGAAAGACGCCAGTGCAGCAAGGACGGTCTCCGGCAAGGGTGCGACAGCCGGCGGCGACCCTAACCATCGCATCGCGGCAAGTAAACAAGGCGGCGCGGACGCGACGGGCGGGGCGACCCCGGCGCCGCTCGCGCCGAGCGATCGCCGGCCCGGCGATTGGGCGCCGCCGCATGCGTTGGCGCCCGGGCTGCATCTGGTCGCGACACCGCTCGGCAATCTCGGCGACATCACGCTGCGGGCATTGTGGGTCTTGCGCAACGCCGACCGCATCCTGTGCGAGGACACCAGGGTTACCGCGCGCCTGCTGGCCCACTTTGGCATCGCGACGCCGCTCGATTCCTATCACGACCACAACGCCGACCGCGTGCGGCCGGCCATCATCGAGGCGCTGCACCGCGGCGAGACGCTGGCCTTGGTGGCCGACGCCGGCACCCCGCTGGTCTGCGACCCCGGCTTCAAGCTGGTGCGCGCGGCGCTCGCCGACGATCTGCCGGTCACCGCGGCGCCGGGGCCGTCGGCGGCGCTGACCGCGCTGATCCTGTCGGGCCTGCCGCCCGACCGGTTTCTGTTTGCCGGCTTCCTGCCGCCGCGCGGTGCGGCGCGACGCCGCGCCCTCGGCGATTGGACGGCGCTGGCGGCGACACTGATCTTCTTCGAGGGGCCGTCGCGGCTTGCCGCCGCGCTCGCCGACATGGCGCTCATCCTCGGCGACCGCAAGGCCGCGGTCGCCCGCGAGCTGACCAAGCGCCACGAAGAGATGCGCCGCGGCTCGCTCGCTGCGCTGGCCGAGCATTACCAGGGCGCTGGTGCGCCACGCGGCGAGGCGGTGATCGTCGTCGGCCCGCCCGAGGCGGCGGCGCCTGCCGGCGAGAGCGATATCGACGGCCGGCTGCGCGCGCTCCTCACCGAGCACAGCCTGCGCGATGCCGTTGCCCGGCTCGCCGCCGAGACCGGGATCGCCCGCCGGATCCTGTATGCCCGCGCCCTCGCCTGGCAGGAGCGGAGTGCGCCGCAATGACCTTCACCCGCCGCCTGCCGCCGCGCCGCGAGACGTCTGGTCGCCAGCCGTCCGGTCGCCAGACGGCGCATCGGCGGCGCGCCGGGCGGCGCGGCCGGCTCGCCGAGCTCTTGTGCCGCTGGCACCTGCGGCTGCGGGGCTGGCAGATTGTCGCCTGCGACTGGCGCTGCCCGTCCGGCGAGATCGACATCCTCGCCCGTCGCGGCGGCGTCCTGGCGATCATCGAGGTCAAGGCGCGCGGCGACCTCGGCAGCGCGGCTGCCGCCGTGTCGCCGCGCCAGCAGCGCCGCATCGCCCGCGCCGCGTCGAATTTCCTGCTGGGGCGGCCTGATCTGGGCGGATTGCAGCTGCGATTCGACGTAATGCTGGTCATGCCGCGGCACCTGCCGCGCCATCTGGCCGATGCCTGGCGTCCGAACGGTTGAACACCTGTCGCGGCCGTACAACCGCGCCGGTGCCGCGGCCGCGGCTTAACCCTTTGGTAGAGCGGGCCGGTGCGGCACAGCCAATGCCGAACCGGATGTCGTTGCGCCAACCGTGCCGCGATCGGCGACGTCGCCGCGCTTGGCGGGGTTCGCCGAAAATCTCACAATGGTGCGACAACTGTTGCCTTGGGGGGATCATGGCGCGGTTTCATTCGATAGCGGCATTATGCTGTGTGATAGCGCTTCCGGTGGCGCTGGGCGGCTGCGCCGGAGCGTTGGTCGTCGGCGGTCTGGCCGCCGCCGCGGGGGGCGGCTACGCCGCGGGACAGGAACGCGGGGTCAACGGCGTGGCCAGCGATTTCGAGATCAAGGGCAATATCGAGCAGGCGATGATCAAGGCGGACCCGCAGCTGCAATCCGGCATCGCCACCACCGTCTACGGGGGCCGTGTGCTGCTGACCGGCCGGGTCGCGAACCCGCAGTTGAAGGCGGAGGCCGAGCAGGTCGCCGGCCGGGTCCCTGGTGTCCGCACGCTCTACGACGACCTTGCGGTGGCGCCGCCGGAAGTCGCCTGGAACGATGCCAAGGACGCCTGGATTACGACGCGCGTGCGATCGCAAATGATCCTCGATCCCGGCATCCGCTCGATCAACTATACGATCGATACGGCAGACGGATCGGTGTACCTGATGGGCTCGGCGCGCTCCCAGGCCGAACTCGACCGGGCCACCCGCATCGCGCGCTATGTGCCGGGGGTCCGGCGGGTCGTCTCCTATGTCGTGCTGCGCGGCGGCGGCGCGGTGGCAGCGACACCGGCCCCGCCGCCGGAAGCCAGCTTTGGCCCGGCGCCGGCGGGCGCGGCGCCGCAGGGTCGCATCGAGGTGCAAAAGTTGTAGTCTCGACGCCGCAATGAGTGAACTGCCCGACAGTTTCGACGCCGAGCAATGCGCCCGCTACCTGCGCGAGCTCGCCGCGGCGAGTTCGCCGGTCCTGCCGATCGGCGAGGCCGCGCTGGCGCTCGCCTCGTTCGAGCGGCCGCGCGTCGGCCTGGCGCGCTATCGCCAGCACCTCGCGACGCTCGCCCGCGATGTCGGCCGGCACGGCGGCGCCGGCGGCGGTCTGGCCGGGCGCGCCGAGGCGCTCAACGAGATCATCCTGTTGAAATACGGCTATAGCGGCGACGAGCTGACCTACGACGATTTGCAGAACGCCAACCTGATGCGGGTCGTCGATCGCCGCAAAGGGTTGCCGGTGGCGCTCGGCATCCTTTACCTGCACGCCGCGCGGGCGCAGGGCTGGGACAGCGTCGGCCTCGCCTTTCCCGGGCATTTCCTGATCCGCCTTGGCGACGGCGCCGAGCGGCTGATCCTCGACCCGTTCCACAGCGGCCGGGTGTGCGACGCCGCCGGGCTGCGCGAACTGCTGAAGGCGATGGCCGGGCAGGAGGTCGAATTGTCGCCGGAGCACTATGCCCCGGTCGCCGATCGCGATGTGCTGCTGCGGCTGCAGAACAATCTCAAATCGCGGCTGTTGCAGACCGGCCGGCCCGAGCGTGCGGCACGCGTTGTCGAGACGATGCTGTTGCTGGCGCCTGATCTGCCCGAATTGTGGCGCGAGGCGGGGCACCTGCACGCGCAGCTCGGCAACATGCGCGCCGCGGTGCACGCCCTCGAACAGTTCATCCGGCTGGCCTCCGAAGGGACCGCCCGCCATCAGGCGGCCGCCTTCCTCGCGCAGCTCAAGTCGAAGCTGAACTGAGGCCGTGGCGGACGAGCGCCCGCGCCGCCGCCGCCTACTCCTGCCCCAAAACCGGTTGCCGGGCTCGGGCAACGGGTAGATCCTGCCGGGCTGTCATCAGGGAGCTTCTCCGGGAGTATCGACGATGCCCGCGCCGACCCATCCGAACCCGAAGATCTACGGGTATCACGCCCACGTCTATTACGATGCGGCGACAAAGCCGATCGTCGAGCGGTTTCACGAGCGTCTGTCGACGGCCTATCCGGTCGAGATGGGGCAGTTCAGCGGCGAACGGGTCGGCCCGCACCCGGTGCCGCAGTTTCAGATCATCTTTGAGTCGGCGCAGTTTCAGGAGGTCGTGACCTGGATGATGCTGCACCGCGACGGCTTGGACATCCTGGTGCATCCGCTGACCGACGACATGATCGACGACCATACGGACTACGCTCTATGGCTCGGCCAGCCGGTCGCCCTGGTGCTCGATCAGATGCAGCGCCGCGGCTATCGCGATCCCTTGCTGCCGGCCAGCGAGCGCGCCGCGGCCTGAATCGCGGGCGGCGTGGCGGCAAGCACGGCAGGCTCGCATCATGCCTGTGGAGATGATCGGCTGGATCGCGCCGCGGGTGTCCTCGGAACTGATCCCGCCCGCTGGGCCCCCGTTTGATGCCGGTGTGATTGCCGAGACGGCGCGGATCCACGAGCGGGCCGGCTTCGACCGCGTGCTGATCGGCTATTTCTCGGAGGCGCCGGACGGGTTCCTCGTCGGGGCGCATGCCGCCGCGGTGACCGAGCGGCTGAATTTCCTGCTGGCGCATCGACCGGGCTTCGTGGCGCCGCCGGTCGCCGCCCGCAAGCTGGCGACCCTCGACCAGCTGAGCGGCGGCCGTCTGGCGGTGCACATCATCGCCGGCGGCAGCGACGCCGATCAGGCCAAGGACGGCGACTGGACCGACCATGCAGCGCGCTATCGCCGCGCCGGCGAATACATCGCGCTGTTGCGCCGGACCTGGACCGCGCCGGCGCCGTTCGACCACGCCGGAGAATTCTACCGGACGCGCGGCACCTATGCGGAAATCCGCTGCCGGCAGCTGCCGCACATCCCGATCTACGGCGGCGGCGGCTCCGAGGCGGCGATCGGGTCGCTCTCGCCGCAGGTTGATGTCTACATGCTGTGGGGCGAGCCGCTGAAGGATACGGCCTTGTTCATGGAGCGCGTGCGCCGCGAGGCGGCGCTCGCCGGCCGCAACCCGACCTTCAGCCTGTCGACCCGCCCGATCCTGGCGGCCACCGAGGGCGAAGCCTGGGACCGCGCCAGGGCGATCCTCGACCGGGTGTTGCGCAACCGCGGCGGCGCGGCGGCGCCACAGCGTCACAATATCGGCTCCAGGCGGCTGCTGCAGGCGGCCGCGGCCGCCGAATTGCACGATACCTGCCTGTGGACATCGCTGGCCGCGGCGACCGGCGCGCCGGGAAACTCGACCGCGCTGGTCGGGACCCCCGATACCGTCGCCAAGGCGATGCTCGAATACTACAAGCTGGGCGCCACCAGCCTGTTGATCCGCGGCTATGACCCTCGACCGGACGCGATCCAGTATGGCGAGGAACTGATCCCGCGTCTGCGCGCGCTGGTGGCCGAGCATGACGCGGCGTGCCGCGCCGATACCGCCGCCCGGATGGCCGCGGTCGATCGCCGCTAAGGCTTTATCAACCGGTTGTCTGTAAAGGGAGCGTGCCGGCGTCGGGCGCGTTTGTCCGGCAAAGCGGGTTACGAATTGCGGAGTGCGCGGTGCGCGGGCTTGCCTTCATGTATGTGACGCTGATCGTTGCCGTGGCCACGATCGTTCTCGGGTATCACTAGGCAGACATTCGTCGGCCCTTGTGGGTCATCCCCTCGCCGCCGCCGGTCGCGGCTGGCGAGGGCGAGGGCGAGGGCGAGGGACGACGACGATGCCGATCGCGGCAATGCCAATCAGGGCCGCTAAGCAAGCTTTCGTTGATTGGCGCACAAATCGTCAGCCTTCGTCGTTCACTCCCTCTCCGCCCCCGTGGGCCATGGCGGGGGGCGGAGAGGGTGGGGGTGAGGTGGGGGATGCCAGAGCGCCGGCCGACACCCAGGGGAAATGTGGATCGCGCTAAGCTGCTTAGATATCGGCGTAGACGTGGGTCTCGGCGCTGGCGCCGGGATGGGTGACGGCGCCCTTCTCGGCGTCGCCCACGGTCTGCGCGTATTTCCACAGCGTGCCCGACTGGTAGCCGTTGCGGCGGGCGGTCCATTGACGCCGGCGCTCGGCCAATTCGGCGTCGCTGAGCGCCACCTCGATCGTGCCGGCGACCGCGTCGATCGTGATGCGGTCGCCGTCCTTCAACAATGCGATCGGCCCGCCGACCGCCGCCTCCGGCCCGACATGGCCGATGCAGAAACCATGCGTCGCGCCGGAGAAGCGGCCGTCGGTGATCAAGGCCACCCGCTCGCCGACCCCCTGGCCGTAGAGCGCCGCCGTCGTCGACAGCATCTCGCGCATGCCCGGCCCGCCGCGTGGCCCCTCGTAGCGGATGACGATGACGTCGCCGTCCTTGTAGCGCCGCGCTTCGACTGCCGCGAAGGCGTCTTCCTCGCAATCGAAGCACAGGGCGGTACCGGCAAAGCGCAACGTCGCCATGCCGGCGACTTTGACGATCGCTCCTTGCGGCGCGAGGTTGCCCTTCAGCACGACGAGCCCGCCGGTTGGCGCCAGCGGGTTCGACGTGGGACGAACCACGTCCTGTCCGGTGGGGAAGCGGACGTCCTTCAGGTTTTCGGCAATTGTCTTGCCGGTGACGGTCAGGCAGTCGCCATGCAGATATCCGCCGTCGAGCAATGCCTTCATCAATACCGGCACGCCGCCGATATCGTGCAGGTCTTTCATCACATAGCGACCCCCCGGCTTCAGATCGCCGATATAGGGCGTGCGCTTGGCGATCTCGCCGAAATCGTGCAGATCGAAAGCTATGCCGGCCTCGTTGGCGATCCCCGGCAGGTGCAGCCCGCCATTCGTCGAACCGCCGGCGGCGGCGATGACCATCGCGGCGTTTTCGATCGCCTTCCGGGTCACGATGTCGCGCGGCCGCAGGTTGTTGCGCACCAGATCCATCACCGCCTGGCCGGATGCTTCGGCGTAGGCGTCGCGCGAATCGTAGGGCGCCGGCGCGCCGGCCGAGCCGGGCAGCGCGAGGCCGATCGCCTCGGAGACGCAGGCCATCGTGTTGGCTGTGAAGAGGCCGCCGCACGACCCCGCCGACGGGCAGGCGACGCATTCGAGCTCATGCAGGTCCGCGTCCGACATCGCGCCGACGCTGTGCGCGCCGACCCCTTCGAAAACGTCGCCGATCGTCACGTCCTTGCCCTTGAAGCGGCCAGGCAGGATCGAACCGCCATACATGAAGACCGATGGCACGTTGAGGCGCACCATTGCCATCATCAGCCCGGGCAGCGATTTGTCGCAGCCGGCCAGCCCGACGAGCGCGTCGTAGCAATGGCCGCGCATCGTCAATTCGACCGAGTCGGCGATGACCTCGCGGCTGATCAGCGACGATTTCATGCCCTCATGGCCCATCGCGATGCCGTCGGTAACGGTGATCGTGGTGAATTCGCGCGGCGTGCCGCCGGCCGCTGCGACCCCCTTCTTGGCGGCCTGGGCCTGCCGCGACAGCGCGATGTTGCAGGGCGCCGCTTCGTTCCAGGTGGTCGCGACGCCGATGATCGGCTGGTTGATCTGTTCGGCGGTGAGTCCCATCGAATAGAGAAAGGCGCGGTGCGGTGCGCGTTCCGGGCCGACCGTGACATGGCGGCTCGGCAGGCGCGACTTGTCGATGACCGGATGGCGGACGTCGTCGGGCATGGGCCGATCTCCTCTGGCGGACCGTTTGGCGGGGTGGCCGGCACCGTAGCCGCCCCAACCGGCGCAATCAATGACCTGCTGTATTTGCGTCGCGCCGCGCAACCGGGCAATGTTGAACGAGCAGCGGCGGGAGGAGCGGCGAGGTGGCAGCGGTACTGGAACGACGGCAGGTAGTGGTGCGGCCAACCGGGGCGGCCCTCGCCGCCGATATCGAGGGGATCGATCTTGCCGGGGCGTTGACGCCCGAGGCCGTCGCGGCGATCAAGGCGGCCTGGGCCGATCACCTGGTGCTGCGTTTTCGCGGCCAGCGTCTGTCCGACGAGGATCTGCTGCGCTTCAGCCGGCATTTGGGCGAACTCGATTGGGCACCGATTGCGGCGGCACGGACCAGGGCGCCCGGCGCGGATCGTGAGATCGAGGTGACGCCGGAGGGGCATCAATACGTCCTCATCATCTCGAACGTCATCGAGGACGGTGTCGCCATCGGCCAGCTCGGCGCCTATGAGGCGCTCTGGCATACCGACATGTCTTATATCCCCGAGCCGCCGAGCGCCTCGGCGCTCTACTCGCTGGAAGTGCCGCCCGCTGGCGGCGACACCGGCTTCTGCAACATGTACCGCGCCTACGAGACGCTGGCCCCTGAGCTGCGCCGGCAGATTGCGGGGCAGCTGTGCCGTCACGACGCCAGCCGCAACAGCGCCGGCGAATTGCGCCGCGGCTTTGTCGATGCGCCGGATCCGAGCCAGACGATCGGCGCCGAGCATCCGCTGGTCCGCACCCATCCGGTCACCGGCAGAAAGGCGCTGTTCCTCGGCCGGCGCCGCAACGCCTACATCGCGGACCTGCCGTTGGCTGACAGCGAGGCGTTGCTCGATGCCCTCTGGGCGCATGCGACAAAGAGCGAGTTCGCCTGGTATCAGCAGTGGCTGGTCGGCGACCTGATCCTGTGGGACAACCGCTGCGTCATGCACCGGCGCGACGCCTTCGACCCGGCGACGCGGCGGGTCATGCACCGGACGCAGATCAAGGGCGACCGGCCTTTCTGACGCAAAGGAGGGCGAGGGGATGCGACGGGTGTTGCTGGTGGGATCGCTGCTGCTGGCGGCATGCTCGGCGACGCCGCGCGACACCGCCGAGCTGACCCTGCATGATCCCTATTGGGACCGGGTCAATGTCGAGGTGGTGATCACCAAGCGGGCCGATTGCGACAGCCGCGGCAACGGTTATATCTCGACCCAGAAGCTGGTCATGGCCAAAAACGTCAACGCGACGATCGACGCGCCGCACGGCGCCAATGTGTGCTGGCGCCATGACCGCGACCCCAACAATCCGGCGCCCGGCGCCTGGTCCGGCTGGACCCGGGCGACGCTGTTCCCCGGGCAGAGCGCCGACACCGATCTGTAACCTCTCGCCGCCGCCGAGGCGCGCGGGGGATTGCTGCCGGCGCGTCTTCCAAAAGCCATTTTGTTTTCGTAGAAGGCCGGGCGCATCGAATCTTTGCTGGAGATTGCGCATGGTCCGCCGCTTCGCCGCCACCGTTGTGTTGTGCGTGAGCCCCGCCGTCGCGCTGGCGCAGCAGGCGGGCGTGCCGATCCCGCTTTACCCCGGCTCGGTACCGAGCCCCTTCGCACAGCAAGCCCTGCCGGCCGAAGCGCCGGTTCCGCAAGG
>DATLRS010000223.1:0-13048 GCA_035534535.1 Allostellaceae bacterium | reverse complement strand
TCGATCGCCTGACCGCCGCTGCAGCGAACCCCTTTATTCGTCATCCCCGGGCTTGACCCGGGGATCCGCGTCTTGATCCACCTGGATGGCCGGGACAAGCCCGGCCATGACGGTCTGGATTGGTCGTTTACCGGCTTCGTGTTTCGCCGCCGCGTCGGCGATGCGGCCCAGCGATTCGTCGCGGCCGAGCACCTCCATGACCTCGAAGATGCCGGGCGAGGCGAGCGAGCCGGTCAGCGCGGCGCGCAGTAGCTGCGCTACGACGCCGAAGTTGGCCTTCTTTTCTGCGGCAAAATCACGGACCGTCTTTTCCAGCGATTGGCTACTCCATTCGGTGGATTCCAAGACAGATCCCAACGCCGGCAACAAACGCTCTGCCTTAACATCGGAACGCGGGTCCGACACAAGCGGCAAAAGCCCGTGCCTGTCATTATCCAAGTTTCCCCTCGCGAATTTGTCCAAAATTATCGGTCGCGGCGCGACATAAAAGCGGGCCTTCTCGGCCAGTTCCACGATCGTCTTGGCGCGCGGCTTCAACCCCGGCATCGCCTTTGCGAGGCGCTCTCGCTGGTCCGCTGACAGCTTGCGCCCAAGCCCCGCTTCCAGCGGCTCGACGATCAGCGCGACAAGGCGCGCATCGTCGGCCTCGCGGATGTAATGGGCGTTGATGCTGTCGAGCTTGGCCTGGTCGAAGCGCGCGGGCGCCCGCCCCACAGCGGCGATGTCGAACCAGCGGATCGCATCGTCGGTACTGATGATCTCGTCGTCGCCGTGGCTCCAGCCGAGGCGCAACAGGTAGTTGCGCAAGGCTTCGGGCAGATAGCCGAGCGCACGGTATTGCTCGACGCCGATCGCGCCGTGCCGCTTCGACATCTTCGCCCCGTCGGGTCCGTGGATCAGCGGCAGATGGGCGAATTGCGGCACCGGCCAATCGAGGGCGCGGTAGATCTGGGTCTGGCGGAAGGCATTGTTGAGGTGGTCGTCGCCGCGGATCACCTGGGTGATCTCCGTGTCGTGATCGTCGACGACGACCGACAGATTGTAGGTCGGCGTGCCGTCGGCGCGCAGCAGGATCAGATCGTCGAGTTCGGCGTTGGCGACCGTGACCTCGCCCTGCACCAGGTCGTGGATTGTCGTCGCACCCGCCTGCGGCGCCTTCAGGCGAATGACTGGGGCGATGCCGGCCCTGATCAGATCCTGGGCCTCCGCGGGGTCACGGTCGCGCCAGGTGCCGTCATAGCGCACCGAGCGCTTCTCGGCGCGCGCCCGCTCGCGCATCGCCTCGAGTTCGGCCGGCGTGCAATAGCAGCGATAGGCGCGGCCCTGCGCCAGCAGCGCGGCAGCGACCGCGGCATGGCGCGCCGCCCCGGCGAACTGATGGACGATGTCGCCGTCCCACTCGAGGCCGAGCCAGCGCAGCCCGTCGATGATCGCGGCGACCGCCTCGGGCGTCGAACGCTGCCGGTCGGTGTCCTCGATGCGCAGCCGGAACGTGCCACCGTCGCCGTAACGTTGGTGGTGGCGCGCATAAAGCCAGTTGAACAGCGCGGTGCGGGCGCCGCCGATATGCAGGAAGCCGGTCGGCGAGGGGGCAAAGCGGACAATGACACTCATCGCCCTTATGTAGGCGCAGCGCACCGCCGCTGCCATCGCGCGACGCTCGGCGCGGCAGCCCGCGATCGGTATTTTCCATTATTGCCCGGGGATGCCGGCCGTGCCCGGAAAACGCGGCGCCGCGCAGGCCGGTTGATTTAGATCAGCGCGCCCGCGTTACCGCGGCTCCATCATCCGCCGATGACCAGCCCGGTCTCACTCCGCCCCAAAGTGTTCGTCGTCGACGATGACGAGGCGGTGCGGGATTCGATCAAGGTGTTGCTGGAAGTACACGGCCTCGATGTCGAGGATTTCGCATCGACCGATGCGTTCGCCCGCGACTATCGCAAGCCGCTTCGTGGCTGCCTGATCCTCGACCAGCATCTGCCGGCGACGGCCGGCATCGATTTCCTCAATTCGCCGGCGGGACGCAATCTCGACATCCCGGTCATCCTGATCACCGGCCGCGGCGACCGGACCCTGGAAGAGCGCGCCCGCCGGGCCGGCGTCAGCGTCTATCTGCAAAAGCCGGTCGGCCAACGGGTGCTGCTCGCGACCATCGAGCGGGTCATCGCCGAAGGGCGAGCGGCCGAGGGGTGAGCGGCAGAGGGATGAGTGGCCGGGAAGAACCCGGCCGCCCACTCTTACCCAAACGGGTTCGCTCGCGAAGGAACCCCGTCTACGACGGCATCGCGCCCAGATAGTCGCGCTTGCCGACGCTGACCCCGACGCTGCGGATGATGTCATACGCCGTCGTCGCGTGGAACCCGACCTGCAGCATTGCGAAATGATACAGATAGTTCTGCGCCTTCATCGTGCGCGGCTGGCCGCCGATGGTGACTGTGACATCGGAATCGTCCTTGCCGTCGAGCTGGTTGGCCCGCAACCCCTTGAGGAAGTCGACGGTCTTGTCGATGCGCGCGTAGATCTCGGCAAAGCTGTTGTCCTGGTCGGGTAGCGACGGCAGATCGACCCCGGCCACGCGGCCGGCGCCCAGCGAATGATTGCAGACCTGCCGCACCTGGCGTTCCAGCGTGAACATGTCGGGAAAGAACCGCAGATTGAGCACCACGGCGGTATCCCATTTCTGGGCGGTGGCGTGATCCTCGGCCTTCTTCAGCACGGTCTTGAGGCCGCCGAGCAGCTGCACGCAGACCGGCACGAAGCCGGAATACAACGAAACGGTCATGAAACCTTCTCCCTTAGGGGTGATGGGGTGTTCGCCGGCGCGATCTTAGCGACTGCGCGCCGGGGCGCAACGTCATGCTTGCCGGCGCGGGTCCCGTTCACGCAAGAGCGACGAGCGCCGCCGGCACCGCGCCGCGCTGCAACGTCTTTTTCGCCTGCCATTGGTCGGCATCGTCGAGCGCCGCGATGAATTGCACCGACCCGCCGGCGAGCAGCGCAATCGGCAGCCCGTCGCGATAGAGGACGCGGTTCGGGGTCAGCGCGGCAAGGCGCGGGCCGGGGGTCAGGATGCCGACCAGATTGAGCGGGTCGGCGCCCGACAGCGACAGCAATTCGCCCGCGCCCGGCCGGCGCCGCACGTCGCGCAAGGCGCCGATCGCCTCGGGCAGCGCGTATTGCTCGCCGGCAAAGCCGGCGACAAAGCGGCCGCCGCGAATTTCGCCGCGCGCTTCGAGGCGGCGATAGACACGCAGCAGGTCGCGCCACGGCGGCAGCCAGGCCGCCTCGCGCTCGATGAGGCGCCAGAACACGACGCCATAGCGGCGCAACAGGGTGCGCGCCAGATGCTCGACCGCCTCGCCGGCATCGATGCCGCCCGCCGGCAATGGCCGGCGCGCCAACGCCCAGCGCCCGCTATCCTCCATGCCGAACAGGGTGCGGCGGCGCCCGGCCCGCCGCCGGTCGGCCGGCATCAGCAAGCTGCGCAATCCGGCGAAACTGTCGGCATTGACGAGGCCCAGCGCCACCAGCTCGGCCAACGCCTCCTCGACCTGCGGACGCAGCAGCCTCGTGCCGTCGGCCAATTCGTCGAAGAACGAGGCGCCGTTGTCGCGGATGAAGCCGGCAACCGCCTGGGCCCGCGGGCTCGCCTGGGCCGCATCCGGCGCCGGCGCCAAGGCCGCCCAGAGCGGCACGTGGCGCCGCGCCAACAGCGTGATCGGGGTCGTGCGCACCGGCCCGGCGGCGGCGCTCGGGCCGCGCTCGGCGCCCTCGGGGCGAGGGCTGCGCGGCCGCAGCCTTGCCCAGGCGATGCGGCCGGCGAGGCAATGGTCGTCAAGCCATGCCGGATCGTATTCGGCGACCCGCGCCGGCAGGATCTCGGTCTCCCAGGCGCCGGCCGCCGCCTCGAAGCCTTCGAGCTGGCCGAGCACCGCGGCGAGCGCGTCGGGGCCTTCCATGCGGGTCTGCTCGGTGACCCGCTGCCAGTCGAACAGGAAGCGCAGGAAGTCGCGCGCCGCGACCGGCTCGATCTCGGCGCGCAGCCGCTTCAGCGTGTAGCGGTGGATGCGGGCGAGCAGGCGCCGTTCGCACCATTCGTCCTCGGCTGCGCCCGGGGTGAACCGGCCGCGCAGCGCAAAGCCTTCGGTCTGCAGCGCCGCCAGTGCCGCGGCGATAGCGCCGGGCATGAGGCCCAGCGGCGCGGCCAGCGCCGCCTCGCCGACCGGCCCCAGCCCTTCGAGCCGGCCGCGCACGATCTCAACGAGCGCCGCCTCGGGCGAACCGACCGGCGCGTCATACCCCGGCGCCGCCGCGATCGGCGGATCGCGACCGGCCCTGGGCCACAGCGCCAGGAACTGCGGCAACCGCTCGGCCGCGACCCACAATTGTGCAATTTCCGCGCCGGTGGGGGAGATGCGGAGGCGGGTCGCGCGCTTTTCGCGCGCCAGCTCGGTGAGAAATCCGCGCCAGCCGGGGCCGGCGGCGGCTTCCGCCGGGGTCAGGAAGCCGAGCCAAGCGAGGCTGTCGTGCAGTTCGTCGCGGTTGCTCGCTTCGGGCCAGGCCTCGGCGCGGACGCGCGCGATCGCCTCGGCATCGAGCCGGCCGAGCTCGCCCGCCTCTTCCGGCGCCAGCCAGCGCCGGCCCATCACCGCCTGGGTGCGGCGCTCTTCCAACGGCGCGTCGTCGAGATAGGCATAGGGCCGTGCCGACAGCACTTCGAGCGCCAATGGCGAGGGCTCGACGAGGTCGCGGGCGACGACCCGGATCTCGCCGGAATGGATCCGGGCCAGCAGCCGCTCCAGCCCGGCGAGGTCCATTGCCTCGCCGAGGCAATCGGCGATCGTCTGGTTGACCAGCGGGTGGTCCGGGATGTCGCGCGCCCCGGTGAGGTTCTCGGCGCAGGCCAGCTGGTCGGGAAAGATCGCGGCGATCAGATCCTCGGCGTCCATGCGGGCGAGCGGCGGCGGCACCTTCTTACCGCCGCGGAAGCGCGGCAGCGCGAGCGCCACCCCGGCGACCCAGCGCCAGCGCGTCATGAACATCGGCGAATCGAGCAATGCCTGGACCAGCACGTCGCGCACGCTGGCCGGATGCAGGTAATGCCGCACCTCGGCGAGGTCGAAGCTGTGCGCCGTCGTCAGGGACAGGACGATGTTGTCCTCGGTCGCCGCCGCCTGCAGCTCGAAATTGAACTTGCCGCAGAAGCGCTTGCGCAGGGCGAGGCCCCAGGCGCGGTTGAGCCGGCTGCCATAGGGCGAATGAATGACCAGCTGCATGCCGCCGACCGCATCGAAAAAGCGCTCGAAGACGATCGTCTCCTGCGTCGGCAGCACGCCGAGCGCGGCATGCCCGGCGGCGAGGTACTCGACGAGCTGCTGCGCCGCCGCCTCGTCGAGGCCCGGCTGCGAAGCGAGCCATTCCATAATCCCCCTCTCCCCCATCGGGGGAGAGGGTTTAGACGCGGGGGAGGGTTCTGTTTCGAGGCGGGCAGCAAACGCGCCGCGCAGGCGCGAGACCGCTTGCGACAGCTCGTCCGAGCGGCCCGGCGCCTCGCCGAGCCAGAACGGGAGGTTGGGCGGCTGGCCCTGAGCATCCTCGACCCTGACCGTGCCGCGTTCGACGCGGCGGATGCGGTAGGCCGCATTGCCGAGCTGGAACACATCGCCGGCCAGGCTCTCGACCGCGAAATCCTCGTTGACCGTGCCGATGATCTGGTTTTCCGGCTCCAGCACGACCTGGTAGTCGGCCGTGTCGGGGATCGTGCCGCCCGAGGTCAAGGCCGTGATGCGCGCCCCGCGCCGCCCGCGCAGCAGGCGGTTGACGGCATCGTGATGGACGAGGGCGCCGCGCCGGCCGCGCCGCGTGCTGAAGCCGTCCGCCAGCATCTGCACGAGTTCGGCAAAATCGGCGCGCGGCAGATCGCGGTAGGGGGAGGCGCGGCAAGCGAGCGCGTAGAGCGCCTCCTCGCTCCACTCCTGCGCCGCGGTCTCGGCGACGATCTGCTGCGCCAGGACGTCGAGCGGTAGCTCGGGGATGACGAGGCGGTCGAGTTCGCCGCGCGCGACGCTGTCGAGCAATGCCGCGCATTCGACCAGCTCGTCGCGCGACAACGGGAAAAGGCGGCCCTTTGGGGTGCCGCTGACGGCGTGCCCGGAGCGCCCGACGCGCTGCAGGAAGGCGGCGATCGAGCGCGGCGAGCCGAGCTGGCAGACGAGGTCAACCTCGCCGATATCGATGCCGAGTTCGAGCGACGCGGTCGCCACCAGCGCTTTCAGCGCGCCCTGTTTCAGGCGCTGCTCGGCGTCGAGCCGGCGCTCCTTGGCGAGGCTGCCGTGATGCGCCGCGACGTGCTCCTTGCCGAGCCGGGTCGACAGCTGGCGGGTCACGCGCTCGACCATGCGGCGGGTGTTGACAAAGATCAGGGTGGTGCGATGCGCCAGGGTCAGCGCGGCGAGGCGGTCGTATATCTGCTCCCAGACCTCGCCCGACATCACCGCCTCCAAGGGCGAGGACGGCAGTTCGAGCGCCAGGTCGCGCTGCCGGCGATGGCCGGTGTCGATGACCCGGCAGTCGCCCTGTGCCGCGCCGCCGACGAGGAAGCGCGCGACCGCCTCGATCGGCTTCTGCGTCGCCGACAGGCCGATGCGCTGCAGCTTCCGGCCGCACAGCGCGTCGAGCCGTTCGAGCGACAGCGCGAGATGCGCGCCGCGCTTGTTCGCCGCCACCGCGTGGATCTCGTCGACGATGACGCTGCGCGCGCCGGAAAGCATCCGGCGCCCCGATTCCGAGCCGAGCAGGATGTAGAGCGATTCCGGCGTCGTCACGAGGATATGCGGCGGCAACCGGCGCATCCGGCTGCGTTCATGGGCCGGCGTGTCGCCGGTGCGCACCCAGGTGCGGATCGCAACCGGCGGCAGACCGCGCGCCGCCAGCTCGTCAGCGATGCCGGCGAGCGGATGTTCGAGGTTCTTTTGGATGTCGTTCGACAGCGCTTTCAGGGGCGAGACGTAAACCACCTGCGTCTCGTCCGCGAGCGGCGCCGCGATCCCCTGCCGCACCAGGCTGTCGAGCGCGGCGAGAAAGGCGGCGAGCGTCTTGCCGGAGCCGGTCGGCGCCGCGATCAGCACATGCCGGCCCGCCCGGATGGCCGGCCACGCCTCTTGCTGCGCCGCGGTCGGCGCCGCGAAGCTCTTCTCGAACCAGGCGGCGACCGCCGGGTGAAACAGGGACGCGAGGCTCATCGGCGGATGCAAACGATACGGGGCGACGCCTGATTATGTGGCGTCGGCCCCGCGCTGCTCAATCGGCAAGTCTCCGTCGGCCGATGGCCGGCTCATCCTCGCCCGTCCGGTCCTAAGCAGAATTGCTTGGCGCGATCCACATTTCCCCTCGCCGCCCTTCAGGGGGGAGAGGGAGGGACCCACGCCGCAGGCGTGGGAGGGTGAGGTGGGTGTCGGCAAGCGCTCTGGCATCCCCCGCCTCGCCCCAACCCTCTCCGCCCCACCGCCATGGCCCACGGGGGCGGAGAGGGAGTGGACAAGGAAGGCTGACGATTTGTGCGCCAACCAACGAAAGCTTGCTTAGAACGCCGGCATCACCGGCGTCGGAACGACGTGCTGTTCGACGGCCCGAACCCCCGGGATATTCTCGGCCGCGACACGGATCGCCTGGCGCTCCTCCTCGGGCTGGTCGTCAGAGAGCCAGAGGTGCACGACCTTGTCGCGGACGATAACGTCGGCGGCCCAGACCCGGGTCCATTCCTGCGTGCTCAACTCGGCCACCAGCTTTGCCCGCAAGCTGCGATCGTCGCCGTCGGTCGCCATCTCGCGGGAGGCGGAGGCCAGCGCCCGCACGAGGTTCGCCCGGCTGACGATGCCGACAAGCTTGCCATCGCGCAGCACCGGGACGCGCTTGATTGCCTTGGTCTCAAGCAAATCTGCGATGTCGGCGAGTTCGGTCGTGTCGCTGACGGTGATGACCTCACGCGTCATAATGTCTCCGACCTTGCTGCCATGCGATTTGACGTAGGCGCGGGCAAGATCGCGGTCCAGGGCCAGCGAATCGAGCCACCGCGAACGGCGGCGTTCGGTACGGCGCGCGGTGCCGGTCTCGGCGCGGTGCAACAGGTCGCCCTCGCTGACGACGCCGACCAGTCGATTGTCCGAATCGACGACCGGGACGCCGCTGATGGCGCGGTCGCACAGCAGCTTTGCCAGATCCTGCACCGAAGTTTCGGGACTGACGGTAATCACGCCCGTCGTCATGATATCCATGGCACGCATCGGATATACTCCCTGGCTGATTTCCTCCTGCGACAAATACGCCCTGTACGCGGCCCCGCATTGACCCAGATCAACTTCGCGAATCGTCCGAGGAGAACGGTTTCGGCGAACCGGGCTGCTTCAGTCCGCTATTTCTGCCACAGGATCAATTCGAGCTCGGCCGGCACCGCAACCCCGGGATGCGCCGGAATGATGCGGATCGTGTAGTCCGCCCACGGCCGCGTCGCCGCCGCGACGCCGGCATAGATGAAGCCGTTGCTGCTGCCGGCGATCGCCGCGCCGCGCTCGAGGGCGGCGGCAGTTTCCGGGCCGGCCTTCCCCGCCGCGGCGAACAGCTCGACCCGCACCGCCTCGGCGTCGATGTCGCCGAGATAGACCGGCACGGAAAACTGCCACTGCCCGTCCGCGGCATTGGCAACCGGGTCGCCGATGTGGAGCAGCTTCCAGCCGCGGCGCAGCGCGCGCTCCCACGCCCCCAGCGCCGCCGCGGGCGCGCCCCGCTCGGCGGTGCGCCGACGGAATTCAGCGGCGGCCGGCAGGTAAAGCCGCTCGATGTACTCGTTCACCATCCGCGCGCTGCTGTAGACCGGGGTCAGCTCGGCGAGGCTCTTGCGGATCCGCGCCAGCCAGCGCCGCGGCAGCCCGCCCTCGTCGCGCGCGTAGAATTCCGGCATCACCTGCGTTTCGAGAATCTCATAGAGCGCCGTCGCCTCGCTGGCGTCCCTCGCGGCCTCGTCGAGCGGCAGGTCGTCGCCGATCGCCCAGCCGAATTCGGGCCCATAGGCCTCCTGCCACCAGCCGTCGAGCACCGACAGGTTGAGGCCGCCATTGACGAGCACCTTCATCCCGCTGGTGCCGCATGCTTCCCACGGTCGGCGCGGCGTGTTGATCCAGACGTCGACGCCCTGCACCAGTTCCTGCGCCAGCGTCAGATCGTAATCCTCGAGAAAGACGATGTGCTGGCGCAGTTCGGGGCGCTGCGCCAGCAGGATCCACTCGCGGATCATCTGCTTGCCCTCGTCATCCGCCGGATGCGCCTTGCCGGCGAGGATCAGCTGGGCCGGCCGCAGCGGATCGGTCAACAGGCGGTGCAGCCGGTCGGGATCGGCGAGCAGCAGGTTGGGCCGCTTGTAGCTGGTGAAGCGGCGGGCAAAGCCGAGAGTGAGGATGTTGGGGTCGAGCACCCGCTCCGCCGCGCTGAACAGCGCCGGCGGATGGCCGCGGGCGGCGAGGTGCGTGCGCAGCCGCTGGCGGGCGGCGGCAACCAGAGCCTGACGGCCCTTGCCGCGCATCGCCCAGAGCTCCTCGTCCGCCAGCCGGGCGACCTGGTCGGCCAGCGAGCTCTCGGCACAGCGCCAGCGCTCCTTGCCGCAGGCCGCCGTCCACAGCCGGTCGGCATCGCGCGAATCCCAGGTTGGCACGTGGACGCCATTGGTGACATGGCCGATCGGCACCTCGTCGGCCGGCCAGCGCGGGAACAGCGTCTGGAAAATGCCGCGGCTGACCGCGCCGTGCTGGCGGCTGACGCCGATGCACAAGGCCGACCCGCGCATCGCCAGATAGGCCATGTTGAACGGCTCGCTCGAATCGGCCGGATCGGCGCGGCCGAGCGCCAGCAGCTCCGGCAGCGGGAGGTCGATCTCGTGGAGCAGGCCCTCGAAATAGCGCGCATAGGTCGCGACCAGCGCCGGCGGGAAGCGATCGAACCCGGCGACGACCGGAGTGTGCGTTGTGAAGATGTTGCCGGCGCGTGTCGCCCACAGCGCATCGCGGAACGACAGCCCGGTGCGGCGGCGAAACTGCCGCGCCCGCTCGATCACGGCAAAGGCCGAGTGCCCCTCGTTGAGATGGCAGATCTCGGTATCGGGCGCGACCGCCTCGACGACCCGCCAGCCGGCGACACCGAGGACCAGTTCCTGCAACAGCCGGGCCTCGGGATTGGCGTTGTAGAGGCGCTCGGTGATGGCGCGGTCCGCCGGGCTGTTCAGCGGATCGTTGGCGTCGAGCAGATAGAGCGAGACACGCCCGACCTGGGCTTGCCAAACCCGCAACGCCACCACGCGGCCCGGCAGATTGAGCTCGATGCGCAGCCAATCGCCATCGGTGCCGGGCGCCGGCCGGATCGGCAGCGAGCCGGGATCGTTGTTGGGATAGGCCTCCTGCTGCCAGCCCGCGGCGTCGATGATCTGGCGGAAATATCCCTCCTGGTACAACAGCCCGATGCCGATCACCGGCACGCCCAGATCGCTCGCCGTCTTCATATAGTCGCCGGCCAGCACGCCGAGGCCGCCGGCATAGAGCGGCAGCGCGGCGCCGAGGCCGAACTCCATGCTGAAATAGGCAACGCCGGCAACGGCGGCCGCGCCGTAGCGTTCGGTGAACCAGCCCGACGCGCCGAGATAGGCATCGCGCGCCGCCGCAAGGCGCTGCAACTCGCCGGCGAATGTCGCATCGGCCGCCAGGGCGCGCAGCCGCCGGCTCGAGACAGACTGCAGGATCGCCCAGGGATTCTCGGTTCGCGCCCAGGCGTCGGCGTCGATCTGCTGCCACAGCACATCGGCCTCGTGGCTCCACGTCCAGCGCAGATCGACCGCGAGATCGCCGAGCGCGGCGAGCGATTGCGGAAGATCACGGAGCAGAGAAACGGGCACGGCGGTTTGGCCTTGCGAGATTGCGTCGGACCTCTTCACCCATAGCGCGCGGGGAGCAGCGGCGTCCCTGACCTAAGCAGAATTGCTAGGCGCGATCCACATTTCCCCTCGCCGCCCTTCAGGTCCCCTCTCCGCCCTTCAGGCGGAGAGGGAGGGGACACATTGCGCAGCAATGGGGAGGGTGAGGTGGGTGTCGGCGAGCGCTCTGGCATCCCCCACCTCACCCCAATCCTCTCCGCCCCCGCCATGGCCCACGGGGGCGGAGAGGGAGTGAACGACGAAGGCTGACGATTTGTGCGCCAACCAACGAGAGCTTGCTTAGAATTGCTCGCGCAACAGGAGACCGCGATGACGGAGACCTACGAGAACGAACTGCGTGCCCGTTTCGGCCTCGATTTGGAGCTTGGCGAAATGCCGGACGAGCCGTGGCTGCGCCGCATGCTGACGCGCCGCACCCAGCGCCGCTACAGCGAGCGCGCGGTGCCTGATTCGCTGGTGCGGCTGTTGCTCGCCGCCGCGTTCTCGGCCTCCTCGAAATCGGATTTCCAGCAGGCCTCGGTGATCTGGCTCAAGGAGCGCGGCCGGCGCGAGCGCCTCGCGGCGCTGTTTCCCGACATGCCGTGGATCGGCGCGGCGCCGGTGTTTCTGGTCTTTCTCGGCGATGCGCGCCGGCTTGAACAATTGGGCGCCTTGCGCGGCCCCGCCCAGGCCAATGGCGCGCTCGAAGGCTTTTTCAACGCCGCGATCGACGGCGCGCTGGCGATGCAGAGCTGCATCCTCGCGGCCGAGACATTGGGGCTCGGCACCTGCCCGATCAGCGTCCTGCGCAACCGCATCGCCGACGTCGGCGAGATCCTGCGGCTCCCCGACAAGGTGTTCCCGGTCGCCGGGCTGTGCCTCGGCTACCCGGCGCAAGCCGGGTTTATCAGCATGCGCCTGCCGCTTGACGCGACCGTGCATCTCGACACCTACGACGATTCGCGCCTCGCCGAGGCGGTCGATGGCTACGACCGGCGGCGCGACGCGCGCCATTCGATCGCCGACCGGCAGCGCGCCCCCGAGCGCTTCGGCACCGCCGCGTTCTACGGCTGGTCGGAGGACAAGGCGCGGCAGGCGGCGAGCGTCGAGGGCGGCGGCTTCGCGACCTGGCTCAAGGCGCACGGCTTTAGCTTCAGCGAGCCGGGCAGCGAGCCGACATAGCCGCCGGGCCGCAATCGGGTAGGAGGGAGTCTCTCGGCTCGCTCCTCCCACACCACCGTACGTACGGTTCCGTATACGGCGGTTCATAGAGCGTCGTTTAGACGGCGATGCTGCTCCAAGAGGGAGAGCAGCCCGAGTTGGTCGAAGAAGGCCTTTCGGTAGGCGTCGTTCATGTGGCTGGCCCCGGCATTCCACCAGGGACCGTGTCCGTTGTAGGCGGACGCCAATGCGCGAGCCTCAGCCAGACCCCGGGTCATCAGCCGCTGCGCGCGGGTGCGTGGCCGTTTCCACTGGCGCCACAGGATGCAGCGCAGCTTGCGCCGCAGCCGAGGTTGTCAGGTATTTTGTGTAAGTGGGAGCCGTGGGACACTCTATGTTGTAGAGGGGATCACGGATCATGGCACAGGCGATCAGGGACGAGGTTATCGAAGAACTGCTGCAAGGCTACAGCTCGCCGCAGGATTTGCTCGGCGATGAGGGGCTGTTCAGGGAGCTGAAGAAGCGTCTTTTGGAACGGGCGCTGGGCGCCGAGTTGAGCGAGCATCTGGGCTACGAGAAGGGTGACCCGGCCGGTCGCGGCAGCGGCAACAATCGCAACGGCTATTCGACGAAGACGGTGCTCGGCGACGACGGGGCGATCGAGATCGCGGTGCCGCGGGACCGCCAGGGGAGCTTCGAGCCGCAGATCGTGCCGAAGGGACAAACCCGGCTTGAGGGTTTTGACGACCGGATTATCAGCCTCTACGCCCGGGGTCTTTCGGTTCGCGAGATCCAGAGCCATCTCCACGAGCTTTACGGGGTCGAGGTCTCGCCCGATCTGATCAGCCGGGTCACCGACGCGGTGCTCGAGGAAGTGCGCGCGTGGCAGAACCGGCCGCTCGACCCGGTCTACCCGGTGATTTTCTTCGACGCGCT
>DATLRS010000222.1:0-9911 GCA_035534535.1 Allostellaceae bacterium | reverse complement strand
CCGGCAGCGCGCCCTCGAAGCCTTTCGCGCCGGCAAGGTCCGCGTGCTCGTCGCGACCGACATCGCGGCGCGCGGCATCGATGTCGACGGCATCACCCATGTCGTCAACTACGAACTGCCGAACGTGCCCGAGACCTATGTCCACCGCATCGGCCGCACCGCCCGCGCCGGCGCCGATGGGGCGGCGATCTCGCTGTGCGACGGCGAGGAGCGCGCCTATCTGCGCGACATCGAGCGGCTGATCGGGCAGAAGGTGCCGGTCATCGACCGCCGCGCCCTGCGCGCCGCCGACCCGCACCGCCGCGCCGCGTAAGCGCGTTCGCCCGCGTCGACCGCCTCCTCATTTGTCATCGCCGGGGATGACGACCGGGGATGACGACCGGGGATGACGAATTGAGAGGGCGGTCAATCGGCTCGCAAGCTTCCGCCACAAAGCGCCGCTACGCCGCCGCGGCTGTCGGCCGCAGGCGGGCGACTTTCGGCATGACCTCCTGCGCCAATAGCTGCATCGAATGGTGCCAGGCTCCCGGGTTGTCGCTGTAGTCGAAGCAGAACAAGAGCAGGTTGCCAAAGCCGCCGACCTCCTCGTACATCCGCTCGATCTTCTCGACGACCGTCCGCGGCGAGCCGATCAGCCAGTTGTGCCGGGCGCAATATTCCGGCGTGACGTCGCTGTCGGCGACCGCCGCATCGTGCTTGAGGTACTGGATCACCCCGACGTTCGTCAGGAGCGGCAGGAAGTATTCGCGCATCATCCGCCCCATCTGCCCGCCGACCGACAGCCGCCAGGCTTCCTCGTCGCTGACGGCGACAAAGATCTCGCGCACCAGCCGCCAATCGGCCCGGCTCGGGTGGCGGCCGGTGCGCCGCGCGCCTTCCTCGACCGAGGCCCAGTGGCTGGCGACATAGGACTGGTTGAGGTTGAGGCTCATCGGCAGGAAACCGTGCTCGCCGGCCAGCTTCAAGGTCTCCGAGCCGGGGCTGACGCCGGCGACGCCGATCGGCGGATAGGGTTTCTGGAACGGCCTGATATGCGGCCGCAGGCTTTCCAGCATCGGCCCGGGGCGGCTGACATGCCAGTATTTGCCGGCATAGTCGAACGGCTCCTCGGCGGTCCATAATTTGAGGATGATGTCGAGCGCCTCGCGCGTCATCTCGCGGTGCTGCCCGGCATTGCCGTCGACGTTGAACATCGCCCAATCGCTCGGCAGGCCGCTGGCGGCGACCCCGAAATTGAGCCTTCCCTGCGCCAGATGGTCGAGCATCGCGATGCGGTGCGCCAGTTCGGCCGGGTGGTGATAGGGCAGCAGGAAGCCGCCGGGGGCGAGGCGGATCTGCCGCGTCTCCATCAGCGCCTGGGCGATCAAGAGATCGGGCGCCGGGTGCGGCTCCCAGGGCGCGGTGTGGTGCTCGCCGATCCAGGCTTCCGAAAAGCCCAGCTCGTCGGCCCAGCGCAGCGTCTGCAGGTCCCAGCGGTGGCCGTCATAGAGCGGGCGCTCCGGCGGATGCGAGGGCATCGTGAACAGGCCGTATTGCATCGTGCCTCCTTGTGTGCGGGTGGAATGCGCCGGCAGCGCGCGCGCCGGCGGCGCGGGCCGGCGGCAGGCTCGCCACCTCCTGCACCAGCTTGCTCAGCATCGCATCGGCGAAGCTGTTGAAATTCTGGGCAACCAGGCAGAACGATGACGGGCCGCCGATCACGTTGTGGCGATAATACTCGTCGAGCCACGGTTCTTCGGCGAGGATCGCCAGGCCGTTAATCGTGATGCCGCGCTTGACGAGTTCGTCACGCACGGCCGCCGGGGGTTCGCCGAAATTCGCCATGCCGTCGCCGGACACGTCGATGACGCGGCGGGCGGCCGGCTCGGGCATGTGGTCGAAGGCGGCGGCGGCGGCCCGCAGCGCCGCGCCGATCGCGGTCAGGCCATTCGAGGTGCGATGGGTGGCCCGCAGCGCCGCGGCGAACGCCAGCGCCGTGCTGCGGTTGGCGATGTGCGTCCAGCCGACCGTGACCGCGATCTTGTCGGGGTCCGACCACTCGAGCACCAGCGCCTCGATCCCGCCGGGCATCGCGGACATGGCGTCGATCAGCCGCGGCGTCTCGAAGGCGCGCGCGATGCCCTCATGCTGCAGCATGTAGCGCCCCTGCGACACGCTGCCCGATACGTCGATCGCCATGACCAGCGCGATCGACGCCGCCCGCGCCGGCACGGCAGCGGTGACCGCGAGGAGAAAGCCAGCGACGGCGAGCCGCATCGGACACCACGGCACAAAGAGCGGCGCATCGGCGCCATCATCAGCGCCGTGGCCAGCTTAGCGCCGACCGGCGCGCGGGGCTATAAGCTGGAAGGCGGCGGGTAATCCGCGGCGATCGCGACCGCCGCAGGGACGTGCCAGTCGCACAAAAGCTGGTCCGGGAATGAGGTCCGGATGCGATCCGGCGATCCCGGCCCGGATCGACCTCGCGCTGCGAGGCCCGGACCTGCGCCACGCCGACGCAAAACGCGTGCCACTCCGGCGGCGTCCGATCAGAAGCCGGATTCGCGCAGCCGCGCGGCCGCGGCTTCGACCGCCGCGCGGCGCGGCGCCGCGGCTGCGATATTGCGCTCGTTGACCCGGGCGAGGATCGCGGGCGGGGCGATTTCCGGGTGGCCGGCCGCGAACGGCGGCGCCGGGGCATATTCCAGGGCCAGCTGGATCTCCTGCGCCGTTTCCACCCCGGCCAGCTCGGCCGCCAGGGTCAGCGCAAAGTCGATCCCCGCGGTGACGCCGCCGCCGGTCACGACATTGCCGTCGCGCACCACGCGAGCGGCGTCCGGGATCGCGCCGAATGCCGTCAGCAACTCGCGCCACGCCCAGTGGCAGGCCGCGCGCCGGCCGCGCAATAGCCCGGCCGCGCCCAGCACCAGCGACCCGGTGCACACCGAGGTGACAAACCGCGCCCCCGCGGCGAGCCGGCGTAATTCCTGCAGCAATGCCGCGTCGCCGATCGCATTGTCGGTGGCGCCAAACCCGCCCGGCACGCAGACGATGTCGCAATGCGCGATGTCGGCGAGAGGGCGCAGCCCGGCAAACATGATGCCGTCGGTCTCGATCGCACCGCCTTCCCGGCTGGCGAGCGTCACGCTCGCCCCCGGCAGCCGCGAAAACACCTGATGCGGCCCGGTGAAATCCAGCTGGGTGACACCCGGAAACAGGGCAAAGACGATCGACACCGGCGATCCGCTCATGATGCACTCCGCAGGCATTGCGCCGGGCGGCGCGGGCGTGAAGGTTCAGTTTTGCTCGCGCGTCGCGCGGAAGCGCAGGGCCGGCCATTCCTCGATCGTGGTGCGCAAATCCCAGGCGTTGCGCGCCAGGAACACCGGCACGCCGTCGTGGTCTTCGGCCAGGGCGGCGCCGTTTTTCAGGCGGAAGCGGTCGAGGTCGTCGCGCTCGCCGGCGAGCCAGCGGGCCGCCTCGTAGGGCGCGCCGTCGAGCCGGTTGGCGAGGCCGTATTCGGCCTGAAGGCGCGCCTGCAAGACGTCGAGCTGCAAGGCGCCGACGACGCCGATGACCCAGTCGCTGCCGTTGACCGGCTTGAAAACCCGGGTCACCCCCTCGTCGGCCAGCTGCTCCAGCGCGTGGCGCAGGTGCTTCTGCTTCATCGGGTCCTCGATCCTGACCCGGCGCAGGATCTCGGGCGCGAAACTCGGCAGGCCGGTGACGCGGATCTCGGCCCCCTCGGTCAGCGTGTCGCCGACCCTGAGCGTGCCGTGATTGGGGATGCCGATGATGTCGCCGGGCCAGGCTTCCTCGGCGAGGTTGCGCTCGCGCGCCAGGAAGAACACCGGGTTCTGCACCGAAATCAGCCGCTGGGTGCGCAGGTTCTTCAGCTTCATGTTGCGGCGGAAGCGGCCCGAGCACAGCCGCACGAAGGCGATGCGGTCGCGGTGCTGCGGGTCGATATTGGCCTGCACCTTGAAGACAAACCCGGCCACCGCGGTGTCCTCGGGCATTACGGGATGCGGCCCGTCGGCGCCCATTGCCGGCTGCGGGCGCGGCGGCGGCGCCAGTTCGGCGACCCCGTGCAGCAACTCGCGCACCCCGAAATTGTTGAGCGCGCTGCCGAAAAACACCGGCGTCAAATGCCCCTCGCGGAAAGAGGCGAGGTCAAAGGGCTTGCACAGGCCGCGCGCCATCTCGACCTGCTCGCGCAACAGTGCGATGGCGGAGGGCGGCAGGCGCTGCGCCAGCAACGGGTCGTCGAGGCCGCGGCAGGCGATCGGCTCGACCATTTGATCTCGGATGGGCCGATCCTCCATGCCGCGCTCGAACAGCAGGAGCGCGTCGCCGAACAGATCGTAGGTGCCGAGGAAATCGCGGCCCATGCCGATCGGCCAGCTCGCCGGCGTCGCATCGAGCGCGAGGCTCTGCTCGATCTCGTCGATCAAGTCGAACGGGTCGCGGCTCTCGCGGTCGAGCTTGTTGATGAAGGTAATGATCGGCACGTCGCGCAGCCGGCACACCTCGAACAGCTTTTTGGTCTGCTCCTCGATGCCGCGCGCCGCGTCGATCACCATGACCGCGCTGTCGACCGCGGTCAGCGTGCGATAGGTGTCCTCGCTGAAATCCTGGTGGCCGGGGGTGTCGAGCAGGTTGAAGACATGCCCCTGATGCTCGAACGTCATCACCGCCGACGACACCGAGATGCCGCGCTCGCGCTCGATCGCCATCCAGTCGGAGCGCGCCCGGCGCCGCTCGCCGCGCGCCTTGACTTCGCCGGCGAGCTGGATCGCGCCGCCGAACAACAGCAGCTTTTCGGTCAGCGTCGTCTTGCCGGCGTCGGGGTGCGAGATGATCGCAAAGGTGCGCCGGCGCGCGATCTCGTCGGGAAGCGTGGCCATCGAATTATGCCGAGGCTGCGGGGATCGCCTCTATATGTTGCGCCCTTGTTGCGTTTCCAACGGGCCGCGTTTCCAACCGGGCCGCCGCTACCCAGTTCACGACATCAGGTGCTGCAGGCGCGTGACCATCTGATCGGCGGTGCTTTCCAGGCTGAGGATCGAGCGGTAGCGGCCCTGCGGGTCCATGACGTAGATCAGCGAGCTGTGATCCATGTCATAGCCGCCGCCCGGCAGCGGATGCTTGGCGTAATAGACGTGGTAATCCTTGGCCACCTGCTTCACCTCGGCGGCGGTGCCGGTCAAGCCGACGACCGGCGCGTCGAAGCTCTCGAGATAGGTCTTGAGCACCGCCGGCGTGTCGCGTGCCGGATCGACCGAGACGAACACGATCGCCACCTTGGCGCGCGCTTTCCGGCTCAGCTTGTCGAACGCCAGCGACAGCTCGTTGAGCGTCGTCGGGCACACATCGGTGCAATGGGTGAAGCCGAAAAACACCAGGCTCCACTTGCCCTTGAGATCGGCGTCGGTAAATGGTTTGGCGTTCTGGTCGACGAGGTGGAAGGGTCCGCCGATGGCGCCATCGAGGACGCTGCCGGGCCCGCCCTTCGGATTGTCCCGCAAGGCGTAGACGAGCAGCCCGCCGGCGGCGGCGACGAGGATCGCCGCCAGGATTACGGCGATCCGCACAAAGCGCGGCCCGTTGCCGGGTTTCTGTGCGGTATCAGTCATTGTTGCGGCCTCCTCGCGGGCATTCTATCGAGAAGACATCCGGCGGGGCCGGACTTTTTGCCTCACCGGCAGGCGCCAGCGCCTATTGCGCGAGCAGCGCGTGGATCTCGGTGATCAGGTGACGCAGATGAAACGGCTTCGCCACGATCCGCGAGCGGCGCGTCGCAAACTGGTCGTCCTGCAGCGCGACGGCGGCGAACCCGGTGATGAACATGATGCGGATCGTCGGCTGGCGCAGGGCGACGCGGCGGGCGAGTTCGATGCCGTCGATCCCCGGCATCACGACATCGGCGAGCAGCAGGTCGTAATCCGCGTTGTTCGAGCGCACCAGCGCCGCCTCGCCGTTACCCACCGCATCGACCGCATGGCCGGCGCGGCGCAGCCCGCGGCTCAGGAAGCCGCGCATCTGATCGTCATCTTCGGCGAGGAGAATGTGCGCCATCGCCCGCTGATTTAATACTGGAGGCAATCCGGTGGGGTGCGATTAACCACGCGCGTCACCGTCGCGCAAGCGCGCGGGGCCGCAAAACGCGACCGTTTTGCCCTGATTTGGCCGCGGTAGTGATGACAGCGCCCGCACGGTTCATTACAGTTGCGAGATGGATGGTCCGGGCGCGCGACAACCTGCCGGCGATGATGTCCTTGATCGGCGATTCCCGTCGCGCCACGTCGTGCCGCTGGTCATCGCCTCGCCGCATAGCGGCGCCGATTATCCGGACGATCTGCTCGCCTCCTCGCGGCTCGACCCGCTGACGCTGCGACGGTCCGAAGACAGTTTTGTCGACGAGATTTTTGCCGCCGCCCCCGAACTCGGCGCGCCGCTGCTCGCCGCCCGCTTCCCGCGCGCCTATCTCGACGTCAACCGCGAGGCCTGGGAACTCGATCCGACGATGTTCTCGGATGTGCTGCCGAGCTTCGTCAATACGCGCTCGCCGCGGGTGCGCATGGGGCTCGGCACGATCGCCCGGGTGGTCGCCAGCGGCGAGGAGATCTACGCCCGCAAGCTGCGCTTTGCCGAGGCGCGCGAGCGCGTCGATCGGCTTTATCATCCCTATCACCACGCGCTGCGCCAGCTGGTCGATCAGACCGAAGCCGGGTTCGGCGGGTATCTGCTGCTCGATTGCCATTCGATGCCGTCGGCGGCGAGCGCGGTCGGCGGCCAGGACGCCGCCGACATCGTGCTCGGCGACTGTCATGGCGCCGCCTGCGCGCCGCGCATCGTCGAGGCGGCGCGCGCGTTTCTGGCGCAGCGCAATTTCGCTGTCGTGCTCAACGCGCCGTACGCCGGCGGGTTCACGACCGGCCATTACGGCAACCCGCGGCAGGCCCGCCACGCGCTGCAGATCGAAATCAACCGTGCGCTTTACATGGACGAGCGCAGCTACCGACGAAAGCCGGGCTTTGACCGGCTGGTCGCCGAAATGACGGCGTTGATGCGCCATCTGGGACAGGTCGTGCAGAAGCATCTCGGCGGGATCGACCGCGCTGCCGCCGAATAATCGCGCGCGCTGCGCGTCTGGCGCGGCGCGGCGCGTTGACACCGGCAGGACGGCGCGGCGGCTTTCGCAGCCGCAAAAAAGAAAGGGCCGTGCGTGAGCACGGCCCGAGTTTAGGGAGGAAACGCCTAGAAGACGTACGGCAGGAACCACAAGTGATCCATGCCGCACCGCACAATTTAATTATTGCCGTTCCGAAGTCAACCCCTCTCGCGAAAATTGTTGGCAGCGTTGAAGATATGTCATAGCGCGGGGCCTTCCGACGGCACACCCGGGTGTGCGCCGCACAAGAAACCGCCGCCGCCCCTCGATCGCCAATCGGCGCTGTTCCTTGACGTCGATGGCACCCTGATCGAGATTGCCTCGCGTCCCGAGCTAGTGCAGGTGCCGCGGCAGCTGGCGGCCCTGCTCGATCGTCTGGCGCGCCAGCGCGACGGCGCGCTGGCGGTGATCAGCGGCCGCCCGGTGGCCGATCTCGATCGCCTCCTATCGCCGTGGCGGGGCGCCGCCGCCGGCCTGCACGGCGCTGAGCGCCGGCGCCCCGACGGCAGCGCGGCATCGAGCGATCCAGACCCGCAGGATGCGGACGCGGCGGCGGCGCTCCAATGGCTGCGGCCGCGCCTCGCCGAGCTGGCCGGCGCCACGCCGGGCGTCTGGCTTGAGGACAAGGGCAGGACGCTGGCGCTGCACTACCGCGCCGTGCCGGAACGCGGCGGAGAAATGCGTGATCTTGTCGCGCGGCTGGCAGAGGAGGCCGGCGGGCGGCTGCGCCTCATTGCCGGCAAGATGGTGCTCGAACTGCAATCCGAGGCTTACGGCAAAGGCCGGGCGATCGCCGCCTTCCTGGCCGAAGCGCCGTTTCGCGGCCGCCGGGCGGTGTTTCTCGGCGACGACACGACCGATGAAGACGGTTTTGCCGAGGTCAATCGCCGCGGCGGCCTGGCGATCCGGGTCGGCGCGCCGAGCGCGACGACGGCAGCCTCCTGGACGCTGGATTCGGTTGCTGCGGTGCTGGAATGGCTGGCGGCGGACGGCGACGCATAAGGGAACCGGGCCGGCGCGTGCCCGTTTTCAACCAAGGGTGGCTGGGGCTTGAAAGGAGACGCGGTGAGGGCCAGGGACAGCGGCCCGGCAATCGGCGAGCGGCGGCGCGGCGCACCGCGATCGGCGGAACCGCGGGTTGCGGCGGTCGCCGAGAGCGACCACCGGCTGGTCGTCGTGTCGAACCGGGTCGGGCCGATCGCGGCGGGCAAGGTCAGTCAGGGCGGGCTGGCGGTGGCGCTGCGGGCGGCGCTCGAGCGGCGGGGCGGCTTGTGGTTCGGCTTTAGCGGGTCGGTCAGCGAAGAGCCGAGCGCGACGCCGAGCCTCGAAACCGTCGGCAATATCACCTGCGCCACGGTCGATCTGACGCGCCGCGATTTCGACGAGTATTACATCGGCTACGCCAACCAGGTGCTGTGGCCGCTGTTCCACTACCGGCCGTCGCTGGTCGGGTTCTCGCGCCGCCGTCTCGCCGGCTATCTGCGGGTCAACCACGCCTTCGCGCGCACCTTGATGCCGATGTTGCGGCCGGACGACGTGCTGTGGGTGCACGATTACCATCTGATCCCGCTCGGCGCGGCGCTGCGCGGCCTCGGCTGCGCTCAGGCGATCGGGTTCTTTCTGCACACGCCGTTCCCGCCGGCCGAGCTGTTGCGCCTGTTGCCCAATCATCGCGAGCTTGTCGCGGCGCTGTGCTCCTATGACCTGGTCGGGTTCCAGACCGCCGCCGACCTGCAGAACTTTGTCGACTACCTGCTGCGCCGGGGCGGCGGCGAGGATCTCGGCGGCGGCAGTTTTCGTGGCTTCGATCGCGTCTTCCGCGCCGGGGTGTTTCCCGTCGGCATCGATGTCGAGGCGATCGCCCGGCAGTCGGCGGCGGCCGAGAGTTCGCGCACCATGCGCCGGCTGCGCGACAGCATCCTCAACCGGGCATTGATCATCGGCGTCGACCGGCTCGACTACTCGAAGGGATTGCCGGCGCGCTTCGCCGCGTACTCGCATCTGCTCGAGGAGTATCCGCAAACCCGCGGCCGCACGGTGTTTCTGCAGATCGCGCCGCCGTCGCGCTCCGACGTGCCGGAATACCGCGAGATCCGCAAGACGCTCGAAGGCGCCTCGGGCAACATCAACGGGCGCTATGCCGAATTCGACTGGACGCCGCTGCGCTACCTCAACAAGACCTTCCCGCACCGCGTGCTGACCGGCTTTCTGCGCGCCGCGCGGATCGGCCTGGTGACGCCGTTTCGCGACGGCATGAACCTGGTGGCCAAGGAATATGTCGCCGCGCAGCCGGCGGATGATCCGGGGGTGCTGGTGCTGTCGTGCTTTGCCGGCGCGGCCGACGAACTCGGCGAGGCGATCATCGTCAATCCCTATGACCGCGAGGAGGTTGTCGAAGCGATCTGGCGCGGCCTCGAGATGCCGCTGGGCGAGCGCCAGGAGCGCTGGAGCGCGATGATGGCGACGCTGCGGCAGGACGATGCGCATGCCTGGCGCCACCACTTCCTCGATGTGCTGGCGGCAACCCGAGCGGCGTCCTGACGACGGCGCTCAGCTGTGGTCGCGCGGCGCCGCGGCGCGGCGCAGGCGGTCGTTGATCGCGCGACCGAGGCCCTCTTCCGGGATCGGCATCACTGCGATGCCGCTGAACTCGTCGCGATCGAGCCGGCGCAACATCGCGAACAGATTGGCCGCCGCCTCGGCGAGGTCGCCGCTGCGCGACAGAAACAGCACCTCGCTGAAGCCGGCCGGCGCGGCG
>DATLRS010000221.1:0-10163 GCA_035534535.1 Allostellaceae bacterium | reverse complement strand
TCCTGCTTCGTCGTCGACGACCTCATAAAATTGCTGAGCGCACGCACCGCGTCCAAAGCCGACTGAAGCCATCTCCCGAAGGGAGGTTCACCCATGCACTACCGTCGCATCCTACCCCTCGCCATCCTATTCGGATTGTCGGCCGTTGCCGTTCACGCGCAGCCTGCGTCCGTCCAGCCGTCGGGCCGCAGCGACCCGGCGGTATTCGTGGCCGCGAACGGCAACGGCGTGCAGCGCTTCGCGCAACAAGGCGGGCAGATGGCCCAGGGGATGATGGCCCAGGGGATGATGGGCCAGGGGATGATGGGCCAGGGGAGGGGCGGCCGGTCGGGTTATGGGGGGGTGGCGCCCAGCGCTCCCACCGGGCAAGCGGCCGGTGAGGGGGGCGGCGTCGAGACGGTGTGTGGCTTCGCCGGCGGCAATCCCACGCATGGGGCGGCCATCTATGCGCAAACCTGCGTCGCCTGTCACGGTGCCAACGGCCGCGGGCGGATTACAGGTGCGCCGAATTTCACCCGGAAGGGAGGCGTGCTCTCGAAGCCGCATTCGGCGTTGCAGGCCCATATCGTGCGCGGATTTTCGAGCACGAACTCGCCCATTTCCATGCCGCCGCGCGGCGGCAACCCCGGCCTGACGGATCAGGACATCAGAGACGTCCACGCCTACCTCCACAAGAGGTTCGGCTGTGGCTGATACCGGCCGCGCGGCGCCGGGCGCGGCAATCGACCCGATCGGTTTGGCGGGCACCGGCCAATCGGCGGAGCGATCGATCGGGTGCTGCGCATGCCGCTTGGGCGCGGTCGCCATTCGGGCTACCCTCAGGAGCGGCGACGAGCAGATCGCCGCTCTGGAGAGTGTCGGCTGAGGAATGCGGGTGCGGCGATGGGGTTTGCTGTTAGCGCTGGCGGTGGCGTGGTCACCGCAGCCATCCGCCTTTGCCGATCTGCGCTACGAGACGA
Organism: Allostellaceae bacterium; assembly: GCA_035534535.1. Taxonomy (GTDB): domain Bacteria; phylum Pseudomonadota; class Alphaproteobacteria; order ATCC43930; family CGMCC-115725; genus DATARH01. The sequence continues at coordinate 9,204 of DATLRS010000221.1, read as the reverse complement.
CTATCACCGGCGTCGCGGATCCCGATCTGGCCGAGCTGCTCGACAACATTTCAGATCTGAAGACGCTTGAGGACCGCCATCCGGCCTCCGAGGAAGCGCTGCACCGCCGCGCCGATGGCGATCTCGCACGGTTGACTGGCGCAGCCCACAGCCTCGGCTACTGGGACGCCCGGTTTTCCTACCGGCTCGATAGCGCCGCCGATCCGGTCAAGGTCGAGGTCACGGCCATCCCGGGGCCGCTGTACCATGTGGCCGCGATCAAGGTGCTTGGACCCGACGGGAAGCCGCTCGCCGTTCCCGCCGAGGCGGGCACGCCGCCGCCGTTGCAGCCGGGCGCCCCGGCGCGCACCGCGCCCGTCGTCGCGGAAGAGAACGCACTGCTTGCGGCGCTTGGGCATAGCGGCCATCCGTTTGCCAAGGCGGCCGCGCGGAGGGTGGTGATCGATCACCTTGCCCATTCGATGACGATCACCTATTCGCTCCGGCCGGGTCCGCCGATGCGGTTCGACGGGGTGACGATCAGCGGCCTGAAACGCCTCGATCCCGGCTATGTCAAACGCCGGGTCAAATGGCGGCAGGGCGAGCCCTTTGATAACCGCAAGGTCGACGAGACGCGCAACGCGCTGATCGCGAGCGGATTATTCAGTACCGTGACGATCACCCCGCGCGCCGACCCCGGCGAGCCCGGGCGCGTGCGGATGCAAATCAAGGCGACCGAGCGGCCGCATCGCACGATCGGCGCCGGGCTCGGCTACAACACCAGCGAGGGCGCTGGGGCGCGGCTGTTCTGGGAAAACCGCAACCTGTTCGGCAATGCCGAATATCTGAAGCTGTCGCTTGCCGCCGGCCAGCAGCTGGATTCCGCCGTGGTCAATTTTCGGCGGCCGGATTTCCTCGCCACCGATCAGGATCTGCTCGCCCTTGCCGAGGTGGCGGACGAGACGCCGGTCGCCTACCACAGCCGGCGCGCGCGGGTGAGCGCGGGGCTGGAGCGACGCTTCGACCGTTTTTGGACCGGCGGGGCCTCGCTCCAACTCGAGCGGGCAAACGTCATCCAGGAGGCCAATCTCGGCACGATTACGGCAAGCCAGCGCACTCAGCATTACGCGCTGGTCGGGGTCCCGCTCTATCTGAAGCTCGACAAGAGCGACGATCTGCTGAACCCGACCCGTGGCTATCGCGCCGAGGCCAGCGTGGTGCCGTACCAGAGCTTTTCCGGGCCGAACCTGACCTTCGCCTCGGGGCGTCTTGCCGGAAGCGCTTATCAGCGGCTTGGCAAGAGCGATCGCTACGTCCTCGCCGAAGCCGCGTCGATCTCCTCGGTCGCGGGCGCGTCGCTCGCGGAGCTGCCGGCCGACAAGCGCGTCTATGCCGGCGGCGGCGGCTCGATCCGCGCCTATGGCTATCAGATGGCCGGGCCGCTCGACGGCGACAACCATCCGATCGGCGGCAAATCCAGCCTCGCGCTCAGCCTCGAATTGCGCATCAAGATCACCGATACGATCGGCATCGTACCGTTTGTCGATGCCGGCAGCACCTACGAGACAAGCCTGCCGCAGCTTGGCCACCGGGTGCTGTGGGGTCCGGGCATCGGGCTGCGCTATTACACCGCGTTTGGGCCGATCCGCCTCGACCTGGCGACGCCCGCGCTGCGCCGCCGCGGGGATTCGCCGATCCAGGTTTATATCAGCATCGGGCAGGCTTTCTGATGCGCCCCCTCGTGGCGCGCCTCAAGCGCTGGCTGCCGCGCCTGGCGGCGATGCTGCTCGTGCTGATCCTGCTCCTCGGCGGCGCGTTCGGGGCATTGCAGACCGCCTGGGGTCGCGCGTGGCTGAGCGGCGTCATCGCCGATGCGGCGAGCGGCCCGGGTTTTTCCCTGACCATCGCCGGCCTTGCGGGCACCATTCCCTTCGACATGCGCGCCGAGCGCATCGCGATCGCGGACGACCGCGGCGTCTGGCTGGTGCTCCGGAGCGCCGCAATCGATCTGTCCGTTGCAGACCTTCTGACCGGGCATGTCCATGTCCGGAGGCTGACCGTCTCGGCAATCGAGGTGCGACGGCTGCCGCAATCAGGCGCGCCGGCTTCGGCGACGCCTTGGGCGTCGCTCGCCGAGAGGCTGCGATTGCCCCACCTGCCGGCAGGGATTGCCGTCGATCGGCTTGCGGTCGAGCGCCTGGCGCTCGGCCCGGCGGTGCTCGGCGAGCCGGTCGAAGCGACGCTCTCCGGCACGGCCAGGCTGAGCGGTGCGGCGGCGCATCTGGCGCTCAATCTGCATCGCATCGACGGCCATCCGGGCAGCCTCGATCTGCGCGCGGGTCTGAGCGGGGGGCCGCCCATCCTTAGCCTTCGCCTGACGGCCGATGAACCGAGCGGCCTGCTGCTGGCGCGTCTTCTGCACCGGGACGATCGGCCGCCGCTCGCGATTTCCTTCGCCGGCAAAGGGCCGCTGGCGCAGTGGCATGGCAGGCTGGAGGCGACCGCCGGGGCGCTTGCCCGTCTCGAATTCGACGTCACGTTCGCCGGCGGCCGCACCCCGGTGGTCACGATCGCCGGAGTCGCGGCAGCGGCGCCGTTGCTGCCGCCGGCCGTTGCACCGGTCGTCGGCGACCGGGTGCCGCTGCATCTGCGAGCGAGCTTCGCACAAAGCGGCGCCGTGACGCTCGACGAGCTGTCGGTCGAACTGAAAGTGGGAACCCTGACCGGTACGGCCGCGCTCGGCGGCGCCGACCGCTCGTTGCGGGCGGAAATGCGCGCGAATTTACCGGATCTCGCACCGCTGACCGGCCTGCTCGGGCTGCCGATCGAGGGGTCCGCCCACTTGTCGGCTATCGTGTCGGGAAGCCCGACGCGGCCCGCGCTCACCCTTGACGCGTCGGCCGCGGCGCTGCGGCTCGGCGCCACCGGCGCACAGCGCGCCGAGGCGCACGTGACGGCGAGCCTCACCGGCGACCTCGACAATCCCAAATCACAGGTCGAGATGGCGGCGCGCGCGCGGGTGCGCGGCCTCATCATCCCCGACGATCTTGCCGTTCCGGCCGAACTCGGCCGCGACGTCGACGCGTCGGCGGCGGCAAGCGCCGCGCTCGACGGGAGCACCGTCGCGGTTACCAGCGTTGCCATACATGGTGCCGGTGTCGACCTCGCCGGATCGGGCCATTTCGCGCCGCTCAACCGCGTCGGCGACGGAACCTTGCATCTCGCCGTGGCGGATCTGCGCCCGCTGAGCGCCGCTCTCGGCCACCGGATCGAGGGCGCCATAACGCTCGAGGCATCCGCGTCGCAACAATCCGGCGGTCGGCCGTCGATCAGGCTCAACGGATCGCTGGCGCGATTGCATACCGCAATCCCCGCGCTCGACGCGCTCTATGGCGGAGCGGCGACGATTTCGGGCGCGGCCGAGCAGAATGCGCAAGACGCCTGGGTTATCGAGCGTCTGACGCTCTCCGGCAGCGGGGCGAGCCTGACCGGCGCCGGTCAATTCGATCCGGCGACGCAGCGGCTCAGCGGGGCGATCAACGGCGACGTGCCGAGCCTGCGACCGCTCGCCGCTTCTGTCGGAGCGGCGATCGCCGGCCGCATCACCGGGCGGGTCAGCGCGGCAGGCCGGCTCGCCCATCTGACCGCGACGGCGCAGATTAACGGCACGAACCTCGAAGTCGGCAGCGCCCGGCTCGACCGGCTCCAGCTCACAGCGAAAATACCCGATCTGGCAGCAGCGCAGGGCACGATCGACGGCGAATTCCGCCGCGGCGATCTTGCCGGCACCGTGGCACTCGACGCCGACGCCAGCCATCGCGACGAGCTGTTGGTGCCGCGGCTGCGCATCGCGGCAGCAGGCGGGAGCGTCGAGGGCCGGTTGCGCATCGAGCGCACCACGCTGCTGACACGGGGCACGCTGAGCGCCCGGGTGCCCGACCTCGCGCGGTGGTCACCTCTGGCCGGGATGCCGCTGGCCGGCAGCGTCGCCTTGACGGCCGGATTGGCGCGTGGCAGCGGGCAGAATATCGAGGCGACCCTCGCCGGGGACCGCCTGTCATACAACACGGGATCGTCGCGCGTGGGGGTTGGCCATCTCGCCGCCTCGGTGCATCTGAGCGATCTGTGGGGAACCCCGGCGGGCAAGGCGCAGGGCACGCTGACGGCGCTCACCGTTCCCTCCGGAAGCGTCGACCACGCTACCCTGGCGCTCGCCAGCGCGCGCCCGGGGCGTTTCACATTCACCGCGGACGCCAAGGGCAGCTTTGGCGATCCCCTCACGCTCGCGATCGGCGGCGAGTACGAGGCGTCGGCGCGGCGAGCGGGGATGGATCTGCGCATCACCCGCCTGGCTGGAGCGCTTGGCGGCGACCGGCTTCGGCTCACCAGTCCGTTGACCCTGTCGCGGCGCGGCGATGATGTTTCGCTGGCGAACCTGGCGCTGACCCTCGGCGGCGGGAAGATCGCCGGCAGCGCCGCGCTGCGCGGCACCGCGCTGTCCGGACGACTGGCGGCGAGGAACCTGCCGGTTGCCCCGTTCGGCCGCCTCGCCGGGTATCGCGGCACGAGCGGTACGCTAACGCTCGATGCCAGTCTCGCCGGCACGACGGCCGCGCCGCGGGGGCATTTCACGCTCTCCGGGCGGGCGCTCGCGCTGTCGCTGCCGACGCAGCGCCTGCCGCCCGTGACCGTCGACGCCACCGGCGACTGGAACGGGCGCGCTCTCGACCTCAGCGGCCGGCTCGGCGGGCGCAAGGGCGGGAAGCTGAGCTTTAGCGGCTCGCTCCCGCTAGTCCTGACCGTCAGGCCACTGGGTCTCGCCATGTCGGCCTCCGGTCGCTTGGCGCTGCGCGTACAAGGCGCGGGCGACCTCGCCGACATCGTCGATCTGCTACCGCTCGGCGAAGACCGCCTGTCGGGGCATTTCACGCTCGACGCCGGCGCGACCGGCACCTTGGCCGCGCCTGCTGCGAGCGGGCGTCTGACGATCGCCGGCGGTCGCTATGAGAGTTTCGCGACGGGCGCGGTAATGACCAACCTGCAGGTCGATCTGATCGCCGACCGTGATCGCTTCACGGTGCGCCGGCTCACCGCAGGCGACGGCGCCGGTGGCACCCTCAGCGCCCGCGGCAGCATCATGCTGCGCGGCAGCGCCGGACCGAGCGCCGAACTCGCCGCGACGCTGACCAATTTTCGCGTCGCGTCGCGTGACGAGGCGGTCGTCACGGCGAGCGGCGAGGTGACGGCTGCCGGCAATCTGCCGTCGCCCAAGGTCAGCGGCCGGCTGACGGTGGTGCGGGCGGACTGCCGCATCCCCGACAGCCTGCCCCCAAGCGTGACGCGGCTCGCGGTTATCAACATCAACCAGGTCGGGCATCATGCCCGGCCCGCCTCGCTCCGGCGCGAAGCACCCGTCCTGCCGCTACCCCTCGATATTCAGATCGCGTTGCCCGGGCGGGTCTTCGTTCGTGGACACGGGCTCGACAGCGAGTGGCGTGGGCGGCTCAAGATCGGTGGGACCAGTGCGGCGCCGGCGATCACCGGCAGGCTCGAAGCGCTTCGCGGTACGGTCGATGTGCTCGGCAAGAGTTTTCGGCTGACTCGCGGCGCGATAACCTTTGACGGCGGCGCGACATTAGATCCCCGGCTCGACATCGTTGCCGAGGTGGCGGCCGCCGACATCACCGCGCAGGTGATGATCGGCGGCGTCGCCTCGGCGCCGACGCTGACGCTGAGTTCGACCCCGGTGGTGCCGCAGGACGAGATCCTTTCCCGGGTGCTGTTCAATGGCGGGCTCGGCCAGATCACCGCCGGACAAGGGCTGCAAGTCGCGCAGGCCGCGGCAACCCTGGCCGGTGGCGGGCCTGGAGTGCTCGACCGGCTGCGCTCCAGCCTCGCCCTCGACCGGCTGAGTTTCGGCTCGCCTGCAGCCGGCGCCGCCGCCAGCAACCTGAACCCGGCGGCCGGCGGCAGTGCCACCGGCAGTACCGCGGTAAGCGGCGGCAAATATGTCGCCGAGGGCGTCTATGTCGGTGCCACCCAAGGCCTGACGCCGCAATCAAGCAAGGTGACGGTCGAAATCGACGTTCGCCCGCACCTCACCGTGCAAACCGATCTCAGTCAGACCGGCGGCAGCGGCATCGGGCTCAACTACAAATTCGACTACTGACCCCGTTTTTCGGCGCGGTTTGGGCGCACCCCTGATCGACAGGCCATCAGCTCGCGGCGCCGTGGCAATCGCCGAAACAAGCCGGCATCCTGCCCTTCGTGAACCTGCCGAGATCGGCGGTTCGCCGGTCTATTGGTGGCGATGCGTCGTCAACCCCGAAGCTGACCTGCGCCCCTGTGACGGCAGGATAAATTGACCCACGTCAATGTCCGGTGCTGCGAGGCTTGGTATCTGCATTGGCTAACAAGATCGAGAGGCCTGCGATGCCGAGCCCAATCATGTTTACCGAAGCCGCCTTTCTGTTCGGCCCCGCCGTCGCGGCGCCGCGCCCGATGCCCTGCCGCAGCGGGCAGCAGTTCCAGACGTTAGCCAGGATGGAAGGAACCGACCTCAGCCGGCTCGACCCAGCCGCCGTGCGCGAGGCGGTGGAAATATGTGCCCGCTGCGCCTGCCGCAAGCCGTGCCGGCGCTGGCTGCGCACCGGCGTCTTTGCGTATGCCGGCGATTCGCGCTGTCCGAACGCCGCTCTGCTGCGCCACTAACGGGCGCACCTGCCGGCGTGGCGGAAATCCGTCCCGGGCGGAGATCGCCGCGCGATCGAGCCAGCCGGAACGGACCGCACCGGCGGCGACAACCACAATGGCGAGGATGTCTGGCCGTCGTCATAAGCGGCCGGCGCGGGTGCGCGAGGCGGCAATGATCGGCTCCGCGGCGAGCAGGGCCCGGGCGGCGGCGGGGGCGCGGATCTTGGCGCCGTTGATGAAATAGAGAAACACGTCACGGCCTGCGTCGGACCACGCGCTGAGGCGTGCGGCCCAGGCGTCGAGCGCGGCGGGGCTGTAGCCGGTCGGTTCCTGGTCGGCGCAGCGGCGCAGGCGCAGATACGCGAAATCGGCGGTCAATTCGTCGAACGCCGGGTATTTGGCGTCGTCGACCCAGGCGACAGCGACATGGCGCTCGCGTAGCAGGTCGGTGAATTGCGGGGTGCGGAAGCTCGGGTGGCGCAGCTCGACGACGTGGCGCAGCCTGCGGCCGTCGAGTTCGCGCGGCAGCAGCGCGAGAAACGCCGCAAAATCCGCCCTGTCGAACGCGGTCGTCGGGGCGAATTGCCACAATATCGGCCCGAGTTTTTCCCCCAGTTCGAGGAAGCCGCTCTGGAGGAACCGCGCCATATAGGGCTCAGCCGACGCCAGTTCGCGGCGATGCGTCAGGAAGCGCGGGGCCTTCAGCGAGAACATGAAATCGTCCGGCGTCTCGTCGCGCCACTTCCGAAAGCTTGCCGGGGTCTGGATGCGGTAGAAGGTGCCGTTGATCTCGATCGCCGTGACATGGCGGCTGGCGAAGCTCAGCTCTTCGGCCTGGCGCAGCCCCGCCGGGTAGAAGCTGCCGCGCCACGGCGCAAACACCCAGCCGCCGATGCCGACGCGTATGCTGCCGCTGTCGCTGGTCATGTATTCTGTTGTAAGCTCACCCTGCCATCACGCAAGGAGAAAGCCATGCCAGTAAAAGCCGGAGTGCTTCGCGCCGGGTCGCGCAATACGCGGCGAGGGGCCGCGGCGACCTTCACGGGAATCGTGTTTCAGGACCCGGTCGTTGTCGCCGAACCGCCATCGCGCATGGGGGGATCTGTCGTGACGTTCACGCCCGGCGCGCGCACCGCCTGGCACGCTCATCCGGTCGGGCAGACGCTCTATTGCCTCAGCGGCATCGGCCGCATCTGCTTCAAGGGTGAGAGCCCGCAAGTGCTGAACCCGGGCGATGTCGTCAACATCCCGCCCGATACGCTGCATTGGCATGGGGCCTCGCCCGACCGCCTGTTCGCGCATCTCGCCTTGTCGGAAGCGGGCGAGCAGGGGCAGGGCACCGCCTGGGGCGAGCACGTCAGCGACGCCGAATACACCGCGCCGGCGACCGGCGGCTGAATTCCGGGTCGGGTCCGGACAGAGCGGAGGGCGCGGGGTTCAACTCCGCTGGCGGTAGCCGACGAGGCCGCCGGTCGGGCGCGGCGGGTGGGCGGCGAGCGCCTCCTCGCGCGGCTCGGTGCCCCAGCCGGGCCGGTCCGGCACCTCGAAATAGCCGTCGACGAAATGCGGCGCGTGGGTGAACAATTCGGCGTCCCACGGCAGCCGGTCGACATCGACCTCCATGATCCGCAGATTGGGCACCGCGGCGGCGAACTGCACATTCATGAACGAGGCGAGATGGCCGTAGAAATTGTGCGGCGCGATATTGACCTCGTGCGCCTCGGCGGCACTGGCGATCTTCATCGCCTGCCACACCCCGTTCCACACCGCGTCGATGATCGCGACGTCCATTGACTGGGCGCGGAAATAGGGCAGGAACTCGCGCATGCCGAGGAGCGTCTCGCACGAGCTGATCGGGTGCGGGCTGTGGCTGCGGATGTAGCCGAGCGCCTCTGCGCTGTAGCTGTCGATCTCGACCCAGAACATGTCGATATCGGCAATCGAGCGCAGGATCTTCAGATAGCCCTCGGTCTTGGCGTTGAAATTGAGGTCGAGCAGCAGGTCCATATCCGGGCCGGCGCCGTCGCGGATCGCCTCCAGATGGGTGCGCAGGTTGCGCAACAGCGGCTTCTCGACGTTGAGTTCGGGCAGGAACGGCACCCCGAAACCCGGTCGCCAGGCGCGCGGCTCGCCGCCGCCCCCAGAGCTATCGCCGTCATAAAGGAAGACATTGGTCTTGAGGGCGGTGAAGCCGCGCTCCTTCGCCTCGGCGCCGATCCGCTGCACGCCGTCGAGGTCGGTGATCGCCGGCTGGAAGAAGCTCGGGTGGTTGATCCGCCAGGTCGCGCAATGCGACCAGTAGACCCTGACCCGGTCGCGCAGCTTGCCACCGAGCAACACATGGCACGGCACGCCCAATGCCTTGGCCTTGGCGTCCAATAGCGCATTCTCGATCGCGCCCAGCCCCTCGGCGACGACGCCCCCGGCCGCCGGCCGCGTCACGCAATAGAGTTCGGCGTAGATGCGCTCGTGATCGAACACCCTCTGGCCGATGACGCGCGGCGCCAGCCGCTCGATGACGGCGGTGATGCC
>DATLRS010000220.1:0-11759 GCA_035534535.1 Allostellaceae bacterium | reverse complement strand
CCAGACGCCGCGCCGCCATGTCGATGAGCCGCTCCATGACAAAGGTCGAGACCGGCCGCCCGACGCCGCGATAAGGCCCGAGCGGCGCCTTGTTGGTCGCCACCGCGCGCACCGCGCCGCGATAGGCCGGCACCCGATAGGGGCCCGGCAGGAAGCTGACGACCTGGACCGGCTCGAGCGCCGCCGTCCACGGATAGATCGAATAGGCGCCGACATCGCCGGTGACCTCGGCCACGAGAGCGAGGATGCGGCCGTCATTGTCGAGCGCCAGCTCGGCATCGACGATCTCGTCAAAGCCGTGGCTGGTCGCGGTCAAATCCTCGAGCCGGTCGCCGGTCCAGCGTACCGCCCGGCCGAGCTGGCGGGCCAGCGCCGCGACCAGGATCTCTTCCGGATAGAGCGAGGCCTTGCCGCCAAACCCGCCGCCGACATCGGGCGCCACGACGCGGATGGCGTGCCCCGGCAGGTCGAGCAGATCGGCCAGCAGGTCGCGCACGAGGCCGGGGATCTGCGTCGACAGGGTCAGGGTCAGCGCGCGCCGGCCGCGGTCGTATTCGGCGAGGCAGGCGCGGTTCTCGATCGCCGCCGGCGTCTTGCGGCGGAACCGGAAGCGGCCGCCGACGCGAACCGGCGCCGCTGCCATCGCCGCCGCGACATCGCCCGTGGCAAACCGCCGCGCCGCCAGCACATTGGTCCCGGCCTCCTCGTGCAGCAGCGGGGCATCGTCCCGGGCAGCTGCTTCCGGATCGACGATCGCCGGCAATGGCCGGTAGGCGATCTCGATCCGGTCGAGCGCGTCCTCGGCGAGGTACCGGCTGTCGGCCAAGACGGCGACGACCGGCTCGCCGACATAGCGCACTTTGCCGCGCGCCAGCGGATAGATCGCCGTCGCGTGATAATCCCGCATCCGCGAAATCGCCCGCACCGGCCCGACCACCCCGTCGAGATCGGCCGCGGTATAGACGGCGAAGACGCCCGGCAGCGCGGCTGCTGCCGCCGTGTCGATCGACAGGATCCGGGCGTGCGCGTGATCGCTGCGGCGGAACGCGACGTGCAGTGCGCCGGCGACGAGGCGGTCGGCGGTGAAGCTGCCCTGGCCGGTCAGCAGGCGCGGATCCTCGACCCGCTTGATGCGCGCCCCGATGTTGCGCGGCCGCACCGCGTCGGTCACGGCCGCCAGCCGCTTGCCACCACCGCCCGCATTGCGCGCACGATGTGCTCGTAGCCGGTGCAGCGGCACAGATTGCCCGACAGGCCGCGGCGGATCTCCGCGTCGCTGGCGAGCGGATATTTGCGCAGCAGATCGACGCAGGTCATCAGCATGCCCGGCGTACAAAACCCGCATTGCAGCGCGTGATGCTCGCGAAAGGCCTCCTGCAGCGGCGAGAGATTGTCGACCGTGCCGAGGCTCTCGACCGTCTCGACCCGGCTGCCGTCCAACTGCACGGCGAAGAGGAGGCAGGCGCGCGCGCTGTTGCCGTCGATCAGCACGGTGCAAGCGCCGCACACGCCGTGCTCGCAGCCGACATGCGTGCCGGTCAGCCCCAGCGTATCGCGCAGGAAGTCGCTGAGCAGCAGGCGCGGTTCGACCGGGCGCCGGTAGGTAACGCCATTGACGGTGATTTCGATCGTCGGCGTCCCGGTCATGCGGCGCCGGCCGGGCAGCAGTCCCGGGCGGCGATCAGCGCCCGCTCGCTCAGTGCCGCGACGAGGTGACGGCGATACGCGGCCGAGCCCCGCAGATCGCCGGCGGGCTGGACTTCCGCGCCCGCCTGCGCCGCAGCTTCCGCGATCAGGCCGGCGTCGATCTGCTGCCCGACGAGGCGGGCTTCGACGCCGCCCAGCCGCAACGGCGTCTCTCCGACGCCCATCGCCGCCAGCCGCGCCTCGGCGATTTTGCCGTCGGCGAGGCGCAGCGTCGCGGCAACGGCGGCGATGGCGAAGTCGCCGTGGCGCAGCGCAACCTCTTCGAAGCCCCAGCCGGTGCCGGGCGGCAATGCCGGCAGGATGATCTCGCTGACCAACTCGTCTTCGGCGAGCGCCGTGGTCAGGGGACCGAGAAAGAAATCGCGCACGGCGTGCTGGCGCGGACCGGTGGCGGCGCGGGTGTGGATCACCGCCTCCAGCAACAGCGCGATCATCGGCAACTCGGCGGCCGGATCGGCATGGGCGAGGCTGCCGCCGATCGTGCCGCGGTTGCGGATCGCCAGGTGCGCGACATGCGCCATCGCGGCGCCGAGCACCGGGAAGCGCGCGGCGACCAGCGGCGACATCTCCAGCGTGTGATGCCGGGTCAACGCGCCGATCCGCAGCCCGCCGGCATGCTCGGCAACAAAGTCGAGTTCGGCCACGCGGTTGACGTCGACCAGCACGCGCGGACGCAACATCCGAAAATTCATCAGCGGCACCAGGCTCTGGCCGCCGGCCAGAACCTTCGCCTCGCCGGCATGACTTGCCAGCAGCGCGACGGCCTCCTCGACGTTCTCGGGGCGAGCGTACTCGAAGGCCGCCGGCTTCATCCCCGGATCACGATTCGCGAACCGGCGCTGCTATTCGGCTGCCGCTCGCGCTGCCGGCCGATGCCCGGGCATATAGTCGACGCTGACCGGCTGGTTCGACTCGAACGGGCTCTTGAGGCCGAACTCTTTGGCCATCTCGCGCACCGCCGGGAGCACCTCCTGGCCCATCAGGCGGATGCAGGTCTTGGCGTCCTGATGGGTGACCGTACCGTCATTGCCCCAAAGCCCGAGAATGCCGGGCCGCGTCTCCTCCAAGAGGATGCGCAATTTGGCGATGACCGTCTTCGGCGTACCGGCGATGATCATCAATTCGTCCATCTGCTTTTCCAGCGACGGCCGGCCGCGCGGGTTCGACGCGCGGCCAGAGGCAAACTCGACAAACCCGCGACGGTTGACCGGGCTGCCATAGCCCGAGGGCGTGCTCCATACCGGGTGGGCCAGACCGGTGAACTCGCCCTGCATCCACCGGAATTGCGCGGCGTTCTCGATCGCCTTTTCCTCGGTCTCTGCGACGTGGATCTGTTTCAAGAGGCCGTGGTAATCCGGCCCGCCCTGGAAGCCGGCCGCGGCGGCAGTCTCATCGTAAATTTGCCAGATCTGCCTCGTCCGCTCGACTGGGGTGTTCAGCGCGATATACGGATAGCCGTGCTGCGCCGCCCAGACGATCGTCTCGGGGCTGATGACGCCCGGGATCCACACCCGCGGATAGGGCTTTTGCAGCGGCACCGCCCACGGGTTGACAACGCGGTGCTGGTAGTGCGTCCCCTCCCAGCGGAACGGCCCCGGCCGGGTCCAGGCGGCGACCACCAGATCGTGCGCCTCCTCGAAGCGCTCGCGGTTGAAGGCCGGGTTGACCCCGGTGGCGAGCTGCTCCTGGCCGCCACCGCGCACAAAGCCGGACACCAGCCTGCCCTTCGAGATCATGTCGATCATCGCCAGTTCTTCGGCGAGCCGCACCGGGTTTTCGGCCAGCGGCAGCGGGTTGCCGAGCATGACGATCTTCACGTTCTTCGTCGCGGCGGCGAGGATTGCGGCGAAGATGTTGGCCTTGGCCTGCATGCAGAACGGCGCATTGTGGTGCTCGTTCAGCATGATGCCGTCGAAGCCCAGCTCGTCGCACATGATGTAGTGCTCGAGATATTCGTTATAGAGGCGGCTGCCGGCCGCCGGATCGAAGTATTTGTTCGGGAACATCAGCGCGGTATGGCCGGTGGCGAGCCCAATGTCCGACGGATAGGCCGACATCGGCTGCTCGGTGAAGTACATCAGATGCATGGCTCTCCTCCGTCTGCGGCGTTATCCGGCGCTTGTCGCGGCCAATTATATCCGCTGTCGGGCGGTCGCGTCAGGTGAACTTTGCGGCCAGCGGCAGCGGCCCGAGCGCGGCCTGATCGAGCCGCCGCGCCAGCGCGACGAGCGTGGCGCCGAGCGCCGCAATATCTGTGCGGGCGGTCTGCGAGGAGAGCCGGCCTTCCTGGAAATCGCTGCCGGTCAGATAAACCGCGGTCGGCGCGACGAGCGCCCCGAACCACGCCAGCACCGGCCGCAACTGGCCGTCGACGGCGAGATAGTGGTGCGGCGAGCCGCCCATCGCGACGATACCGACCGGCTTGTTCTGCAGGGCTTCGACCGGGGTCAGGTCGAGCAGGTTTTTGAGGACGCCCGGAAAGCTCGCGCGGTAGACCGGTGCGGCGATCAGCACCGCCGCGGCCGCGCCGATCAGAGCAACGGCCCGCCGCGTCGCCTCGCCATAGGCCTCGAGCGGCCGGCCGTCGCAGGTCTCGACCGGCGTCTCGGCGAGATTGAGAATGTCCACCGCGACATCGGGCGCATCACGCCGGGCGATCTCCGCCGCCGCCGCGACCGCCGCGGCGAGCCGGCCGGGCGGCGTCGCGGCACCGACGATCATCAATAGTCGCGCCGCCTCAGCCATGCGTCGAACTCCCGTTGCCTCGCGCGATTCTAACATGCTCCTCCCGCGCCCGCGGGAGGCTAATATCATGCCGATTGCGGCCGGGGAGAAGCGGGCATGGCATCGTCGCGACAAATGCGGTTGGGGGCTTTCATGCGCCCGGTCGGCATCCATACCGCCTGGTGGCGCTATCCCGGCGCCTACCCCGACGCCAACTTCAACCTGAAGCACCTGATCGGTTTCGCGCAGAAGCTGGAGCAGGGTCGCTTTGACGCGTGGTTTATGGCCGATCATCTGGCCGTTCTCAACATGCCGATGGCGGCCTTGAAGCGCAGCGCCACCGTCACCTCGTTCGATCCGCTGACGCTGCTGCCGGTGCTGGCGATGGCGACCGCGCATCTCGGGCTGATCGCAACCGCCTCGACCACCTTCGAGCCGGCCTACATGATCGCCCGCCGCTTTGCCTCCCTCGACCACATCAGCGGCGGGCGCGCCGGCTGGAACCTCGTCACCACCTCGAACCCCGACGCGGCGCTCAATTTCGGGCTGACCGAGCATATGGAGCATGGCGAGCGCTATCGCCGTGCCCGCGAGTTCTACGATGTCGTGACCGGGCTGTGGGACAGCTGGGCCGAGGATGCCTTTGTCCGCGATGTCGAGGAGGGCCTCTATTTCGACCCCGACCGCATGCATGTGCTCGATCACCAGGGCGAGTTCCTCTCGGTGCGCGGGCCCTTGAACATCGCGCGGCCGATCCAGGGCTGGCCGGTCATCGTCCAGGCCGGTGCGTCCGACGCCGGCCGGCAGCTCGCCGCCGAGACCGCCGAGATGATTTTCGCCAGCGGCGGCCGCCTCGCCGATTTGCAGGCCTATTATGCCGACGTCAAAGGCCGCGCCCAGCGTCTCGGGCGCGATCCGGAGCACATCAAGATCCTGCCGGGCTGCCTCGTCGTGGTCGGCGACACGGTCGCGGAGGCCCAGCAGAAGCGCGCCCTGCTCGACAGCCTCGTGCATCCGGACAGCGGCATCGCCGCATTGTCGATCGCGCTCGGTTGCGATGCGTCCCGCTTCGACCTCGACGCGCCGTTGCCCGACGACATCCCGGAAAGCAACGCCTCCAAGAGCGGCCGCGAGCGCGTCATTGCGCGCGCCCGGCGCGACAATCTGACGGTGCGCCAGCTGGCGCAGATCGCCGGCAGCTATGGCGGGCTGGCGATGGTCGGGACACCCAAGACGATCGTCGACCAGATGGAGGAGTTCTTTTTCGGCAACGCCTGCGACGGGTTCAACATCATGTTCCCGTGGGTGCCGGGCGGGCTCGACGATTTCGTCGACCGAATCGTGCCGGAATTGCAGCGGCGCGGCCTGTTCCGCCGCGAATACGAGGGCAAGACATTGCGGGAAAACCTCGGCCTGCCGCGGCCGGAGAACCGTTTTTTCGCCAGCAAGGGAGCAGACAGGTGACCAGCGAGATCACACAAATCAGCGCACGGGATTTGAAGGCACAGTTGCACGACGGCGGCGAGATCGCCCTGCTCGACGCGCGCGAGGAGGGGATCTTCAACCGCCGCCACCTGCTGCTGGCCTCCTGCGTGCCGCTAGGCCGGCTCGAACTGATGGTCGACGATCTGGTGCCGCGCCGCGCCGCCCGGGTCGTCTGGTGCGACGACGGCGACGGATCGGCATCGCGCGCCGCCCGCCGCATGAGCGCGCTCGGCTACAGCAACGTCGCGGTGCTGGAGGGCGGCATCGCCGCCTGGGAAGCGGCCGGCTATCGCATCTACAGCGGCGTGCATGTGCCGAGCAAAGCGTTTGCCGAGGTCGTCGAGCACGAGGCCGGCACGCCGTGGATTTCGGCGCCCGACCTGCAACAGCTGATCGCCAGCGGTGCCGACATCGCGATCTACGACAGCCGCTCCTATGAGGAATACCACAACAACAGCATTCCGACCGCGATCAGCGTCCCCGGCGCCGAGCTGGTCTATCGCTTCGCCGACCTGACGCCGTCGCCCGACACGACGGTTATCGTCAATTGCGGCGGCCGCACCCGCAGCATCATCGGCGCGCAATCGCTGCGCAACGCCGGGTTTGCCAACAAGATCGTGTCGTTGAAAGACGGCACGATGGCCTGGCACCTGGCCGGGTTCGATGTGGTGAATGGCGCGACGCGGCAGCCGCCGGAAATCTCCGAGGCCGGGCTGAAGGCGGCAACCGAGGCGGCGGCGCGCGTCGCGGCGCGCTGCTCCGTTCAGCGCATCGACAAGGCGACGCTGGCTCGCTGGCGCGCCGAAGCGGACCGCCGCAGCCTCTATGTCCTCGACGTGCGCACGCCCGAGGAATACGCCGCCGGCCACCTGCAGGGCGCCCGCTCGGCGCCGGGCGGACAGCTGGTGCAGGAAACCGATGCGCATATCGCAACCTGGGGCGCGCGCGTCGTCCTGGTCGACGACAACGGCATCCGCGCTACGATGACCGCCTCCTGGCTGACGCAGATGGGATGGCCGGAGGTCGCGGTGCTGGTCGCCGGCCCGGCGCAGGGCGATTGGACCGCGGGGCCGCATGTGCCGCGCGTCCTCGGCCTCGACGCCGTTGCCGTCGTTACGATCGCGCCGGCCGAGCTGCGCGACCGGCTGGCGGCGGGCAACACCGCAATCATCGATCTCGAGCTGAGCCGGCAATATGGCCGGGGCCATATTCCCGGCGCCTGGTTCGCGATCCGCTCGCGTCTCGCCGAGGCGCTCGCGGCGCTCCCCAAGGCGGATGCGATCGTGCTGACCTCGCCGGACGGCGCGCTGGCGCGGCTGGCGGCGGCCGAGCTGTCGCGGAACACCGCCGTGCCGGTGATGGCGCTGGCCGGCGGCACGCAGGCCTGGGTCAAAGCCGGCTTCCCGATCGAGACCGGGGCAACCCGCATGGCCAGCGAGCCCGACGACGTGGTGCTGTCGGCGCGCGAGCGCGGCCAGGGCCGCGAAGCGGCGATGCAGGAATACCTCACCTGGGAGATCAACCTCGTCAACGACATGGCGACGGACGACGATCAGCGGTTCAACGTCGTCGCGTAACCGGGAGGCTTGGGGAAGGCGGCGCGAGCATCACAGCCTCGTAAAACCCGGCGGCGATCGCCATAGTGCCGGCCGGCCCCGGGCGATGCGGCGGGGCGATGCGGCGGGGCGATGCGGCGTGCGAGACATTGGGGCGGTGATGGAATTCGGCATCTTTCACGAGTTCTGGTCGACCGGGGCGGCCTCCCAGGCGGAGGCGTTCGCCAATTCCTTCGCGCAGATCGCGGCTGCCGAGCGCTGGGGCCTCGATGTCGTGTGGCTCGCCGAGATCCACATGAACCCGACGCGCTCGCTATTGTCGGCGCCGCTCACGGTGGCGAGCGCGATCGCCGCCCGCACCAGCCGCATCGGCATCGGCACCGCGGTGCAGATCCTGCCGCTCGGCCACCCGCTGCGCCTTGCCGAAGAGACCGCGACGATCGACCAGATCAGCGGCGGGCGGCTGATTTTCGGGGTCGGACGCAGCGCTTTTCCGCGCGCCTACAACGCCTACGGCATCGCCTACGAGGAGAGCCAGGACCGGTTCGCCGAGAGCCTCGACATCATCAAGAAGGCGTGGACCGAGCCGGTCTGTTCGCATCAGGGGCGCTATCACAGCTTCGATAATTTCACGCTGGTGCCGCGCCCGGTGCAACAGCCGCACCCCGAGATCCGCATTGCGGCCAGCCAGCACGACACCTATTCGGCGATCGGCCGGCTCGGCTATCCGCTGTTCTCGGCGGTGCGCGCCAGCCCGCTCGGCGAACTTGCCGAGCACGCCCGCGCCTATCGCGAAGCGTGGGCGGCAGCCGGGCACCCCGGCCGGGCGCGGCTTTACCTGCAGACGCCGGTCTATATCGGCGCCACCCGCGCGAGCGCGCTCGCCGAAGCGCAAGCCGGCATGATGCGCTTCTCGTCCTACCGCGCCGATCTGCTGCGCGGCCCGCTCGGCTATGACGAGGTGCTGCGCGAAAAGGGCATCGTCGGCACCCCCGCGATGGTGATCGAGCGGCTGGAGGAACTGCGCGAGGCGGCCGATCTCGACGGCGTCTCGGCCGAGATCAATCCCGGCAGCATGCTGTCGCACGAGCAGGTGATGAACTCGCTGCGCCTGTGGTGCGAGGAGGTCATGCCGCGCTTCAAGCCGGCGGCCGGGCGACTTGGCGCGCGATCCGGCATCTGATGCTGGCGCTGGCCTTCGGCCTCTTGTGCGCCGCTGTGGTGATCGGCGCCGGCCTCGCGATCCTCTTCGTCAAGCGGCCGGTGGCAACGCCGCCACCCGGGACGATCCCTCGGACGATCGCCCGGGCGATCCCCGTCGCGCACGCGGCGCTGGGTGCGGCGAGCCTCGTCGCGCTGACGCTCGCGCTGCGCCGCGGACAGCCGGCCACTGGCATGGGCACCGCCGGTTTCGGCCCGATCGCGCTCGGCCTCTTGGCCTTGACGCTGGCGCTGGGCCTCGTGCTGGCGCTGACCGCGTGGCGGCGGCATCGCCCCGCCGCCATGCTGGTCGGCGCCCATGCCAGCCTCGCCGTCGCCGCCTTTGTCGTGCTGCTGACGCTGGTCGCGCTAGGCTGATCCTAGACCTTGCCGTCGCGCTCGATGGCGGCTTTCAGCTCGGCTTCGGCGACCTCGATCGTCACCCCGGCGCGCTCCTGCTGCAGCAACATCGCGACCCGCGAGTCGCGGTTCTCCCAGCCGCGGTTGAGGGCCGCGGTCAACTCGTCGAGCGCCAGATTGGCCATGTGCATCGGCACCTTCATCTCGCGCCCCAGCTGGGTCGCCAGCGTCACGTCCTTGTGCGCCAGGCGCAGCGCGAAATCGGGCGGGTCGTATTTGTTGGGCAGGAAATGGTCGGCCAGCCCCTCGAAGGTGCGCCGCCTGCCGCCGGCGCCCTGCCGCACCGCCTCCCATAACGCCAGGGGTTCGACCCCGGCCTTCACCCCCATCGTGAAGACTTCGGCCATCACGCATTGCACCGCATAGCCGGCGCAATTGTGCACGAGCTTCGCCACCGAACCGGCGCCGATCGGGCCGATAAAGCGCGCCTGGTCGCCGATCGCGTCGAGCACCTTTTTGTGGCGGTTGAAAATCTGCTCATCGCCCCCGACCCATAAGGCGAGGCGCCCGGAGGCCGCACCCTTCGGCCCGCCGCTGACCGGCGCGTCGAGCATATAGAGGTGCTTTTCGGCAAAGCGCCGGTTGATTTCGCGCACCAGCGTCGGCGAGTTGGTCGACAGGTCGAAATAGGCGCTGCCGTCCTTCATCCCGGCAATGAGGCCGTTGTCGCCCAGCGCGACAGCCTCGACCTCCGGCGGCCCGGGGAGCGAGGTAAAGATGACCTCGCACTCTGCGGCCAACGCCTTCGGCGTGTCGGCCCAGGCCGCGCCGGCAGCGAGATGGCGCTCGGCCGCGGCGCGGCGAACGTCGTGGACGACGAGTTCATAACCGGCCTTTTGCAGGTTCGCCGCCATGCTGGCACCCATCGTGCCGAGCCCGATAAATCCGACCTTCATCTTTTTGCCTCCAAACAATTGCCCCTCGCCCGCATTGCGGGAGAGGGTGGCGAGTGGAGCGAGCCGGGTGAGGGCGCCTGCAACCGAAAGCCCCTCACCCTCCCAGCGCTTCGCGCCGGGTCCCTCCCTCTCCCGCAATGCGGGAAAGGGGTTTTCTCACGGGTTTTTCGCGAACACGTCCTTGGCAATCTGCGCCGCGGTCATCGCCGCCGGCCAGCCGGCATAGAAGGCGAGATGGGTGATGATCTCGCTGATCTCGGCCTTGGTGACGCCATTGTCGAGGGCCCGCTGCAGATGTCCCGGCAGTTGCCGCTCGCGGCCGAGTGCAATCAGCGTCGCGACGACAATCAGGCTGCGGTCGCGCTTTTTCAGGCCGGGGCGCTCCCACACCTCGCCGAACAGCACGGTCTCGCTGTACTTGATCAGGTCGGGCACGACATCGCGGACGGCGTCGCGCGAGGGGTTTGCTGATTGGGCCATGGTTTCCTCCGCTCGGGTTAGCCTTGAAAAGGGCAGGCGAACCCTAGCACGGCGGTGCCGCGCGGCAACCAGCCGATTGCCCGGAGCAGCTATACCGCCAGCGGCTTCTGGCCGATGACCCGGCGGCTGCGGTTGATCTCGCGCAGGTATTCGATGCCCTCGGCGGCGATCGCGTCGCCGACCATCTGATCGCCCTCGGCTTCCATCGCCTCGGTGTCGATCCAGGCGGCGTAAACATGGATCGTGCGCTCGGTGACGATGCCGGCCTTGAACAAGGTCTTGACCAAGACGCGGAACACGTTGGTGCTCTCGCGCATCGCGCGCTTGCGGCCGCCCGAAAAAGCCTCCTTGACCGACTCGCGCAATGCCTTCGGGTCGAGGCCGAACTGTTCGTAGATGTAGCCGCGCTGGGCGATGCTCGACAGGTTGAACAAGAGCGTCTCGAAGACCTGCGCAGTCCAGTCCTCGACCCGCTCATGCTCGTCGCGCGTCAGCCGCGGCAGGGTGCGGTCGGCCCAGATCTTGCCGAATTTGTGGTGGAAGGCTTCGTCGGTCATGACCAGTTGGACGAGCCGCTTCAAGAGCGGGTCGCGGGCATGCGCGTGCAGATTGGCGAAGGCGCCCATCGCCAGCCCCTCCAGCAGCATCTGCATGCCGACGAGCTTTTTGTAGACGAGCGGCGTCGCCACGATGTCGCCGAGGAATTCGCCGAGCAGCGGCCCGACCGGATAGGGCGTGCCCCAGCGCACCGCGACGTAGCGGCCGAAGGCGGCGACGTGGCGCGCCTCCTCGCGCGCCTGGTTGGCGGCATATTCCTGGGCGCCGGGATCGAAGAGGATGTCGCACAGCGAGGCCGAAAGGGACAGCGCGCCCTGCTCGCCATGCAGGATGTTGGACAGGTTCCAGCGCTGGATCTGGTTGGCGAGGCGGATCTTCTGCCCCTCGTCGAGATGCTCGGTGGCGGCGCAGTTGAGTTCGGGGAAGCGCTCCAGCGCCACGACCGGGTCGCGCTCGACGTCGAACGGCGTTGCGAAATCGAGATAGGCTGGGTTGTAGGGGTCCCAGAAATGGTCGTGCGTCGCGCCGATGATCGCATCGAACGCGTCCGAGCGCCTGCCATAGCGCTCGACCGCCACCATCGCCGCAAAATCGTCGGGCGCCACGGCCTGATAGGCGGGATCGTGGGTGATGGCCTCTTCGGCGGGCGGGGTTGGCGGCATCGGTTTCGGCCTTTTCGCTGGGGCCCGCGAGGCTAGCACAAGAAGGGGCGGTGCGCCGCGCTGTCGTGCAC
>DATLRS010000219.1:0-4263 GCA_035534535.1 Allostellaceae bacterium | reverse complement strand
TGCACAAAGCCGGGAATTACGCCTTTCGAGAATTCGTCCTGCACCCGCTCCTCGAAACGGCGGATCGTCACCATGCTGCGATAGGCCCGCAGCAACTCCTCACGGCTCAACTGCATGACGGCCTCCGTTCAAACCCGATAGCAGCCCCTCACCCCGCCCTCTCCCCGCAGGCGGGGAGAGGGAGAATGCGGCAAGCCTCTCAGCGCGTCCCCTCGCGCCGCCTGCGGGGAGAGGGTCAGGGTGAGGGGCATGCGCGTTACGCCGTGAAGCCGTAGAGGCGGGCGACGTTGCCGCGGGTGATCTTGAAGATGTCCTCGGCGCTGGCGTCGGCAAAATCGCGCGCCACCACCTCCTGCGAATGCGGCCAGGTGGAGGCCTGGTGCGGGTAGTCCGACGACCACATGATGCGATCGACGCCGACGAATTTGCGGCTCTGCACCCCGACATAGTCGTCGATGTAGGTGGCCCAGATCTGGCGCTGGAAATACTCGCTCGGGGTCAACTTGATCGTGAAGCCGGCCGAGGCGCGCGACCGCTTGGCGACCCGGTCCATCCGCTGCAGGTAATAGGGAATCCAGCCAATATTGTTTTCCGCCGAGACGATCTGCAGCTTGGGGAAGCGGTCGAGAACGCCGGTGAAGATCAGCGTGCTCAACGATTTTTCGACCTCGTGCGAGATCACGGTCGAGAGCATGTAGCGCTGGCTGAGGCTTGTCTGGCTCTCGCCCATGCCGGTGATCGCGTGCAGGCTGACCGGCATCTTCAGTTCCTCGGCGGCGGCCCAGAACGGATCGTACATGTCCGAGCTGTAGGGCTGGTCCTGCGGCGGCGAACACCAGATCATCGCGCCTTTGAGGCCGATCTTGGCGCAGCGCCCGAGTTCCTTGGCACCCGCCTTCGGGTCATAGAGCGAGATCATCGCCAGACCGGCCATATTCTTCGGGTCATAGGCGCAGAACTCGGCCAGCCAATCGTTGTAGACGCGGAAGCAATCGGCCTGCAGCGCGGCATCGCGCAGCCAGAAGATGCGGAAGCCGAGCGTCGTGTAGAGCACGTCTGCTTCGACGCCGTCGACGGCGTTGTCCTTCTTGCGCTCGGCCGGGTCCCAGCCGCCGGCGCGGGCGTCGGCATAGGTCGCCTTGGTCAGGAACTCCTTCAATTCCTCCGGCGTCTTGCCGGCGCCAAAGCCGATCCCGATCGGATGCGGCGCATAGCCCTCATAGAGGAAATAGGCGCCCTCCTTGCCCGGCAGGTCGAGCGCCAGGCGCGGGGCGCGCTCCCGGTACTTCTGGTCGACCCGCGTCGCCCACAAATCGGGCGGCTCGTTGACGTGTGAGTCGGCGGAAATCAGGCGGTAGTTCGACATGGCGTTCCCTCGCTCTGTTCGCGGCGCCGGCGTCGGATGCGTCGGGCGGCCGGGTTGCGGGCGCCGAGACATCGCCCGCTCTATCGCGCTGCAATCTTGCCCCGATTGGCCGCCCTTCGCTATCGGTTTGCGCGGTTAGCCGGCGAGCGTGGGCGCGGCGGCGCGGATCTTTTCGCTGATCGGCCGGTAGAGGCGGATGCGCGGGTCGCGCTGGGCGAGCGGGACGAACGGCGCCGGGTCGGCGATCACCGCCAGTCCGCATAGGGCGATGCTGCCGTCGAGCCCGGCCGCGCGCAGCCAGCTGATGGCGACCGGCTCCGGCAACACCGCCTCGCGGGCATCGCGCAGCAGCAGCAGATGGGCGTCATCCGGTACGTCCGGGGTCGCCTCCAGCCCGTCGAGCAGGTTGCGGTGCCACTCGGTCTGCAAGTCGCGCCATTCGCCGGTCGAGGCCGGGCCGCCGCGCGCGCGATAGGCCGGACTGTCGAACAGCGCCGCCGAAGCAACCTCGTGCAGCGCGAGATAGGGCGATGGGGTCTCGACGATCGCCTGAAAGCGCTGCGAGGCGCGGAACCCCGGAACCGTCAGCAGCACCTGGATATGGGCGCGATACCAGGCGTGCCATTCGGCGGCGCGCGCGGGATGCGGGAAGTTCATTTCGACCATGTAGATCACCCGCGCTCTCCTCCGCTTGCCCGCCGATAAACAACTCTATGATAAGCGCCGCAGCGAAGACAAACGCCGGCGCGGCGAGTAGAGTGGGTTGTCGCGCGGCACCGGCCGCCGGCAAGGAACGAGGTGCCGCGATGCCCAACGCCAAGACGCAACACCAGGGCGGTCCACCCGATGCTGCCGAGCTGCTGGCGCGCGCCGAGGCGCTCGTGCCGGTGCTGCGCGAACGCGCCGGCCGCGCCGAGGAATTGCGCCGCCTGCCCGACGAGACGATCGCCGATCTGCACCAGAGCGGGCTCTTCCGCACCTTGCAGCCAAAGCGGGTCGGCGGCAGCCAGCTGCCGTTCCGTTCGCTCGTGGAACTGGTCGCGGTGATCGGCCGGGGCTGCGGCTCGACCGCCTGGGTGCTGGCCAACCTCGCCGCGCATCACTGGCTGCTCGGCATGTGGCCGCAACAGGCGCAGGACGAGATCTGGGGGCAGTCGCCCGACAATCTGATCGGCTCGGCGCTGACCTTTCCGCGCGGCCGTGCCCGACGCGTCGATGGCGGCTATCGCTTGACCGGGCGCTGGCCGTTTTCGAGCGGCGTCGATCCGGCTTCCTGGA
This sequence comes from Allostellaceae bacterium, assembly GCA_035534535.1. GTDB lineage: Bacteria > Pseudomonadota > Alphaproteobacteria > ATCC43930 > CGMCC-115725 > DATARH01. Next base: position 1,619 of record DATLRS010000219.1, on the reverse strand, counting down.
ACCTGATCGGCGCGATCGTCCTCGATGAAGAGGCGGGGGCCAGCGAGCCGCGGATCTTCGCGCTGCCGGCCAGCGACTACACGATCATCGACACTTGGCACGTCATCGGTCTCGCCGGCACCGGCAGCAAGGATGTCGCGGTCGAGGACGTGTTCGTCCCGGAATACCGGACGATCGCGGTCAATCAGATCACCGGCGGCCCCAACCCGGGCAGCGAGGTAAATCCGGCAGTGCTCTACCGGCTGCCGGCGATCAGCCTCTTCGCCTTTTGCATTGCCGGCGTTTCGCTCGGCATCGCGCAGGGCGCGATCGAGTATTTCACCGAGACGACGCGCACCCGCACCAGCTACTACACCGGCCGCAGCCTCGCCGATTTCGTCACCTTGCAAATCCACCTCGCCGAGGCGACGGCGATCACCGATGCCGCCCGCGCCGTCATTCTTACCGATTGCGACGAGGCGACGCGCATCGTCACCGAGGGCCAAATGCCGAGCCTCGAGCAGCGGGCGCGCTATCGCCGCGACGGCGCCTACGCCGCGACCATGTGTACCCGGGCCGTTGACGTGTTGTTTGGCGCCGCTGGCGGTGGCGCCATTTATGAAAGAAACCCGCTGCAGCGCGCCTTCCGCAACGTGCATGCCGCCAATGCGCATTACGTCCTGAACTGGGACATCAACGGTGCGATGTACGGCCGCGTGGCACTCGGCCTGACGCCGGACGCGACGCTGTAACCGCGAAATTCGAGGACTTGCCGTGTCAAAAGATACACCGGTGGACATGCCGGGCAGCCATCAGGCCACGGTGCACAGCACCTCGGCCGAGGGATTCAACGTGCGCGAGCTGCGCAACGCGCTCGGCTCGTTTGCCACCGGCGTGACGATCATCACCACCCGCACCAAAAGCGGCTACATGACCGGGATGACCGCCAACTCCTTCACCTCGGTGTCGCTGAGCCCGCCATTGGTGCTGTGGAGCAGCTCGCTCTACGCCAACAGCCTGCCGGCGTTCCAGGAGAGCACCCATTTCGTCGTCAACATCCTGGCCTACGACCAGATCGAGCTGTCCAACCGCTTTGCCAAGCAGATCGAGGACAAGTTCGCCGATGTCGATCACATCATCCCGGAATCGGGCGCCCCGGTGCTGATCGGCTCGGCGGCGCATTTCGAGTGCCGCAACGAATTCCGCCATTACGGCGGCGACCACATCATCTTCATCGGCCATGTCGAGCGCTTTGCCTATACCGACAAGCCGACGCTGATGTTCTGCCGCGGCAAATACATCCGCGGCGAGCCGATCATGCAGGGCTGAGGCCCAAGACCGCGACGCAGGGTTGAGGCGGGGGAGCGACGGCAATGAAGGTCACGGGGCTCGACGTGCTGCGCTGCGATGCCGGCTGGCGCAGCTACTATTTCCTCAAGCTGTCGACCGATGACGGCATTGTCGGCTGGAGCGAGTTCGACGAAGGCTTCGGCTCGCCCGGCATCACCGCCGTCATCGAGCGGCTGGCGCCGCGCGTCATCGGCCAGAGGGTGTTCGATCACGAGCGCATCTACGCCGAACTCTATTGCGTGACGCGGCCGGCGGCCGGGGGCGTCGTCGCCGAGGGGCTGGGCGCGATC
>DATLRS010000218.1:0-4797 GCA_035534535.1 Allostellaceae bacterium | reverse complement strand
TCCGGGCAAATCGCCCGGTCCACCCCCGCGCTTCCGGAAGCGGGTCCAGCCGATCCCGATCATGATCATTGATAAGAGCGCCCTGTTTCGCGCTGGGCTGGCGCATGTCCTCGCCGGCGGTCGCTTTCGGATCGCGGCTGGTTGCTCGGCGCTGTATGAGCTTCCGGACAGTGCCCTGAAAAACGGGCAATGCCTGATGCTCCTCGGCCTTGATGGCGCGGAGGAGTGTGGCGCCACCTTCTCGCACGTCGCCTCGCTGAAGGCGCGCGGCGAAAAACTCCGTACCGTCATCCTTGCGGAGCAGTTCCGTCCGCAGGAACTGCTCGCCGCGATCGAGGCGGGCGTCGACGGCTATTTGATCAAGGATGAGCTGACCCCAGAGGCGCTCGTGCAAACGCTCGAGGTGGTGCTGCTGGGCGGGGTCGTGATCCCGCGGGGGCTCAACCAGATGATGAAGGGCTGGGGGCCGCAGCTGGATGCTGTCCCCGATCTGGCCGAGATGGCATCGGAGTGCGCCGAGCTGCAGCCGCCGAACGACGTGGCGCCTTCCGCCGATGCCGCAAGGTTGTCGCAGCGGGAACAGATCATTTTGAAGCAGCTGACCCAAGGCGCTTCCAATAAGCACATCGCGCGCTCGCTCAACATCGCCGAAGCGACCGTGAAGGTTCACGTCAAGAGCCTGCTTCGCAAAATCCGTGTCAACAATCGCACGCAAGCCGCAATGTGGGCGATAGAACATGCGACCGCCCTTTCTTCAGCCGTCGTCTTCATGGGCTCGCTGATGGACTCGATCGCGGTGTGACGAAGGGCGCTCGATCAGGCAAGGCGCGGCCTTAACGCCGGGGCCGACGCTGTGACCGTTGTTACCCGCTCAAAGCACCGTCGCAGGCGCTGAGCGCAGCAGTTTGGCGGACGATAAGATCCGCTTTGTCCGGGCAGGGCTTCGCGGCGCAGACAGCGTCGGCGTGCTACGTATTGCCAAACGCGGCTCGCAGTGAACCCGGCGCTCGGAAATTGATGCCGTTTATCGCAAAAGATCGCGCCGCTCGGAGATTAACCATTAACCGCGGTATCATCGATAAACACCGCGTTTTTGGGGATCGATAGCCCGCATCTTTCAGCGGTTCTGCCAATTGGGCTTCCTGCGTTCGGCGAAGGCCTTGGGGCCCTCGAGGTAGTCCTGGCTGGCGATGTTGGCTTCGGCGGCCGGATAGGTGCGAGCCATCGCCGCGGCGAGGGTCGGCTCGTCGAGGCTCTGGTAGACGACCTGTTTCGAGGCGCGGATCGCCATCGGCGAGCATTCGAGGATCTGCGCCGCCCAGCGCCTGGCCGCGGCAAGCGCCTCGCCCGCCGGCACGACCTCGTTGACAAAGCCGAGCGCCATCCCCTCGGCGGCCGAGACGCGCCGCCCGGTCAGGATCATGCCGAGCGCCGCCTTCTGGGGAATCATGCGCGGCAGGCGGTGGACGCCGCTGCCGGCGATCAGGCCGACGCGCGGCTCGGGCAGGGCGAACACCGCGTTGGCCGCGGCGACGATGATGTCGCAGGCGAGCGCCGTCTCGAACCCGCCGCCCATCGCGACGCCGTTGACCGCGGCGATCAGCGGCTTATCCAGGTCAAAGCGGTGCGACAGGCCGGCAAAGCCGGTGCTGGGGCGGGGACCGCGGCGGCCGGCGGCCTGGACCTTCAGATCGTTGCCGGCGGAAAACGCCCGCTCGCCGGCGCCGGTGATGATCCCGACCCAGAGATCCTCGCGCGCGGCAAACTCGTTCCACACCGCGTCGAACTCCCAATGCGCCTCGCTGTGCAGCGCATTCATCACTTCGGGCCGGTTGATCGTGACGGTGCGCACCCGGCCTTCGTCGGCGACGGTGCAAAAGCGGTAAGCGGTCATCGGGCAAACCTTCGCAGCGGGAGCAGGCGCGGCGAAGTCTAGGCCATCACCCCGCCACATCGCATCCCGATTCGGGCTGAGGCAGCGTTGCGAACGTGCTAGAGAACGGCGCCGAGAGCGGCGATGGCCTGGCGATGGCCTGGCGGAGGGCGGCGGATGGCGCGGATCGCGGTTGGCGGGTTTCAGCACGAGACCAACACCTTTGCGCCGCAGCGCGCCACCTGGGACGATTTCGCGCGGGCCGATGCGTGGCCGGGGTTCGTGCGCGGCGCCGAGCTGATCGAGGCGGTGGAGGGCTACAACATCCCGATCGCCGGCGCGATCGCGGCGCTCAAGGGACGCGGCCACGAATTGCTGCCGCTGTGCTGGTGCTCGGCGCCACCCTCCTCGTATGTCGAGCGCGACGCCTATGAGCGGGTCGCCGGCGCGATCCTCGAAGATCTCACGGCGCAGGGTGCCGCCAGGGGACTTGTCGACGGCATCTATCTTGACCTGCACGGCGCGATGGTCGCCGCGCATCTGGAGGACGGTGAGGGCGAATTGCTGCGCCGCATCCGCGCGCTCGTCGGCGACCGGATCCCGGTCGTCGCCAGCCTCGATTACCACACCAACATGACGGCGCAGATGGTAGCGCACGCCAGCGCGATGCTCGGCTACCGCACCTATCCGCATATCGACATGGGGGAAACGGGCGCTCGCGCCGCGCGTTTGCTCGACCGCCTGTTGAGCGAGCGCCGGCCGCTCTACAAGGCCTATCGCCAGATCGATTTCCTGATCCCGCTGGTGTGGCAATGCACGATGGCCGAGCCAGCGAAGGGCATCTTTGCGCTGATCGACGAGGTCGAGCGCGGCGGTTCTGCGAAAGGTCCCGGGGCCTCGCACAACCAGGGCATCGTCGCCGTCACCCATACCCCCGGTTTTCCGCCGGCCGACATCGCCCAATGCGGCCCGGCGCTGGTCGTCTACGGCCATGACCGCGACGCCGCCGAGGCCGCCGCCGACCGGATCGTTGCCGCGATCCACGCGCGCGAGGGTGATTTCGCCGGCAGGCTCTACGACCCCGACGAGGCGGTTAGCGAGGCCCTGCGGCTGGCGCAAGGCGCCACGCGGCCGATCGTGCTCGCCGACATCCAGGACAATCCCGGTGCCGGCGGCACCTCCGATACGGTCGGGCTGCTGCGTGCACTGATCGCACAACGCGCCCAGGGCGCGGTGATCGGCATGATCGTCGATCCTGAAGCGGCCGAAGCGGCGGTGGCGGCGGGCGAGGGCGCCAGCCTCGGCTGCGCGGTCGGGGCCAAGATCGGCTATGGCGGCGAGCAGCCGGTCGAGGCGGATTGGCGGGTCGTGCGGCTGGGCAGCGGCGAATTCACCGGCAGCGGCCCGATGTATGGCGGCGCCCGCTTTCGCATCGGCCCGATGGCGCTGGTCACCGACAGCGCGAGCGGCGTCTCGGCGGTGCTCGCGGCGCGGCGCATCCAGGCGGCCGACCAGGAGATGTTTCGCCATGTCGGGGTCGAGCCGGCGCAGGTGCCGATCCTGGCATTGAAATCGACGGTGCATTTCCGCGCCGATTTTCAGCCGATCGCCAAAGCTGTGCTCTGCGTGCGCGCGCCCGGCGCGCATGTCTCCGACCCGGCCGAATTGCCCTACCGCCACCTGCGCCCGGGCATCCGCCTCAACCCGCTCGGCCCGCCGCGCGCCTGAGGGACCGGATGTGCCACAAGGCGCTCGCCCGGAAACAACCAGAGGAAGAGCCGCATGATCATCGACACCCACGCCCATGTCGTGCCGGGCAGCATGCTGGAGGCCTTGCGCAGCGAGAAGCGGCTCTTTCCGTCGGTCACCTTGCACAGCGAGGGCGCCCAGCCGCGCATGGCGTTTGCCGGCGGCGCGCCCGGCCGGCCGATCCAGCCTCGCCTCGCCGATCTGGCGACCCGCCGCGACTGGCTCAAGGGGGCGCGGGTCGACCACCAGCTGGTCGGCGGCTGGACCGATGTCTATGGCTATGAATTGGCCGGCGCGGAAGCGGCCGATTGGGCGCGCTTTTACAACGAGCACATGCAGCGCGACGCCGCCTCGCTCAGCGCCCTGACCGCGCTCGCCACGGTGCCGCTGCAGGACGGCGCGCTGGCAGCGCGGGTGCTCGATGAGGCGCTCGACCAGGGGTTCAAGGGGGCGATGATCGCGACTCAGCCGAAAGGGGTGGGCGGCAATCTCGACGATCCCGACCTCGACCCGTTCTGGGAGGTCGCCTCGGCGCGCGGCGCGGCCATCTTCCTCCACCCGCATTATATCTGCGGCGACGAGCGGCTGGCCGGCTACGATCTGGTGAACGCGGTCGGCCGCCTCGCCGATTCGACGCTTGCGGTGGCGCGGCTGTTGTTCTCCGGCCATCTGACCCGTTTCCCCGGGATGACGCTGGTCCTGTCGCATGGCGGCGGCGCGCTGCCCTATGCCCTGGGGCGGCTCAAGCGCAACCGCGCGATCCACCCCGACTATGCCGACCCGGCCGAGGGGTTCCGCCGGCTCTATTTCGACACCGTGCTGTTCGAGCCGCTGGCGTTGCGCTTCCTGTGCGACGTGGCGGGCGCCGACAAGATCATGCTCGGCTCCGACTATCCGTTCGGGATCGGCGACCCGGAGCCGGTCAACGTGGTCGACCGCACGCCGCTGACCGCGGCCGAGCGGGTGGCGATCCTGGGTGGCAATGCGGCGCGAATCTTCCACATCGACTGCGGCTGCGGCGGGTCAGCGGCGCGGGGCTAGAGCCAGTTCCGCTCCTGTTGAATCGTCCCCTTTTCCGTCATGGCCGGGCTTGTCCCGGCCATCCACGTGGATCCCCGGGTCAAGCCCGGGGATGACGAAGGGGGCGGCGATCAATTTGACCGAAATCTGCTCTA
>DATLRS010000217.1:0-2272 GCA_035534535.1 Allostellaceae bacterium | reverse complement strand
GCGACCTCGGACAAGGCCTCCTTGAAGGTCGAGAAATTCTGCCCGGCGAAGTCGCCGAGTGCGGCCTCGCGCGTCGATCCGGTCAGGGCGGCGTAGATGCCGACGAGATTGTCGGCCTCGGCGCGCGCTTCCAATGCCGCGAGCGTTGCCGGCAGCGGCTCCGGGTCGGTTTTGGCGCGGCGGATCTTCAAGGCGATCGCGTCGGCATCGTCGGTCATGTTGATGCGCGAATAGTCCGAGGTGTCGGATTTCGACATCTTTTTAAGGCCGTCGCGCAGGCTCATGACCCGCGTCGCCTCGCCGAAGATCTGCGGCTCGGGCAGCGGGAAGACCTCGCGCTCGTAGCGCCGGTTGAAGGCGCCGGCGATGTCGCGGGCGAGTTCGAGATGCTGCTTCTGGTCCTCGCCGACCGGCACGTGGGTCGCCTTGTACAAGAGGATGTCGGCCGCCATCAGCACCGGGTAGGCATAGAGGCCAAGCCCGGCCATGTCGCGATGCTTGCCGGCCTTCTCCTTGAACTGGGTCATCCGGTTGAGCCAGCCGAGCGGGGTCAGGCAGCCGAGCAGCCAGGCCAATTCGGCATGGGCGCTGACCATGCTCTGGTTGAAGATGATGCAATGCTCGGGGTCGATCCCGGCGGCGATATAGGCGGCCGTCACCTCGCGCGTCGAATGGCGCAATTCGAGCGGGTCCTGCGGCAAGGTCAGCGCGTGCAGGTCGACGATGCAGAAGATGCACTCGAAATCGTGCTGCAGCGCGACCCAGTTGCGGATCGCGCCGAGATAATTGCCGAGATGCAGGTTGCCGGTCGGCTGGATGCCGGAAAAGATGCGGTTCATCGCGCTGTTATCGCCGCCCTGCGATTGGCGTCAAGCGGGTTGCCGCCGCAGCCGACCGCGCAGCTCGCGCCAGTCGGTGACGCCAAGCCCTAGCGCCAGGGCGGCAAAGGCGGCCAGGCCGGCGGCAATCAACGCAGCCAGCGCGGCGAAGCGTGGCATTGCCCCCGCAGCCAATGCCGGCGCGAGCAGATAGCGCAGCGCCACGAGGATCGCGGTCATCCCGAGCGTCGCGGCGGCGATCCGCGGCAGCTTGTCGCGCAAGCGCCGGTCGAGCCGGAGATGGCCGTGCCGGTGCAACAGCACCAACAGGCTGAGCGCCTGCATCCAGCCGGCCGCCGATAGCGCCAGCGCCACCCCGACATGCGCGAGGAACTGCATCAGCAGCACGGTGAGCGCGAGGTTGAGCGCCAGCGCCGCGATTGCCACCTTGACCGGGGTCCGCGTGTCGCGATGCGCGAAAAACCCCGGCGCCAGCACCTTGACCAGCACGAAGGCCGGCAGGCCCAGCGCATAGGCGGCCAGCGCCGCGGCGGTTGCGGCGGCCTCGCGCCCGCTGAACGCGCCGCGCTGGAACAGCACCGTGAGGATCGGCTGCGCCAGCACGACGAGCGCCGCCGCCGCCGGCAGCGTCAGCAGTAGCGCCAATTCGACGCCGCGATTCTGCGTCACCGCCGCGCCGGCAGCGTCGCCGGTGCGCACCTGGCGCGACAGGGTCGGCAGGATCGCGGTGCCGATCGCGATGCCGACAACGCCCAGCGGCAACTGGTTCAGCCGGTCGGCATAATAGAGATACGAGATCGAGCCGCTCGGCAGCAGCGAGGCAAGCGCGGTCGAGATGACCAAATTGAGCTGGGTCACCCCGGCCCCCAGCACCCCCGGCATCATGATCCGCAGCGTCTCCCTGACCTGCGGCGTCAAATGCGGCAGGCGCAGCCGCAACGCCACCCCGGCGCGCCGGCACGACGCCATCAGCCAGCAGAACTGCGCGACCCCGGCCGCCGTCAGCGCCGCCGCCAGCACATGTCCGCCATACCAGCCGAAATGCGCCATCGACAGGAGCGCGGCGATCAGAAACAGGTTCAACAGAATCGGGGTCGCGGCCGGCGCGGCGAACCGGTCGACCGTGTTGAGCAGCCCGCCCTGCAGCGCGGTCAGCGAAATGAACAACAGATAGGGGAAGGTGATGCGGGTCAGCGCGACGGCGAGCGCGAATTTCGCCGGCTCCACCTCAAACCCGGGCGCGATCACCCGCAGCACCCAGGGCATGAAGATCTCGCCGAGCACGACAAAGATCACCAGCACCGCGAACAGCACGGCAAACGCTTCCTCGGCGAACTGGCGGACCGCCGGCGTGCCCCCCTTGGCGAGCGCGCCCGAGGCGAGCGGCACAAAAGCGGCGCTGAAGGCGCCTTCGGCAAACAGGCTGCGGAACA
>DATLRS010000216.1:0-9742 GCA_035534535.1 Allostellaceae bacterium | reverse complement strand
CCGGCCGAGGCGAGCCGGCCGCTCGTGCCGATCGTGCAGGGCGCCGCCGAGCGGCATGCGCAAGGCGCCGTCGAGGAAGCCGAACGCGTCTGTCTCGAGGTGCTGGAGCTGGCCCCGGCGCAGCTTGAGGCATTGTCGCTGTTGTATCGCATCCGCAAAGCGGCCGGGCAGGAGGGGGCGGCGCATGCCCTGTTGCGCCGGGTCGTGCAGCTGCATCCCAACACGCTGTGGGCGACCCACGAGCTGACCGTCGCGCTGTTCGGCCGCGGCGCCATCGCCGAAGCCGAGGCGCATGCCCGCAATGCGGTGCGGATCGCGCCGGAAAACCCGCAATCGCACAATCTGATGGGCATGATCATGACCGAGGCCAACCGGCCTCAGATCGGCGAATACCACTATCGCAAGGTGCTCGAACAGTCGCGGGCGCGCGACCCGATCCTGCTCGCCAATCTGGCCTGGAACCTGAAAAACCAGGGCCGCATGGCCGAATCGCGCCAGCTTTACGAGGAGGCGAGCGCCGCCGCGCCGGACATCATGCTGACCTGGCTCGGCTGGTCGCGGATGGAGGAGGCCGACCGCAATTTCGAACGGGCCGGCGAATTGCTCGACCGCGCCGAGCGGCTGATGCCGAACAACCCGAGCATCTCGCTGTCGCGCGCCGTGTTGTGCGGCCGCACCGGATCCTATTCGCAGGCCTTGGCGATCCTCGACGCTCTGGCGCCACAGGACGGGGCGCCACAGGACGGGGCGCCACAGGACGGGGCGGGGCAGGGCGGGGCGGGGCTCGGCGCCAACGAGCTGTTGGAGAAGGGCCGCCTGCTCGATCGCATCGGCCGCTACGACGAGGCCTTCGCCGCCTTCGCCGAGGGCAAGCGGCTGTGCCGCGAGGTGACCGGGCTCGGCTACCTCGAAGACCCCGCCCGCCAGCTGGCGGGCCGGCTCAAGGGCTTCTTCACCGAGGGACGGCTGGCGACGCTGCCGCGAGCGCGGCTGCGCGAGGACAGTGCGCAGCCGATCTTCATCCTCGGCTTTCCCCGCTCGGGCACGACGCTCGTCGAGCAGACCTTGTCGGCGCACCCGCGCATCTCGGCCGGCGACGAGCTGCCCTTCGTCAACGAGATCACCGACGCGATGATGCGCGTTTTGAACAGCCCGCTGAGCTATCCCGACGCGCTCGCCGAGCTGTGGATGGGCGATCGCCGGCGCGGTCTCGACGAATTGCGCGACTACTATCTCGAACGGGTCCGCCAGCTCGACATCATCGAGCCCGGCGCCGCCTGGTTCACCGACAAGATGCCGTTGAACGAGTCGCATCTCGGGTTGATCGCGCTGATGTTTCCCAATGCGCCGCTGATCCACGTCGTGCGCCACCCGCTCGATGTCGTGCTGTCGACGTTTTCCAACCATTTGACGCACGGCTTCTATTGCGCCTATGCGCTGGAGACGGCGGCCCGCCATTTCGCGCTGACGATGGAGCTGGTCGAGCATTACCGGGGCCAGATGACGCTGCGCTACCTGCCGGTGCGATACGAGGACATCGTCGACGATCAGGAAGCCGCCACCCGCCGCATGCTCGATTTCATCGGCGAACCGTTCGATGAGCGCTGCCTCGCCTTTCACGAGAACCGGCGCTACGCGCGCACCGCCAGCTACGCCCAGGTGACCGAGCGGCTGTACGACCGCTCGCGCTATCGCTATCGCCACTATTTGAAGCACCTGGCGCCGGCCATCGCCATTCTGGAGCCGGTCATCGCCCGGCTGGGCTACCCGGTTGACTGAGCCCGGCGCCGGCGGCGCGAGTCTGCCCGAGATCGCGGTCGGCGCCCTGCTGCCGGCCGGCGGACCGGTGCCTGAAATGGCGCCCGCGGCGGCGGCGCAGGCCACCGGTGCGCAGCGCATCGCGCAGCTGATGCAGCTGGCCACCGGGCACGAGCAGGCGGGCCGGCTCGACCAGGCGGAAAGCATCCTGCGCCTCGTCATCGCCGAGGCCGGCGACCATCACCCGGCGCTGCATCTCTTGGGCATCGTCGCCTTCAAGAAGGAGCGGGTCGGCGAGGCGGTGCAGCTGATGGAGCGGTCGATCGCGCTGGGCCCAATGGAGGCGCTCTATCACCGCAACATTTGCGAGATCTACCGTGTTGCGGGCCGGTTTGACGAGGCCCTCGCCGCCGGCCGCCGCGCCGCCGTGCTGGCGCCCGGCGACGTCCACTGTTTCCACAACCTCGGCGTTCTGCACTACCACCGCCTCGAACTCGACGAGGCGATCGCCTGCGGCGAGCGGGCGATCGCGCGCGATCCTAATTTTGCCGGGGCGCATTTCGGCATCGCCGAAGCCTCGCTGCTGCGCGGCGATCTGGCGCGCGGCTGGGAGGAATACGAATGGCGCACCCGGCTCGCCAACGCGCCGCCCTTGCTGCCGCCGACCGACCGGGTGGCGTGGGACGGCGAGAGGCTGCCGGATGACCGCACCCTGCTCTTGATCGCCGACCAGGGCTATGGCGACGTCATCCAGTTCGCCCGCTACATTCCCTGGGCCGCGGCGCGCTGCGAGCGGCTCGCGGTCGCCTGCAGCCGCGAATTGCACCCGGTCATCCGCCAGCAGCCGGGCGTCGCGATGGTGTTCGACCACTGGGAAGAGGCGCCCGAATTTGCCGCCTATTGTCCGCTCTCCGGTCTGCCGCGCCTCGCCGGCACGCGGCTTGACACGATCCCCGCGGAGATCCCCTATCTGCGGGCCGATCCGGCGCGCACGGCGCGCTGGGCCGAGCGGCTGGCGGGCCTGCTGCCGCGCGGCTCGCGCCGCATCGGCCTCGTCTGGGCCGGCCGGCCGACCCATCATAACGACCGCAACCGCTCGACCGCACTCGCCCGCTTGCTGCCGCTCGCCGCGATCCCCGGGATCGCCCTGGTGTCGTTGCAGAAGGGGCCGGCGCAGGCGCAGATCGGCGGCTATTGGGGACAGGCCCCGCTGGTCAATCTCGGCCCGGAGCTCGGCGATTTCGGCGATACGCTGGCGGTGCTCGAATGCCTGGAGCGGGTCGTCACGGTCGATACCTCGGTCGCCCACCTGGCCGGCGCGATGGGGCGCGAGGCCTGGGTCATGCTGCCCTATGCGCCCGATTGGCGCTGGCTGCTCGCGCGCCCGGACAGCCCGTGGTACCCCTCGCTGCGCCTGTTCCGTCAGGGGCCGGAGCGCCAATGGGATCCGGTGATCGCCGCCATCGCGACGGAGCTGGCGGCGATCGGGGCATGACCCCAGCGGGGCGCGCCTTTACTTCGGGGCATGGGCTGCGGCGATGGACGACCCAACGGACGACCCAGTGGACGATCCCGGGCAATTTGGCCTCGAGACCTACCAGGCGTTCCGGCGGCGGGCGCTGGACCCGGCCCTGAGCCGCAACGAGAAATGCGGCTTTACGGAAACCGTCCGCGCCGGACAGAGCGAGCGCATTTTTGCCGACATCCGCACCAAGCTGCCGGCGCTCGACAATCCCGGCAGCCGGGTGCTCGACATCGGTGCCGGCTGCAGCGACCTCGCCCATCATATCGTCGCGGCGACCGGGCGCCGCGGCCAGTCGCTGAGCGTGATCGATTCGCCGGAGATGCTGGCCCTCCTGCCGGACAGCGCGCACCTGGAGAAGATCGCCGGCCCCTTTCCGCAATGTCTCGCGAGCATTCGACAGGCCACCCGGCCGTTCGACGCCATCCTCGCCTACAGCGTCGCGCAGCACGTCTTTGCCGAGGGCGATCTGTTCGCCTTTGTCGACGCTGCGGTGCAACTATTGGCCGATGCCGGCCGATTTCTCGTCGGCGACATTCCCAACGCCAGCCTGCGGCGGCGCTTTCTCGCCAGTGCCAGCGGCCGCGCCGATCAGCTTGCCCGCCATCCCCATTCGCCCGATCCGGGCGTGCGTTTCAACGCGCTCGATGTCGGCCAGATCGACGACGGGGTCGTCATCGGGCTGCTCGTCCGGATGCGCCTGGCCGGCCTGCAGGCCTTCGTCGTGCCGCAGGGCGAGGGGCTGCCGATGGCGAACCGCCGCGAGGATCTCCTGATCGCCAGACCCTGATCGCCAACTCCTGATTGGGCCACCCGGCGCGGCTCACAAGGCGCGCGCGATGACTTCCTTCATGATCTCGTTGGTGCCGCCATAGATGCGCGCGACGCGGGCGTCGGCGTACATGCGGGCGATCATCAATTCGTTCATGTAGCCGTAGCCGCCGTGCAGCTGTAAGAGCTCGTCGATGACGCGCCCCTCCGCTTCGGACGCCCAGAGCTTGGCCATCGCCGCGCTCGCCGCGTCGAGCGCGCCCTCCAGCAGCTGTTCGACGCAGCGGTCGATGAAGGCGCGCCCCACCGCGATCTGCGTCGCGACCTCGGCGAGCTTGAACCTGGTATTCTGGAAATCGGCGATCGGCCGGCCGAACGCCTGGCGCTGGCGGACATAGTCGAGGGTCGCGCGATAGGCGCCCTCCATCGCCGCCAGCGCGCCGACCCCGATCATCATCCGCTCGTACGCCAGATCGGCCATCAGCTGATAAAAGCCCTGCCCCTCGACGCCACCGAGCAGGTTGTCGGCCGGCACCCGCACATCGTCGAAGAACAATTCGGCGGTGTCCTGCGCCTTGCGGCCGATCTTGTCGAGCAGGCGCCCGACCCGGAAGCCGGCGCAATCCGCGGTTTCCACCAGCATCAGCGAAATGCCGCGGGCCCGCTCGTTGGGGTCGGTCTTGCACACGACGACCACCAGCCCGGCGAGATAGCCGTTCGAGATGAAGGTCTTCGAGCCGTTGATCGCATACTGGTTGCCGTGCCGCTCGGCCCGCGTGCGGACCCCTTGCAGGTCGGAGCCGGCGCCCGGCTCGGTCATCGCGATCGCACCGACCAGTTCGCCCTTGGCAAGGCGCGGCAAAAACCGGCGCTTCTGGTCCTCGGTGCCGTGGTTCAGCAGATAATGCGCGGCAATCGAATGCACCCCGATGCTCATGCCGGAGAGCGCGCGCCGCGCCATCTCCTCGTGCAGTACGGCCTCGTGCCGGAAATCGCCGCCGGCGCCGCCCCATTCCTCGGGAATGTCAACGCACAGAAAGCCGAGTTCGCCGGCCCGCCGCCACAATTGGTGGCCGACATGGCCGCGCTTGCGCGCCGCCTCATCGTGCGGCTGCATCTCGGTTTCGACAAAGCGCACCCAGGAATCGCGGAAGCTCTCGACCTCCTCGTCATTCCACGAGCGCCTGAACTCCAGCGGCATTTTCGCTCCGATCAGCGCGGCGCCATGCGGATGGCGCCGTCGAGCCGCACGCTCTCGCCGTTGAAATAGCCGTTGGTGATCATCAATTCGGCCAAGGCCGCGTATTCGTCGGGGCGGCCGAGGCGCTTGGGGAACGGCACCGAGGCGGCGAGCCCCGCCTTGACGCGCTCCGGGGCGCGCGCCAATAGCGGCGTGTCGAAGATGCCGGGCAGGATCGTGTTGACGCGAATGCCGCCGTCCATCAGGTCGCGCGCCACCGGCAGGGTCAGGCCAACGATTCCGGCCTTCGAGGCCGCATAGGCGGCCTGGCCCATCTGCCCGTCTTGGGCCGCCACCGAGGCGGTGTTGACGATGACGCCGCGCTCGCCATCGTCGAGCGGCGGCAGGCTCAGCATCCCGGCGGCCGATTTGGCGATGCAGCGGAAGGTGCCGATCAGGTTGATCTGGATGATCCGCTCAAACGCATCGAGCGGGAAATGCCGGATCTCGCCGCTCTCCCGGTCGCGCCCCGCCGTCTTGAACGCGTTGCCGGTGCCGGCGCAGTTGACGAGGATGCGCTCCTGCCCGATCAGCCCGCGCGATCTGGCAAATCCGGCGTCGACCTCGGCCTCCGAGGTCACATCGACCCGGCAGAACACGCCGCCGATTTCGCCCGCCAGCCGCTCGCCCAGTTCGCCGTTCAGATCGAACAGCGCGACCTTGACCCCGTGACCGGCCAGCCGGCGCGCCGTAGCCGCGCCCAGGCCGGAGGCGCCGCCGGTGACAATCGCGGCGATCGAGGCGTCCAGCTGCATCGCGGCATTCCTCCGGTGACGTCGCCCAGCCCTGCGATGGCCGGCATTCTAAGCCGCCCAGGGCGCGCTCGCCATCCCGCATATCAGGCAGAAAAGCCGTCGATTTGCCCGTATAAGGTTCCAGGCAGGGCCGCGCCGAGACGGCCGGCGCCAGCCCCGGAGCGAGGCCCATGAGCTTACACCCCAGCATCCATGCGCGCACGCTGCCCGACAAGATTGCCTACCGGATGGCCGGATCGGGTGCGGCGCTCACCTATGGCGAACTCGACCGCTCGTGAAGCGCGTGCTGCGTGACCGCTACTGGCCACCTGACCCCCGACTTTGAGGCTCAACGGCAACTCACTTGGCCAGGGTGAACGTTGTCGCCCCCGAGTCGTCGACAATGGTGAACATGACCGGGACGCGGCGATCGTTCAGCCAGATTTGGTATTGCTCGCGACCGTCCGCCGTCGCGATGCGGTAGCGGAGCACCGGCATCAACACGCCATTGAGGGTGATCGACGTCTCCTTGCCTTCGCTCGTCTGCACCCGCGTCACCGCGCCGGTATCCGGCATGAAGACCACGCTGGTGCCAGGCACCGCCGCGGACCATGGGTCGGAGGGCCGGATCGTTCCCGGCGCAGTGATCCTGCCATTCGGGGAGGTAATGACGAACTGCTCGCCCGCCGCCCTGCCGTTCACCTCGGTCGAAGTACCATTTTCATCGGTGATGCCATGAAAGTAGACCAGTCGATCGCCGGTCCGGCGGGCGATGCGAGCGATATCCAGTCGGTACAGCACGACGCCGACGAGCGAAACTTTGATATGCGCCTCGGTGGTTATCGTTGTTTCGCCGCCGTTTTTCTGGACGACGTTGCGGTAGGTGCCGATGCTGCCGTAAGGCGACATCTCGACGCGATAGGTGAATTGCTGCTCGGAGGCTGCGGCTGCGGCTGAGGCTGAGGCTGAGGCCGCCACCACGACGCAAGCAGCAGCGAGGGCAACCGACCTCACCACCGACCGAAAAATCCCGGACACCGTGTTCACCGGCTTCCTCTAACCTCTCGTCAATTGCTCGCTGACGTCCCAGACCCGGGCTTGCAGGCTCCGGTCGCGCGATGTGCGGCTCGACACGATCGCAGCGCATCGTTCGAAATACCGGCCGGTGACGTTCGCGACCTCTGGTGAAGACGCCAGATAGACCGACGTGGCCGCGCCGCTTTCGGGGCTCAAGATGACGTGTCGGGCGATGTTCCAGAACGGCTTGAGCAGGCGGACCGGACCGGTCACCCGCTCGAACGGCAAAATGTTGGTCGCGACGTAGCCCGGATGCAGTGCATTGACGCTCACGCCGCTGCCTGCCAGGCGCCGCGCCAGCTCGTAGACGGTCAGCAGATTGGCAAGTTTGGCATTGGCGTAGGCGCGCATCCCGACGCCGCCGGGATAGTGACGCCGCATCTGGAAGTCGTCAAAATCGATCTGTCCTTTGGCATGCGCGTCCGAATTGACATTGACGACGCGCGCCGTGCCGGCCGCCTGCAGGCGATCGAGCAGGAGATTGGTCAGCAGAAAGGGCGCCAGGTGGTTTACGGCAAGGGTCATTTCCATGCCGTCGTCGCTCTCCTGGCGCTGCGGGAACATCGCGCCGGCATTGTTCACCAGCACGTGCAGATGGTCGTATTTGCGGCTGAAACAGCAGGCGAGGGCGCGAATCTGTCGTTGCGATGACAGGTCGGCGGTCAGCGGCTCGATCGCGGCGTTGCCGGTGGCGGCGCGCAGCTCGGCGGCGACCGCTTCACCCTTGCTGTCGTCCCGGCAGACGAGGATGACCGTCGCGCCCGCTCGGGCCAGAGCGAGCGCGGTCGCCTTGCCGATGCCGGACGTCGCGCCGGTCACCATACAGGTCATTGCGCGCATCGAATTGGGCGGCGGCATGGGGCGACATCGATCTTCCGGAGCCGATCTACTTCGCGGAAATCGCGACGCTCGGGTAGGGTCGCGCAAGTTGGCGAACAGCGCCGCGGAAGTAGTTGTCGTTGCTGGCCCCGGCTTCGGCGGCGCTCAGCTGGGCGAGGGCGTCCCACGACGCGGTGGGATGGCGATGATGCGTCAGGTGGAGATGGTGGTTCATCACCAGGAGCGCGAAGGGCCGGGGCAACGCATAATCGCGGGCGCGCTGCGGTTCGTCGAGCGCGACGTCGTGATGCGCGAGGTTGTCGGCGAGCGAATGCCATACGCCCCGCACGTACATCGTGGCCACCAGCATCGGCCACCACGCCCCGTATGCCCAGGCACTCGCTCCATACAGCGCCAGCGTCATGGCGAACTCGCGTCGGGTGCGGCGCCGCTTGCGGACGTTGGTCACCAGCGACACAAACAGACGGCGGATTTCGGTGTCATCCTCCTCCCGGAGGGGTACGGCATTTGCCATCAATCGTGCGCTGCCGGACATTGGCAAAAATGCGATCAGGGGCGACGCCAGCAGACCCAAATAAGCCCCGCCAAAAAGCCGCGCGCGATAGCGCAGCCAGGCGAGCGCGTAGGAGCCGTGGCCGGCATAGACGTCCGGTTGGTCGTAGGCGTGCCGCGAAAACCGGTGATGCACCAGATGGCAGAAGCGCGTGGCGTCGTACGGCAGCCAATGCGCTACCGACAGCAGGCGGGCAATGAAATCATTGGCGCGCCGCCGGCGATGCAGCCGGGAATGGATCGCCTCGTGGATCAGGCCCCAGTGAAGCGGCTGGAGCAGCATGATCGGCAGTAACAGCCACGCCGCCTTCATGCCGAAGTCCCGCAAGACCGAAGGCATGCCGAACAGCTGAAAGAGCGTGCCGCAAAGCACGGTGGCGGTAAGAAAAATGTTGAGCCGCGTGCTGATCTTGCGTCCGCCGTCGGCGCGGCGAGGCACGGCGGCGGCGGACCCGGGGGGACGTTCCGGCTTGCCGCGCCGCGTGTGGGCGCGCAACGCGTCGCGCCCGCCGGTCGGGCCCGCCTCACCACCGTGAGGCGTTGCTAAGATGCTCACTGTTCATCCTGCCTTTCTACGGCAAGTGGAATCTCGCCGCGGTCACGCTATCTCATCGATCTTCGCCTGTCTGTGCTGACGATGTCGCGCACGGTGGGAGGGGCCAAGCCCGTCTCTCCGATGCTCCATACCGCCAGAGTTTCGCCGAATCCGCGGCGGGCGGCGGCAGCTCGTGGGCGCCTGGAACATCGACAATTCCGCCAAATCGAGCTTCGACGGGCCCCTGAGATTGCCGACCCGGGCTTGGGGCGTCGCGCCGTCGCCTCCGGACCGAGGGGGATGGCATTGGTCTGCTGCTCCCTGCAGTGGACTCTGCGAGCCGAGGGTGGTAAAAGCCGCTGTCCATCCGCTTCTGATCGCAGTAACCAAATTGCCGAATAAATGTCTGGTGCGCAGGAGGTTTGCAAATTGCCCGATAGCGCGCAGAAAAATACCTTCGATATCGTCGAGAACCGTGCCAGGCTCAATGTTACAACAAAACTACGCCTGCTTTATGTCTCATCTCAGGAGAACGGGCTGTGGTGGGCTGGCGCATTGATCGCCTACTATTTGGCGAGCGGGTTATCCACCCGCGTCTATTCGTATCTGCAACGAGCGAAAGCTGAAAAGGGGCTGCCCGGAACGAGCAGCCCGCGGATGAACGAACTCATTTGGTCGGCCTGGGATTGGAGCGCCGCGGGCGAAGAATGGAC
>DATLRS010000215.1:0-2479 GCA_035534535.1 Allostellaceae bacterium | reverse complement strand
CTACATCTTTTCGGATACCGTCTTGACGCGGCTGCTGCCGCCGCGCCACGGCGATGCCAGCGGGGTGCGCGGCGCGGCCTGGCTGTGGCCGCCGGAGCCTGCCGGTTGACCGCCATCCTGTGTCGCGACTGCACCGCGCTGACAACCGGGCCGGCATTGCCCGAGCGCTGTGCCGCTTGCGGCTCGCCCCGCCTCCTCGCGCATGACGAACTGGCCGACCTGGCGATCGCCCACCTCGATTGCGACGCCTTCTACGCGACGGTCGAAAAACGCGACCGGCCGGATTTGTCCGAGCAGCCGGTCATCGTCGGCGGGGGTGGGCGCGGCGTCGTGCTGGCCTGCTGCTACGTCGCGCGGCTCTACGGCGTGCGCTCGGCGATGCCGATGTTCCGGGCGCTGGCGCTCTGCCCCGATGCCGTGGTGATCCGCCCGGACATGGCGAAATACCGCGAGGTCGGGCGCGCGGTGCGAAGCGAGATGCGGCATCTGACGCCACTCGTCGAGCCGCTGTCGATCGACGAGGCGTTTCTCGACCTGACCGGCACCGCGAAATTGCACGACGCCGCCCCGGCGCAGCTGCTGGCCGCCCTCGCCCGCCGTGTCGAGGCATCGCTCGGCATCACGATCTCGGTCGGCCTCAGCTACAACAAGTTTCTCGCCAAGCTCGCCTCCGACCTCGACAAGCCGCGCGGCTTTGCGGTGATCGGCCGCGGCGAGGCGGCGCAGTTTCTCGCCGACAAGCCGGTCGGCTGGCTGTGGGGGGTCGGCGGCGCGATGCAGCGGCGGCTCAACGCCGACGGCATCATGCAGATCGGCCAGCTGGGGGCGCTCGACCCGGCCGAGTTAGGCCGCCGCTACGGCCGGCTCGGGCGGCGGCTGGCGCAGCTGGCGCGCGGCGAGGACGACCGCCGGGTCGATCCCGAGGGCGCGGCGCGCTCAGTCTCCGCCGAAACCACCTTTGCCCGCGACGAAGCCGACGGCGCGGCGCTGGCGCGCGCATTATGGCCGCTCTGCGAGACGGTCGCTACCAGGCTGAAGCAGAGCGCGCTCGCCGCCGGGACGGTCACCCTCAAGCTCAAGACCGCCGATTTTCGCCTGCGCACCCGCTCGCGCCGCCTCCCCGACCCGACCCAGCTCGCTGACATCCTGTTCCGCACGGCGCGCCATCTCCTGGCCGGCGAAGCTGACGGCACGACCCGATTCCGCCTGATCGGGGTCGGCGCCGACATGCTCGTCGAGGGCGAGAGCGCCGACCTGCCCACCCTCTTCGACCGGCCGCGCCAGCTCGCCGAAGCGCTCGACGACATCCGCCGCCGCCACGGCAACGCGGCCCTCCGCCGCGGCCGCGCGTTGCCGGAGAGTTGACGGCTAACGCGTGGAAATCGGCTGATTTTCGCCCCGGCCGGACGTGGGTGGCCAAATAGCGCAGGCGGGCGTTGAGCGGCGCGAACCCCATTAAGGCATGCTAAATAAGCCTCGATTACGATGGGTTCGTTCCCTCGACCCGTCCGACGCGCCGGCTACGAACTGGCGCGTTCGGTCCGGGACGCCAGGGCGACGAGACGATGCCGGCACTCCCGCATGCGGAAATATCGGGTAAGAACATGGCGAGCGCAGAACCTTGTGCGTTGGATGTGGTGGTCGGGTGCATTGCCGGGCTGAGCTTTGAGCAAATTGCTCCCTGGGTAGAATCGCTCGATAGATGCGGTTTTGCGGGGCGGCGGGTTATGATTCATTGCGATGTTGATGCGCCAACCATCGCAGAGCTTAACCGCAGGGGTTACGAGACATATGACGGTTCATCCCTCCACGGTGCCACAGACCGGCTGCTCAAAGCAAACGGGCGGAGGAATGACGATATCTCGGTCAATCGGTTCTATTACATCTGGCATTTCCTGTCGCAAGTGGCCGTCGCTCCCCCTCCGCGCTACGTGATGGCAATCGATGTCAGAGACGTCATATTTCAGCGAAATCCCAGCCTGTGGATCGAGCGGCACCTGGGGGAGAAGCAGCTGGTGGTCGGCTGTGAGTCGCTGCGCTTCGAGGACGAGCCGTGGGGTGCCGAGACGATGCAGGAATGCTACGGGCCGCAGGTCTGGCAGGCCTATCGGCGCAACCTGATCTACAACGCCGGCACCATGGCCGGAAAATTCCGGACGATGATGGATCTGTGCCTGCAGGTGTATTTCCTCTCTCCCGGCGACCGGATTCCCTATTCGGACCAGCAGGCGCTCAATCTGCTGCTCGGATCGGCGGTGTACCAGGAGATAACCTGTTTTGCGGCGTCCGAGGACGGCTGGGCATGCCAGGCAGGAACCACCGCCGATCCCACGCTGCTGCAGCAGGTTCGGGCGCAGCTGACCTGTCCGGCGCCGTCGTTCGACGGCGAATTCGTCCGTACCGCGGCGGGCGAGATCTTCACCCTGGTTCATCAGTACGATCGCGTTCCGCAATGGAACACGGCCCTGACGCGGAAATA
>DATLRS010000214.1:0-6785 GCA_035534535.1 Allostellaceae bacterium | reverse complement strand
AGCGCACCCGCTAGTGCGCTGAGGCGATCCTCGGGGCGATCCCCGGGGCGATCCCCGGGGCGCGCGCAGCCGTTTCGGGCAGGGAGGTGGTGATGGGCATCGTCGTCGCGGTGATGGCGCAGGGGATGATGGGCGCCGGGGTCGGCGGGCGGCTCAGCGAGCGCGGCGCCGCGGTGCGAACCCTTTTGTCCGGGCGCAGTCCCGAGAGCGCGGCACGCGCCCGCGCCGCCGGCATGACCGCCGCCGCCGACGAGCGGGCGCTGCTCGAGGGCGCCGATTTCTTCCTGTCGATCCTGCCGCCGGGGGAGGCCGAGAGCATGGCGCGCCGTCTCGCGCCGGTGCTGCGCGCGCTGCCGCAGAAGCCGGTCTACGTCGATTGCAACGCCGTCAGCCCGCAGACCGCGACGCGGATCGCCGCGATCGTCGCGCCGACCGGCGCAAGCTTTGTCGATGCCGGCATCATCGGCGGCCCGCCGCGGCCGGGCTACAGCCCGCACATCTACGCCTCGGGCGCGGCGGTCGAGGAGACCACGGTCCTGGGCGATTGGGGGCTCGACTGGCGCGCCATCGACGGCCCGATCGGCGCCGCTTCGGGGCTCAAGATGTCCTATGGCGGGATCACCAAGGGGATCACCGCGCTGGGCTCGGCGATGATGCTCGGCGCGGCCCGCTTTGGCTGCGCCGAGGCGCTGGTCGCCGAACTGGCGGCAAGCCAGCCCAACATCTTCAAGTCGCTCGGCGCCAGCATTCCGCGGATGTACGACAAGGCCTATCGCTGGGTCGCCGAGATGGAGGAAATCTCGGACTTCCTCGAAGCCAATCCGCCGTCGCGCGACATCTATGCCGCGATCGCCCGTCTCTACACGTTTCTGGCCGCCGCCGAGGCGGAAACGGCGCCCGGCCCCGACAACCCGATCAAGACCCTCGACCGCGTGCTGGGCCGGTAGCCCGCCCGGGCAGGCGGCCGGCAGGCGCGGGCCGCGTCAATAGGTCTCGCGCGGCAGGTCGAGATGCGGGAACGGGCTGTGGACATGCGGCGCCACCACCTGCCGCGCCGGCCGGATGTAGCTCTTGTCGAGTTCGCCGTAATGGGTGACGCCGAGCAGCGACAGGCAGATGCGGATTTCGTCTTCGAGGATCTCGAAGAGCCTGACGACCCCCGGCCCGCCGGCGGCGGCGAGGCCGTAGACGTAGAGCCGGCCGACGACCACCGCATCGGCGCCGAGGGTGATCGCCTTGACGACGTCGGTGCCGCGGCTGATCGAGCCATCGACCAGCACACGGGCGCGCCCGCCGACCGCCTCGACAACTTCGGGCAACACATCGACCGAGCCGACCCCCTGGTCGAGCTGCCGCCCGCCATGGTTCGACACATAGACGCAATCGACCCCGTGATCGACCGCGATCTTGGCGTCCTCGGCGGTTGCGATGCCCTTGATGATGACCGGGATCGTCGAGAGGCGCTTGATGCGTTCGATGTCGCGCCAGTTGAAGCGCGCCTGGTAGATGCGCGCGTCATCGACGCGCACCCGGCGGCGCTGATGGCGCTTGGCGATGTCGCGCTCGCGCCGGCTGTAGCTGTCGGTATCGACGGTCAGGCAGAAGGCGTTGTAGCCGTTGTCGGCGGCGCGCCGCACATGGTCGTCGACCCAAGCCTCGTCGCCGCGGACGTAGAGCTGGAAGACATGAAAGCCGTCGCCCGCCGCCTCGGCGGTCTTTTCCAGCCCGGGATGCGACACCGAGGAGAGGATCATGCCGTTGCCGAACTCGGTGGTCGCCGCCGCCACGGTGGCGCCGCCGCCCGGTTCGAACACCTCCAGCGAGCCGACCGGCGCGCATAGCACCGGGATGCGCAACTTGCGGCCGAACAGCGTGCGGCTGCAATCGACGTTCGACACGTCGCGCAGCACGCGCGGCCGGAAGCCGATCGCATCGAGCGCCAGACGGTTGCGCGCCAGCGTCGTCTCGGTTTCGGAGCCGCCGATCAGATAGTCCCAGTGGTTGCGATTGAGGTTCTGCCGCGCGACCTTGACGAATTCGTGCAGGTTCTGAAAGCGGTAGTCGAGATTGTCGTCGTCGGACATGTGGCGGCCTCGTTTTCTGGGCGGGCGGGAATGCTGCCGCAGCCTAGCCGAGCGGCGGCGGCCCAGCAACGCCGCCAATCGACACGCCGCCAATCAACACGCCGCCAGTCAACATGCCAGTCGTCAACTTCGCGCCACGACGCAGCGCTCGATGCCGGCGAGATCGCGCGCGCACCCATGAAGCGCGAGGCCGCAAGCTGCCAGGATCGCGGCGACCGCAGCGGCCTGGCCCGCCCCCACTTCGACAGCAACAACACCGCCCGGGCATAGCAGGCGGCGCAGATCCGGGGCGATCGCGCGATAGGCGACGAGCCCGTCGGCGCCGCCGTCGAGGGCGCGTTGCGGATCGTGGGCGCGCACCTCGGGCATCAGTTCGGCGAGCGCCGGGCTGGCGATGTAAGGCGGATTGGCGACCACCGCATCAAACCCGCCGGCGACCGCCGGCGCCCAATCGCCAACCATGAACTGGGCCCGTCCGGCAAGGCCGAGCCGCCGCGCGTTCTGCCGCGCGGTCAAGACGGCGCCATACGCGATGTCGATACCGATGCCCTGCGCCGCCGGATATTCGCTCAGCACCGCCAGTAAGAGACAGCCGGTGCCGGTCCCCAGATCGAGAAAGCGATGGGGCCGGCCGCGGTCGGGCAGCTGCGCCAGCACCGCCTCGACCACGGTTTCGCTGTCCGGCCGCGGATCCAGCGTGTCGGCAGACAGCAGGAATTCGCGTCCCCAGAATTCGCGCCGGCCGAGGATCCGGCTCAATGGCTCATGGCCGACCATCCGGCGCAGCATCGTCGCGACCCGCGCTTCGTCCGCCGCGCCGAGCGCGCGCTCGGGACGGGCGAAGACCTCGCCCTCGGACAGATCGGTCGCCGCCGCCAGCAGTCGGCGGGCCTGCCGGCGCGGCGCGGCGAACCCGGCCGCCAGCAACGCCGCCGCGGCGGCGTCGAGCGCGCCGCCGATCGTCGAACTCACGCCGCCGCCAGCGCCAGCTTGGCGGCGCGGTCGGCGGTGGAGAGCGCATCGACGATCTCGTCGAGCGCCTCGCCCGACAACACCTTGTCGATCTTGTGGAGGGTCAGGTTGATGCGGTGATCGGTGACGCGCCCTTGCGGGAAATTATAGGTGCGGATGCGCTCCGAGCGGTCGCCGCTGCCGACCTGGCTCTTGCGGTCGGCGGCGCGCGTCGCGGCGAGCGCCTGCCGCTCCATCTCGTAGAGGCGCGCCCGCAATACCTTCATGGCGCGCGCCTTGTTCTTGTGCTGCGACTTCTCGTCCTGCTGGATGACGACGAGCCCCGACGGCAGATGGGTGATCCTGACCGCGCTGTCGGTCGTATTGACCGACTGGCCGCCGGGGCCGCTCGCGCGGAACACGTCGACGCGCAGATCCTTGTCGTCGATCGCGATATCGACCTCCTCGGCCTCCGGCAGCACCGCGACGGTCGCGGCCGAGGTATGGATGCGGCCCGAGGCTTCGGTTTCCGGCACCCGCTGCACCCGGTGCACGCCCGATTCGTATTTGAGGCGGGCGAACACGTCGCGGCCGGTGATCGAGGCCGTCGCCTCCTTGAAGCCGCCGATCCCGGTTTCCGACAGGTCGAGCAGTTCAAAGCGCCAGCCGCGCAGCGCCGCATAGCGCTGATACATGCGGAACAGATCGGCGGCGAACAACGCCGCCTCCTCGCCGCCGGTGCCGGCACGCACTTCGAGGATCGCGTTGCGCTCGTCGTCCTCGTCCTTCGGCAACAGCGACAGCTTGATCGTCAGTTCGAGGGCCGGCACGCGCTCGCGCAAGGCGCGCATCTCGTCCTCGGCGAGTGCCTTCATCTCGGGATCGTCAGCGGCTTCGGCCATCTCGGCGGCCGCCGCCAGCTCCGTTTCGGTGCGGCGCAGATTCTCGATGCCGGCGACGATCGGCCCCAGCCCACTGTATTCTTTCGATAATTTCGCGAACTCGCCGCCGCCGAGCCCGGCCGCCGACAAGGCCGCACCCAATTCGGCATGCCGCCGCACGATCTGGTCGAAGCGGGATTCGAGCGCCCGGTCCATGTTACAGCTTGATGATCGCGGCAAGTGCGGCAACGACCGCGACGGCAATTGCCCCCATACGGATCGTCAGCCGCATCTCCATTTCCTTCATTTCGGTCCGCAACTCGGCGCGCAGTTGATTGATCACCGTGTCGATCTTCGCTTCGATGCGCGCCAGTTCCGATTGCAGAAACGATCGAGTCACCATCTCGTCGGCGAGCATCTCGCGGGTGGCCTCGGCGAGCGTCTCGGCCTGCGCTTCACTGAACCCGGCGGCCTTGAGCCGCTGCGCATAGGCGAGCGTGTCGAAGATCATTCGGGCAGCCCACGGAGCGACGCGAGACGGGCCGACAGATCATCGAACGGGATCTCGCTCTGCGCGCCACTATCCATATCGCGCACGGTTGCCTTACCATCGTGGATCTCGTTGTCCCCAACAATTACCGCGAACCGGGCCTGGAGCCGATTCGCCTTCGCGAGCCGCCGCTGCAGATTTCCCGAATAAACGAACTCGACAGGAAATCCTGCGTCTCTCAACCGCTCCGCATCTCTAAGACAGAGCAGTTCGGCAGCGCTGCCGAGAGCGATGAATGCCACCGGCCTCGCAGGCTTTGCCGGCTCGGCAATAAGCATAGCGAGTCGCTCGATGCCGGCGGCCCAGCCGACGCCCGGCATCGCCGGGCCGCCCAATAATTCGACGAGCCCGTCATAACGCCCGCCGGCCAAGACCGTGCCCTGGGAACCCAGATCAGTCGTGACGAACTCGAACACGGTGTGGGTGTAGTAATCGAGTCCTCGAACGAGATACGGATTCTCGGTAAAGGCAATTCCGACATACTGTAAACCAATCTTCAGCTCATTATAAAAATGCTGCGCTCGATCGGTCATGAAATCCGCTAATCTGGGTGCGCCAAGAGCAACCTCACGATCACCCTCATCTTTTGAATCCAGTATACGCAGAGGGTTAGTAGCGAGCCTTCTGAGGCTATCCTCTGACAAGCTATTTTTGCGAGCGGAAAAATAGCTGACGAGACCAGTTCGGTAATGTTGTCGGCTTTCCGGGTCACCGAGCGTGTTGAGTTCGAGCGTCACCCGCTCGCCGATCCCGAGTTCGTTGAAAATACGCGACCCGAGCGCGATGACCTCGATGTCGGCCTGCGGCGTCGCCACACCCAGCAGTTCGACGCCGATCTGGTGAAACTGGCGGAAGCGGCCCTTCTGCGGCCGTTCGTAGCGGAACATCGGTCCCGAATAAAAGAATTTGAGCGGGGTCGACTGCGTCAGCCCGTTCGACAGCACCGCCCGCACCACCCCGGCGGTGTTTTCCGGCCGCAGGGTCAGCTCTTCGCCGCCGCGGTCCGTGAAGGTGTACATCTCCTTGGCGACGATATCGGTGTGTTCGCCGATCGGGCGGGAGAACACCTCGGTGAACTCGAAGATCGGCGTTGCGATCTCGGCAAACCCATAGAGCGCGGCCGCCTCGCGCGCGCTCTCGCTGACGCGGCGGTGGCGCCGCATCGTCTCGGGCAACAAATCCTGCGTGCCGCGCGCCGGCTGCAAGCCTGGCATCGATCTGTGCTCTCTCCCGGATACCCCAGCGGCGTCAACGATATGGCGACGATGCACCGTGTCTCAACATGGGGTGTGGCGGCGGCGCCCTCAAGTCGCCGCCTTCGGCCGGGCGCACCTCGGTCGGGCGCGCGCCTCGGACGGGCGGCGCTGCCGCTCGCCGCCCTTCGGCCGGTAGGCGACCGACCATGATTGCCGGCCGTCCGCCGACACGCGCAGCTCAAGCCTTGGCGTCATCGCGGCGATGTGCGGCTAACGCGCGGCGCCGGGCCGCCGCTTACGTCGAGGCGTACTGCCGCACGAAAGCGCCGCCCGCCTCGATCGCCCGGCGCCCGGCCGTCAATTCGGGGTGGAAGAGGTGCCAGACATGCACCATCTCGGGCCAGATCTGCAGATCGACGCGCACGTCGGCGGCGCCCGCCAGGCGGGCCAGGGCGATCGCATCGTCGAGCAGGGTCTCGCAGGCGCCGACCTGAATGAGGAGCGGCGCGAGGCCCGTCAGGTCGGCATAAATCGGCGCCGCCAGCGGCGAGCGCGGATCGGCGCCGTTCAGATAAAGCCGCGCCATGTCGAGGATGCCGGCCTTTTGCACGGTCGGATCGGCGGCCGATTTGCTGGTCATTGTCTCGCCGCCCGCCTCCATGTCGACCCACGGCGAGATGCACCAGCCGCAGCCCGGCTGCGGCAGTCCGGCGTCGCGAATCGCGACCATCGCCGCCACGACGAGCCCACCGCCGGCGCTGTCGCCGGCGACCGCGATGCGGCCGGCCGGCAGGCCGTGACCCAGCAGGTAGCGATAGCCGGCTACGGCATCCTCAACCGCGGCGGGGAACGGATGCTCGGGAGCCAGCCGGTAATCGAGTGCCAACCCCCGGCACCCGGCAGCGCGGCCGGCCGCGGCAACGAGGTGGCGATGGCTGTCGAGCGAGCCGATCACATAGCCGCCGCCGTGCAAATAGAGAAGCGCCGCAGCCCGGCTGTCCTGCGGCGCCGCGGTCCATTCGGCACGCACCCCGTTGGCCGTCACCGGCTCGACCGTCACGTCCGGCGGCAGACCGTATTGCAGGCCGCGCGCGTCGAGGTCGCGGCGGCGCTGCCGGTAATC
>DATLRS010000213.1:0-10849 GCA_035534535.1 Allostellaceae bacterium | reverse complement strand
GCGGCGACACGCTCCTTGAAGCCGCGATAGGTCGCATCGAGAAAGGTTTCCAGCCGCTCGCGGGCAGCCGGCGAGAAATCCGCGAACGCGCTGAACATCGCGGCGTTGGCGCCGCGCGCGGCGCCATCGTCGGTGATGCCGAGCTTTTGCAGCAGCCCGGCAATGACGAACTTGCCGGCCAGCACGCCGATCGAGCCGGTCAGCGTCGCCGGCTCGGCAACGATCTTATCGGCAGGGGCGGCGATGTAATAGCCGCCCGAGCCGGCGACGTTGCCCATCGAGACGATGACCGGCTTGCCGCGCGCGCGGGCACGCACCACCTCGCGCCAGATCGTCTCCGAGGCGACCGCCGAGCCGCCCGGGCTGTCGATGCGAAAGACGATCGCCCGCACCGCAGGGTCGCGAGCGGCCTCCTCGAAGGCGCGCGCGAGAGTGCGGGCGCTCAGTTGCGCGCTGCCGGCGAGCGGGCTCAAGTCGTCGTCGCCGGCGGTGATCAGGCCGGTGCCGTAGATCAGCGCGATCTTCGGCCCGCTGTCGTGCGGCCGGCCGGCTTCGCGCAGGTAGCGCGCCAGCGCGACGAGTTTGGCGCCGGACCCGGCGCGCTGGCGGGCCCGGGCGACGGCCTGGTCGCGATAGCCGATGGTGTCGACGAGCCCCGCCGCCTTCGCCTCGTCGGCGAGCAACGGGCCGCGGTCGATCAGCGCGGCGACCCGCGGTTGCGGCAGCCTGCGGCCGGCGGCGATGCCGCTGACGATCTGTCCCTCGGCCGAATTCAGCAGGTCGTCGAGCTGCTCACGCTGCGGCGGCGTCATCGCGGTCTTGGTGAAAATATTGGTCGCGGTCTTGTATTCCTCGCGGTGCGCAAAGCTCGGCACGACGCCGAGCCGGTCGAGCGCGCCGCGCAGGAACGGGGTCTGGCTGTGCAGGCCAATGAGGCCGACCGAGCCCAAGGGCTGCAGCCAGATTTCGTCGAACGCCGTGGCGAGGTAATAGGGCCTCGTACCGGGCCCGAACTCGCCAAAGCTGTCGGCAAAGGCGATCGCAAACTTGCCCTTGGCGCGGAAGTCGCGGATTGCATCGCGCACCTCCTGCACGCTCGCCAGCCCGAGCGCATCGTCACCGAGGCGAATGTAGATCCCCTTGACCCGCGGATCGGCGCCGGCCCGGTCGAGCGCATCGAGCAGATCGCGCAGCGTCAGCTGGCCGCCGAACACCAGCCGCGACAACGCGTCCGGGCCGCGCCCCGCGGCGAGGCCGCGGCTGAGATCGGCGCGCAGCACGATCACGCCGGGCAGGCTCGGCCGGCTGCCGGCGAGGCGCCAGACCGCGATGCCGGCGCCGACCACGCCAACCACGGTCAAGATGCCGATCGCGGCAAACAGGCCGAGCACAAAGCGACGCATGGCGATCCCGCCCCCGTTGGCAATCTCCGGCGGCGATCTTAGCGTTGCGGCGCGATGCGTGCGAAGCGTTCAAGAACGGGCGCGGCAGTGCTACATAAGGGGCAGGAAAGAGGAGGTGAAGATGGATGACAAGACCCGCACCGAGCTCGAAGCCGCGACGTTCCGCGCCCTCGTCGCGCATCTGCGCGAGCGCACCGACGTGCAGAACATCGACCTGATGAACCTCGCCGGCTTCTGCCGCAACTGCCTGTCGAAATGGTACCGCGCCGCGGCCGATGAGCAGGGCGTCGCGCTCAGCGACCCGCAAGCGCGCGAGATCGTCTACGGCATGCCCTATGACGAATGGCGCAAGCAGTACCAGCAGGAGGCAACCGCCGAGCAGAAGGCTGCCTTCGCCGCCTCGCAGCCGAAGCACGCGCGCATAGGGTAGAGCGGCATCCCGTCAGATCGAATCCTACCCCCCAGCGTCATGGCCGGGCTTGACCCGGCCATCCACGAGAGGCGGCACGTGGATCCCCGGGTCAAGCCCGGGGATGACGGTTTGGGTGATTGGATTTCAGCGGATCACTCTAGGGGGATCGATGTCGGACGTTGGGGGGATTGCCGGCGAGCGGCTGCGCTCGCTGATCGAGCGGATCGAGCGGCTCGAGGAGGAACGACGCACGCTCGCCGTCGACATCAAGGAAGTCTACGCCGAGGCCAAGGGCGGCGGCTTCGACACCAAGATCATGCGCCAGATTATCCGCTTGCGGCGCATGGACAAGGACGACCGCGACGAGCAGGAAACCCTGCTCGACATCTATATGCGGGCGCTCGGCATGCTGCCCGAGGCGGCCAGCGCCGCGGCGGAGTAGAGCCGGGTCAGCCGCCTGCCGCGTAGAGCTGCGCCTCGGCGAGCGGCAGCAGCCGCGCGAGGCGCGATGCCCAGGCGGCCTGCCCGGTGGCGTCGGCGATCAGGTCCTGGCGGATCTCGATCTCGACATGCGGCAGGCCGCGCTCGTCGCCGTGCACCGGCACGGTGTAGTCGCTGTTGCCGGTGATCGCGTAGGGCTGGTTGTCGCCGACGACGAGGTCGCCCTCGGCGCGCAGCAGGTCGAGCATGATCCGCGGCAGGCGGATGTCGCGCGCTGCGGGATTGTAGAGAATGCCGATTTCGACCGGGCGCGCGACGCCCTTGAACACCGGGGTGAAACTGTGCATCGCGACCAGCACCGCGCGCCTGCCGGCAGCGGCGCGGCGATCGAGCAATTCGGCGATCAGCTGGTGATAGGGCTGGAAGACCGCCTGCCGGCGCGCCTCCCGCGCCGCGTCGCGCAACCCCTCATTGCCGGGGATCGCGGTCAATTCGCTGACCACCGGGATCGAGCTGGGCCATTCCGGCCGGCGATTGCAGTCGATGACGAGCCGCGAATAAGTCTGCAAGACCGCGGTGGCGCCGAGCGCCTCCGACAGACGCTCGGTGACCGCGGCGATGCCGATGTCCCAGGCGATATGGCGCCGCAGGTCGCTCGCCGTCAGGCCGAGATCACCGAGCCGCCGCGGGATCGCCCGCCCGGCATGGTCGGCGGTCAGGAAGAGCGCGGACCCCGCCCGCGGCCGCAGCAGCCGTACCGGCGGCGGGTCGCCGTCGCTCAGCAGCGGCAAATCAGCCTCGGGCATTCGTGAGCGGGGCTAGAGCGAGTTTCGCCGACGTAGAATCGCCTCCCTTCTCCGTCATGGCCGGGCTTGTCCCGGCCATCCACGTGGATCCCCGGGACAAGCCCGGGGACAAGCCCGGGGATGACGAACTTTGGGTAATCAATTTGACCGGAATCTGCTCTAGCGCCTCTCTTCGCGGGGCATCGCTTCCTGGCCGTGGCTGCCCTTGACGTTCGCCCATTCGGGACGCTGCACGTTGACCAGTTCGCCGAGGCCCGCATAGCCCGAGCCGGCCAAGCGGCAGGCCGGGTCGAGCAGCTTGGGGTCGACGCGGCCGTTTTTCCAGACCGACGGATCGACATGGGCATGCACGATGCGGGCGAGCACGATGTTGGTGTTGCCGTCGACGACGATTTGCGCCACCTCGCATTCGAGGTGCGCCTTCGCTTCGCCGACCCGGAATGGCCGCACTTTCACCGCCGGCACCGGCGTCAGCCCGGCCCAGCCGAACTCCTCCTCCTCGGCGGGAAAATCGCAGGCGCTGAAGTTCATCTGCTCCAGCAGCTTCATGCTGACGATATTGGCGACAAACTGCGGCACCTCGCGCAGGTTGGTGATCGTGTCCTTGACGCCGGTCGAGGCGAACGCACAGTAGAACGGGTTGCTGCCCATCAGATTGAAGTGCGAATAGGGCGCAAGATTGCGCACGCCCTTTCCCGAGAGCGTCGAAATCCAGCCGATCGGCCGCGGCACCACCAGCGCGTTCATCAGGAAATAAAATGCCCGGCCTTGCCAGTCGTCGGGGCCGGCTTCGAGCGGACGATCGAGAGTGGCTGGGGGCCCGTCGTAAGATTGAGACATTGTGGCGGCGGTTCCATTGGCGGTTGAATGGTTCAGGATATCAGGCGGGTTGCGCCGCACCAAGGCGTCACACCCGCAGCGGGTCGAGCATCGCGTCGCGGTGGCCATCGACCGGCTGGTCGAGGCGGAACCCGCCCGACTGGCGCCGCCATAAGGCGGCATAGGCGCCGTGCGCCGCAAGCAGGCGCTCATGCGTGCCTTCCTCGATGATGCGGCCGCGATCGAGGACGACGAGCCGGTCCATCTGGCAGATCGTCGACAATCGGTGTGCGATCGCGATCACCGTGCGCCCCTCCATCAGTTCGCCGAGCTGCTCCTGGATCGCCGCCTCGACTTCGGAATCGAGCGCCGAGGTCGCCTCGTCGAGCACCAGGATCGGGGCGTCCTTGAGGATCACCCGGGCGAGCGCGATGCGCTGGCGCTGGCCGCCCGACAGCTTGACGCCGCGCTCGCCGACATGGGCGTCAAAGCCGGTCCGCCCGTGCCAGTCTTCCAGCCCCTCGATGAACTCGGTCGCATGCGCCCGCCGCGCCGCGTCGAGGATCTCGGCGTCGCTGGCATCCGGCCGGCCGTAGCTGATGTTGTCGCGGATCGAGCGGTGCAACAGCGAAGTATCCTGCGTCACCATGCCGATCTGCGCCCGAAGGCTCTCCTGCGTCAGCCCGGCAATGTCGCGGCCGTCGATCAGGATGCGGCCGCTCTCCGGCCGGTAGAACCCGAGCAGGAGGTGCACCAGCGTCGATTTGCCGGCGCCGGAGCGGCCGACGAGACCGACCCGCTCGCCCGGTGCGACGTCGAGATCAAGCCCGCGCAGCACGCCGCCCAGCCGCGCCGCACGGCCGTAATCGAAATTGACGTGCTCGAAGCGAATCGCCCCGGCAACCCGCTTCATCTCGACCGCCCCCGGCAGGTCCGGCATCTGGCGCGCCACCGCGATCGAGCGCATCCCATCCTGTACCTGGCCGATATCGTCAAAGATGCTGGCGATCTGCTGCGCCAGCCAGCCCGAAATCGAGTTGATCTGCCACGCCATCGGGATCGCCGTCGCGACCGTGCCGATCGCGATGTAGCCGCCGCGCCACAAGCCGATCGCCAAGGCGCCGGTGCCGACCATCAGAAGCGCGTTCATCAGCGACAGCGACAGGCT
Source organism: Allostellaceae bacterium (assembly GCA_035534535.1). Lineage (GTDB taxonomy): Bacteria > Pseudomonadota > Alphaproteobacteria > ATCC43930 > CGMCC-115725 > DATARH01. Next base: position 5,800 of record DATLRS010000213.1, on the reverse strand, counting down.
CCAACAGGTCCCCAGGCGCTGCTGGGCGCGCCAGGCGTCGGTCTGCTCATCGACCGCGTCGCGGACAAAGGCGTCCTCGTCGCGGGCACGGGCGAACAGCTTGACGGTCAGGATGTTGGTGTAGCTGTCGACGACCTTGCCGGTCAGGTTCGAGCGCGTCTCCGACATGCGGCGCGAGCGCTCGCGCATCTGCGGCAGGAAACGGGTCAGGACGATGGCGTAAAGCCCGAACCAACCGAGGATCGGCAGGGCCAGCCGCCAGTCGGCCGAGGCCAGGAGAGCGACCGCGCTGGAGCCGTAGACGAGGATGTACCAGACACCGAGGATCGACAGGACGACGCTCTCGCGCAGTGCCGGTCCGGTCTGCATGACCCGCGCCGCGATGCGTCCGGCAAAATCGTTCTGGAAAAACGTCCAGCCCTGCCGCACGACATGCCAGTGGCTCTGCCAGCGCACCATGTTGGTGAGGCCCGGGACCAGCACCTGGTTCGCGACGATCGTCTGTGCGAAATGGGCCGCGGGCCGGATCACCAGAAACAGCCCGGCCATCAACAGCAGCTGGGTGCCGGCGTCGCGCCAGATCGTCTGCGGGGCCTGCGTCGAGACGAGCGACACGATGCGGCCGATGCACACCGGGATCGCCGCATCGGTGATCGCGACGCAGAACCCGGCGGCAAACAGCGCCAATAGCGGCGCCGGGATCTGGCGCACGAAATGCCAGTAAAACCGCATGACGGGGTGCGGCCCGTCCAGCGTCGGCGGTGGCGCTTCGGGCGGCGGGGCAGTAGGCTCCAACAGGTGTTCGAAGAACCGCAGCATCGTCTGCTAAATGCCTGCCGTGGCGCGGCGGGTCAACCTCGCTTGGCGCAGCCCGGCAATGTTCCCGGGCATGCTCCCGGCGTTGCTCAACGCAGCTCCGGGAAGTCCTCTTCCCAGAATTCGTGCGGGCTGCGGTCGCCGGCGGCGCGGCGGGCCCGCTCCGAGGCGCGCAGTTCGACCCGCCGGATCTTGCCGGAAATGGTCTTTGGCAGTTCGGCGAATTCCAGCCGCCGGACCCGTTTGAACGGCGACAAATGGGCGTGCAGATGCCGGAAGATCGACAGTGCGGTGGCGCGGTCGGCGGCCTGTCCCTGGGCCAGCGCCACGAAGGCCTTGGGGACGGCGAGGCGCCGCAGGTCGGGCGAGGGCACGACCGCCGCCTCGGCGACCGCCGGGTGCTCGATCAACGCACTCTCCAATTCGAAGGGGCTGATCCGGTAATCCGACGATTTGAACAAATCGTCGGCGCGGCCGACATAGGTGAAGGTCCCGTCCAGGTCGCGCAGCGCGACATCGCCGGTGCGGTAGACGGCGCCGGCGAGCGGCTCCACCGTGCCGTCCTCGCTCTGGTAGCCCTGCATCAGGCCGAGCGGCGGCGGATCGAGCGCGAGGCAGATCTCGCCCTCCTCCTGCTCGGTCCCGTCGGCGTCGGGTAAGAGCACGCGGTAGCCTGGGGCCGGCTGGCCCACCGCGCCGGGCTTTAACGGCTGCCCCGGGAAATTGCCGATCTGCAGCGTCGTCTCGGTCTGGCCGTAGCCGTCGCGGATCGTGAGGCCCCAGGCGGCGCGGACCTGCTCGATGACCTCGGGGTTGAGCGGTTCGCCGGCGCTGACGACCTCCTTCAAGGCGACCTTGCAGGATTTGAGGTCTTCGAGGATCAGCATCCGCCAGACCGTCGGCGGCGCGCAGAACGTGGTGACGCCGTATCGCGCGAGCGCATCGAGCAGGGCGCGGGCGTTGAAGCGCGGCTGGTTCAGCATGAACACCGTCGCGCCGGCGTTCCACGGCGCGAAGAAGCAGCTGTAGGCGTGCTTGGCCCAGCCGGGCGAAGAGATGTTGAGGTGGATGTCGCCCGGCTGCACGCCGAGCCAGTACATCGTCGCGAGGTGGCCGACCGGGTAGCTCTGGTGGCTGTGCAGGACCAGCTTGGGCTTGGCGGTGGTCCCCGAGGTGAAATACAAGAGCAGCGGATCGCTCGCCCGGGTCTTGGCGCCGGCCGCGAATTTGGCCGGGGCGTCGTAGGAATCCTCGTAGCGATGCCAGCCGGGCGCCGCGCCGCCGACGACGATCCGGGTGTAGTCGCCCGGCACCTCGGCGAATTTGCCGGTGTTGTCGGCGCTGGTGATGACGTGGCGGGCGCGGCCGCGCCCGAACCGGTCGATCAGGTCGTCGCGCGTCAACTGGGTGGTCGCCGGGATGATGACGGCGCCCAGCTTCATCGCCGCCAGCATCGATTCCCACAAGGGCACGACATTGCCGAGCATCAGCAGCACCCGGTCGCCGCGGCGGACGCCGAGGGTGCGTAGATGGTTGGCGACCCGGCTCGAGCGCTCCGCCATCTCGGCAAAGGTCAGTTTCTGCTCGGCGCCGCCCTCGTTGACGATCCACAACGCCAGGCGGTTGTTCCGGCGCGCCATCGGGTCGAAATAGTCGAGCGCCCAGTTGAACCGGTCGAGCACCGGCCAGCGGAAGTCGCGATAGGCGCCGGCGTAATCGGTGCGGTGGGCAAACAGGAAATCGCGTGCTTCCAGAAATGCGCTTGCCGCCATCGTTCCCTCCCGAGCTCCGCCGAGGCGCGTCCACGCGGCAATCGCCCGAGGCTGCGACCGCTGACTATTTATCCCTTTTTGGCCGCCTCTCGCCGCCCTTTAGTTGGGCGCTTCGGCGATTTTTTACGTCCCCTGTGCGATCAGCCGGCTCAACCAGCATCCAAGTGCGCCCGCTGGGTGTCGGCGGTAGCGGCTGCCCCCGGACCGTATCGGCCTGCTGGCCAGTGCGACCACCGCGCGGACCTCTCTGCTCATAAAGCCCGGTCCGCGGGGCCGGCGTCCCGGCAGGAAGCTGACTGATAAGCGGCCGCGATGTCACGGATTTCGGCCGCGCGACGCTCTCCTGCCGCACGTGTTCGTCGGTGAACTGAAACCGCGTCGGCTTGAACTGAGTGAAGTCGAGATCAGACAAGTCGCCGTCGAGGAAGGCCTCAGCTTCCTCGTCGGTTGTCATTTTAGGGACCTGCCGCTTCATATCGCTCGATCTCCCTCGCATGCATGTACCGGGCTGTGATCGGCCTGATCAGACGTCGTCGGCCTTGCGCCCGGACCGTGAAGGCTACGAACAACGGCCTGCCGGCGCTGTTTCTTCCGATTGCAATCAGGCGGTCCTCATCGCCGGAATGGTTAATGTCAGGCGCGATGCGCGGGCGTCCTCTCAACAGGGTTTCGATCTCTCGGAGCGACACTCCGTGCTGCTGGCATTTATCCCGGTTTCCGTTGTCCCAATCGAAGCCGGCGACCGCAACGTTCATCGGCACATCTAAGCATTGGCGGCGAAGAATCCAAACCGTTACGATGTCTTCGAGCACGCCGCAAATCGGTCAGTCCGGCAGCACTTCGGCGATGTCGTCGACGATCAGCAATTCGTCCTCGCCGCCCGGCTCGGGGGCGAGGCGGCGGACGATCAGCCAAGTGCCGTCATGCGGGTTTTCGCGCAGTTCGGCGAGCCCGCCATCGCTGAGCCGGAGCCGGGTTCCCGGCGGCAGGTGCTGGATCGCCAGCATCAGAAGAAGACCGTCAGGTTTTTCGCCAGCAGCACGTTCTGGTCCAACAGAATCTCGCGCCGCGCGAGGCGCCAGCCGGCAACTTCGCGCCGCAACAAATCGTTGCGCCGGCCGGCGAACAGATAGGTCTCGGTCTCGACCCGGTTCTGGTAGACGATAAAGCGGCTGCCGACCTCGACCTCGCTCGCCGCCGCCACCGATGGCCGCGCGGCGGCGATGCGGATGTTGGTCACGAAATGGCAGACCCGCGACAGCGGCTCCTCGGCCCAGTGAATCCCGGTCATGATCTGGTCGACGCGCTTGGCCAGCGTCCACTTGTCTTCGTCGAACCAGCTGATGTCGTAACCCGCCCGGGTGTTCTCGTGCTCGGCGTGGGTGCCGAACTGCACGTTGCGCCGCATCGGCATGAAATAATGCAGATCGTCGGCGAGCCGCTCGAGCCAGTCGCCAAAGCGGCGCTGGTCGAGGAGATCGGCCTCCTCGAACAGGAAGTCCTCGACCTCCTCCTTGAGCCGGAAATAGGCAAGCTCGCGCGGCTCGCTCATGTCATTCGGCGGCCTGGCGCGCGGCGAGCGGCGGGACACGGCCGATCAGCGTGTCCCACGCGGCGCCGTCGAGATAATTCTGCCAGCTGCGATAAAAGCCGCGCGCGCTTTCCTCGGTGACCTGCAGGCTGACCCGGCCGGGGACCGGCGTATCGGCCTGAAAGGCGCCCAGCGATTGCTGGTAGTTGTAGGGATAGCGGCGCGCGATCGTGCCGCGGCTGGCGGCGGTCGCGTAGTTCCAGTTCTCCATGTCGTCCTGCTCGGTCATCCCGGCCGGGCCCGAGTAGCGCATGTAATAGTGGCGCAGCAGGTCCTTGACCTCGGCGGGCGCGTCCTTGTCGACCAGGAAAAACCGCCAGATTTCGGTCTGGGTGGCGCTGACCGGATGCCAGACGCACAAGGCGCGCGGCTGGCGCCCGTGATAGGAAGCGTTGGGAAAGATCGTGCCGGTAAACGGCAGGAGGCGCGCCTTGTCGCCGAGCCGGCGCTGCCGCTCCTCGTGGCAGTGGCGGAAATAGTCGCCGACGATCTTGTTGTCCTGGAAGGTGTCGACATAGGGCGGGTTGGGCGGCATCCAGACGCTGTGGACGCCGTGGCCGGCGGGGAAGCTGACCCAGACGTGTTTGCCGCCCTGGTATTCGTTGTCGCGCCGGCCGGCGGCGCCGCCCTTGGCCGAAGAGGGGCCGATGCCGATCAGGTCGACCGAGCGGTGCGATGGATTGTGGTAGCTGTCGCCGCAGAAATTCTCGGCGGCGAATTTCCAGTTGGCCGGGATGATCCATTTATGGACGCCGCCGAACACTTCCGACCCGCCGTCGCGCCCGTCGCGGCAATCGAGCACCTGGTCGAGATGGTCGCGGGCGGCGCCGAGGTAATCGACGAAGTCGGGGGCCGCCGGGTCCCATGACGCCCAGATCGAACCCTTGTAGTTGACCATCCGCGGCACCTCGATCAGCGACCACTCGGCGCGGTCGAGATCGGGGTAGAGCTCCTTGTGCTGCGGCACGCCGACGAGCCGCCCGTCGGTCGCGTAGCTCCAGTTATGGTAGGGGCACGTGAACAGCGGTGTGTTGCCCGCGTCGTAGCGGCACACCTTCATGCCGCGATGCCGGCAGGTGTTGAGGAAGACGTGGATCCGGCGCGCCTTGTCGCGGCAGAGGATCACCGACTCGCCGCCCATCCGCGACGCGAAATAGTCGCCCGGATCGGGGATCTGGCTCTCGTGGCCGACGAACAGCCAGGCGCGGGCGAACAGCTTTTCCTGCTCGTCGGCAAAGATCGCATCGTTGACGAAAATCTCGCGGCTGACGATGCCGCGCCCAGTATCGACGAGCGGTTGATCGAGGTTCATCGACGGCTTCCTTGCGACCCAGGGCAACAGTTTGGACAGCCGGGCGAAATTAGGCTCACGCTATCCGATCGGCAATGCATTTGCGGTTGTCGGTGCCTGCACGATAAGCGACTTCAGCGACCATCGCCCGCCTCTGCGGGGAATCGAAAAACTCGCCCTATCGCGCTAGATTTCCCAACTCAGCGCGGCACTACCAACGCCCCTCCACCAGCGCCGCCTCTGTATACGTAACCTGGCGCAATGTTTGAGGCAACGACAAACCATTTCTTTTTTTCCAACCGCCACTGTTTTATTCCGGAATTTTTTGGC
>DATLRS010000212.1:0-17954 GCA_035534535.1 Allostellaceae bacterium | reverse complement strand
CTGAAAACCGAACTCGTCCACCAGCATGAATACCCCGATCGCGATGCCGCCCGTCGCGATCTGTTCGCCTCTATCGAAGGCTACTGCAATCGTCAGCGGATCCACTCCGCCATCGGCTACATCACCCCCGATCAAGCAGAGGCGAAATCCGCATAACCCGGTGTCCACTCTTCCGGGGGAAGGTCACGGCGGAAGCGGAAGGATACCACAGACAGGAACCAGTCGAGACCGCCTTCCGATGGACACAATGCGGGCTTGCCCGCGTCGAAACCGATCTCGATGCTTACCCCTGCTTACCCGAAAAATCCAAGGGCCTAGCCGCTGCCAGCTAGGCCCTTGTTTTAATTGGTGGAGCCAACCGGGATCGAACCGGTGACCTCTACAATGCCATTGTAGCGCTCTCCCAGCTGAGCTATGGCCCCCGCGGCGCTCTTTGCTGAGCGGCTCGGAACTTAGGAATGACGCGCCGCCGCAGCAAGCGAAAAATCGTAGTGGCGCGGCCCCGTCAGGGCTCTTCCTCCTCGACGTTGTCGATGACCTCGGCCATGTCGTCCTCGTCCTCGCCGAGTTCGGAGGCGTCCTCGATCAGCTCCTCGTCCTCTTCCTCGGCTTCCTCGAGCGCCACGGCCTCTTCCTCTTCTTCTCCCTCGACCGGTTCGACCTCCTCGGTTTCGAGATCGGCATCGACGTCGTCGGCGCCGACCGGCGCCAATTCCTTCTCGACCGGCGCCGCCGGGCGGGCCCGGCGTGCCCGCAGGAAGGCTTCGGGATCGAACGGCGTGCTGCATTTCGGACAGATCACGGGCTCGCGCAACAGATCATAATAGCGCGTGCCGCAACTCGGGCAGATGCGTTTGGTGCCCCATTCGGGTTTGGCCAACGGGCGGCTCCTTAATCGCGTCAGATGTCGATTTTGCTACAGTCCCGGCGCTCGGGTCGGTGGCTTGATCGGCGCGCCATTGCCACAGCCGTTGCGGCCTGTCAAAAGCAAATGGCGGACGGCCGGCGCTCGGCAGCGCCATATGGGCGGGCGAGGCCGGGCCGGCAAGAGCAACCGATCCGATCTGCGAGCCCCAACCATGCCTGATGATCACGATTCCGATGCCGCGGCGGCGATCCCGAGACCGCTTGGCGCGCGCCGGCCGGCGCGGCCGCTCGCCGGCAGCGCGGCGGTGCCTGGCGACAAATCGATCTCGCACCGCGCCCTGATGTTCGGGGCGCTGGCCGTCGGCCGCACCGAGATCACCGGCCTGCTCGAAGGCGAGGATGTTCTCGCGACCGCGGCGGCGCTGCGCGCGATGGGCGCCGGCATCGAGCGGGCGCCGGACGGGCGCTGGCTGGTCGACGGGGTCGGACTGGGCGGCCTCGGCGAGCCGGCGGACGTGCTCGATCTCGGCAATTCCGGCACCTCGACGCGGCTGTTGCTCGGCATCCTGGCGACCCATCCGTTCACCGCGTTCCTCACCGGCGACGCGTCGCTGCGCAGCCGCCCGATGCGCCGCGTCACCGATCCCCTGTCGCGCTTTGGCGCGCAGTTCCACAGCCGCGAGGGCGGCCGGCTGCCGCTGGCAGTCACCGGCGCGGCCAATCCGGTGCCGATCGAATACCTCCTGCCGGTGCCCTCGGCGCAGGTCAAATCGGCGGTGCTGCTCGCCGGGCTCAACACGCCGGGCCTGACGAGCGTTATCGAGCCGCAGGCGACGCGCGACCATACCGAGCGCATGCTCGGCCATTTCGGCGCCAAGGTCGTGGTCGAGCCGCAGCCGGGCGGCGGCAGGCGGATCACCGTCGAAGGCCAGCCTGAATTGATGGCCGCACCGATCACCGTGCCCGGCGACATCTCGTCGGCGGCGTTCTTGCTCGTCGCCGGGCTGATCGTGCCGGGCTCCGAGGTGACGATCGCGGGCGTCGGGCTCAACCCGTCGCGTGCCGGGCTGCTCGCCTGCCTGCATGAGATGGGCGCGGCGATCGACTACCTCGATCGGCGCATCGAGGGCGGCGAGCCGGTCGCCGATCTGCGGGTGCGGGCCGGCGAATTGCGCGCCGCCGAGATCCCGGCCGAGCGCGCCCCGTCGATGATCGACGAATACCCGGTGCTCGCCGTCGCCGCGGCCTGCGCGCGCGGCCGCACCGTGATGCGCGGCCTCGCCGAATTGCGGGTCAAGGAAAGCGACCGCCTCCTCGGCATCGCCGAGGGGCTGGCGCGCTGCGGCGTCACGGTCGCGGTCGAGGGCGACGATCTGATCGTCGAGGGGGCCGGCGCCCCGCCCCGGGGCGGGGCACTCATCGCGACGCGGCTCGATCACCGCATGGCGATGGCGTTTCTCGTGCTCGGGCTGGCGACCCGCGACCCTGTACAGATCGACGATGCGCGCCCGATCGCCACCTCGTTCCCCGATTTCGTGGCGTTGATGGCGCGGCTCGGCGCCACGTTCCGCGAGCCGGGTTGACCCTTTGCAGGGATGCGTTGACCGCGGCGCGCGCCGCCGGTGAGAATTCGGTGGGCGAGGGGTCCGAGGGACATCGCACAGGGAGGTGAGCGTGGCGACGCAATGGCAACTGACCGGCGACTATTTTGAAAACTGCAACTGCGATGTGGTGTGTCCGTGTCTCGCCTCGCCCGCTGCGCCGCTGACGGCGCAGCCGAGCCGCGGGACCTGCGACGTCGCGCTCGTCTTCCATATCGAGCGGGGCCGCTACGGCGGCACCGCGCTTGACGGGCTCAATGTGGCGCTGGTCGCGCATACCCCGGGCCCGATGGCGGACGGCAACTGGGCGGTCGCCGCCTATCTCGACGAGCGCGCCGACGAGGCGCAGACCGCCGCGCTCGGCGCCATCTTCACCGGCGCCGAGGGCGGGCCGATGGCGGCGTTCGCGCCGCTGATCGCCACCCATCTCGGGGTCAAGAAGGTGCCGATCCGCTATTCGATCCAGGGCAAGGGCCGCTCGGTTGAGATCCCCGGCATCATGCAGATGGCGGTGGCGCCGCTCCCGACGATGCATCCGAGCGGCGAGATCTGGGCCGCGCTCGGCCATCCGGTGGCGCCCGACCGGCTGGCGCTGGCGGTCGGCGGCAGCGCCAGCACCTTTGCCGATTACGGCATGCGCTGGGATAATTCCGGCCGGAACGGCCATTACGCGCCGATCAACTGGTCGAACTGACCGGGCCGTCGCCATCGAGGATTCCGCTGATGTATCGCATCCCCCTCGAATCGCCGGCGGTGCAGCGCAACCTCGTGCTGCTGTTGCTGCTCGCCGCGGCGTCCTCGTGCTGGGCGGTACTGCTGCTGCAAGGCAAGAGCGGCGGCGATGCCGGCATGGCGATGACGATGGCGTCGCCAACGATGGGACTGGCGCCAGCGGCCTTTCTCGCGCTGTGGGCGGTCATGATGGTCGCGATGATGTTTCCGACCGCCGCCCCGATGGTCCTCACCTTCCACCGCATCCAGTCCGGCAAGCGGGCGCGCGGCGAGGCCTTTGTCTCGACCTGGCTGTTCGTCGCGGGGTACACGGTGGTGTGGGCGATGGCCGGGATCGCCGCCTATCTGGGAGCCGCCGGCGCGGAGGCGATCGCTGCCCGTTTGGCGCTCTCTGCCGCCACCGCGGCGCGCATCGGCGGGGCGTTGCTGATCGCCGCCGGCCTTTACCAGCTGACACCGCTGAAATACGCCTGCCTGACAAAGTGCCGCTCGCCGCTCGGCTTCATCATGACCGCGTGGCGCGACGGGGCCTGGGGCGCGCTCACCATGGGGCTCTTGCACGGCGCCGCCTGCCTCGGCTGCTGCTGGCTGTTGATGGCGATCCTGTTCCCGCTCGGCCTCATGAACCTCGCGGCGATGGCGCTGCTGATGCTCGTCGTCTTTGCCGAGAAGGCGCTGTCCTGGGAGCGGCTGGCGGTCTACGGCACGGCCGCCGGCCTGGTGGCTTACGGCGTGCTGGTGATCGCCGTGCCGTCGGCCTTGCCGACCTTCGCCGGTGCCGCGCCGGCGCGAATCATGCCCGCCGCACCGGCCGCTGCCATGTCAATGGGACGCTAGCCGCGTGGCGCCTTTCGTCGTGGCGATCGACGGCCCGGCCGCCTCCGGCAAGGGCACGCTGGCACGGCGGCTTGCCGAGCGCTTTGGCCTCGCCCATCTCGATACCGGCAGGCTGTACCGCGCGACGGCCTTGCTGGTGCTTGAGGCGGGCGGCGATCCGGCGGCTGCCGGCACGGCGGCGGCCGCGGCGCGGCGGGTCGATCCGCGATCGCTCGCCGACCCGGCCTTGGCGAGCGAAGCGGTCGCCCGCGCCGCGTCGATCGTCGCCGCGATCCCGGCGGTGCGCGAGGCGTTGCTCGCGAAGCAGCGCGATTTCGCGGTTCGCCCCCCGCCGCCCGCCGGGGGAGCGGTGCTCGACGGCCGCGACATCGGCACCGCGGTCTGCCCCGATGCCGCTGTGAAGCTTTATGTCACGGCCAACCCCGAAGCGCGGGCCGAGCGCCGGCTCAAGGAGTTGCGGCAGCGCGGCGCGCCGGCTATATACGGTGATGTCCTGCAGGACATGAAGGAACGTGACGCGCGCGACAGCTCGCGTCGGGTCGCCCCGCTAGCGGCGGCGCCCGATGCGGTCATCATCGACACGACCAGGCTCGACGCCGAGCAGGTGTTCGAGCTGGTCGCCGACGTGATTGCGTGCGCTCTTGCCGCCCATCGCCAGCCCTTGGGGCATGGCGGTGGGCCGCCAGCCCCGGGCTGACGCGCCGCGGCGCCTTCCTGCCCCTCCTGTCCGCAGGGCCGGGTCGATGCGGCCGCGCCCGATTTCCCCGCCGGCCGCCAGCCTCCCTGCGATCCCGGGCGGGGCTGCCTGTGATATCAAGGGGATCGAGGAGAAGGAATGGCCGTAGCAGCAGAAACCGCCGAAGCCGCCCCGAAAGAGAATTTCGCCGCGCTGCTGGATGAATCGCTTGGTGTCGCCAAGGGCCTCGAGGGCACTGTCGTGCGCGGGCGGATCATCTCGATCGAGAACGATGCCGCCCTCATCGATGTCGGACTGAAATCGGAGGGACGCGTCCCGCTCAAGGAATTCGGCGTTGGCGGCGTCGCACCGGAGCTCCAGGTCGGCGACACCGTCGAAGTCTTCCTGGAGCGGATGGAAGACAAGAACGGCGAGGCACAATTGTCGCGCGAGAAGGCGCGGCGCGAGGAGGCCTGGACCCTCCTGGAAAAGAGCTTCCAGGCCAACGAGCGGGTGACCGGCCAGATCTTCGGCCGGGTCAAGGGCGGCTTCACGGTCGATCTCAACGGCGCCGTTGCCTTTCTGCCCGGCAGCCAGGTCGATATCCGGCCGGTGCGCGACATCACCCCGCTCTTGGGCTCGCCGCAACCGTTCCAGATCCTCAAGATGGACCGCTCGCGCGGCAATATCGTCGTGTCGCGCCGCGCCGTCCTCGAGGAGAGCCGCGCCGAGCAGCGTTCCGAACTGGTCGCCAGCCTCAAGGAAGGCCAGATCCTCAACGGCGTCGTCAAGAACATCACCGATTACGGCGCCTTCGTCGATCTCGGCGGGGTCGACGGCCTGCTGCATGTCACCGACATCGCGTGGCGCCGTATCAACCACCCCTCCGAGGCGCTCAATATCGGTCAGAACGTCAAGGTCCAGGTGATTCGCTTCAACCCCGAGACGCAGCGCATCTCATTGGGCATGAAGCAGCTCGAAGCCGACCCCTGGGAAGGCGTCGAGCTGAAATACCCGGCCGGCGCCAAGTTCAAGGGCCGCGTCACCAACATCACCGATTACGGCGCCTTCGTCGAATTGGAGCCTGGGGTCGAGGGGCTGGTGCACGTCTCCGAGATGAGCTGGACCAAAAAGAACGTGCCGCCCGGCAAGATCGTCTCGACCAGCCAGGAGGTCGAGGTGATGGTGCTCGATGTCGACCCGCAGAAGCGCCGCATCAGCCTCGGGCTGAAGCAGGTCATGGCGAACCCGTGGGAAGCCTTCATCGAGGAGCATCCGGTCGGCAATACGGTCGAGGGCGAGGTGCGCAACATCACCGAGTTCGGCCTGTTTGTCGGCCTGCCCGGCGACATCGACGGCATGGTTCACCTGTCCGACATCGACTGGAACCGTGCCGGCGAGGATGCCGTCAAGGATTACCGCAAGGGCCAGACGGTCGCCGTCAAGGTGCTCGACGTCGATGTCGAGAAGGAGCGCATCTCGCTCGGCATCAAGCAGCTCGAAGCCGACCCGTTCGAGCAGGGCATGGTCAAGCTGAGGAAGGGCGAAGTTGTGACCGGGACAATCTCCGGCACCACCGAGACCGGCGTCGAGGTGACGCTCGCCGACAACGTGCCCGGCTTCATCCGCAAATCGGAGCTGTCCCGCGACCGCAGCGAGCAGCGTCCCGATCGCTTTGCTGTCGGCGAGCGGGTCGATGCCAAGGTCACCGCAATCGACCGCGCGACCCGGCGGGTGACGCTGTCGATCAAGGCGCGCGAGGTCGACGAGGAGAAGCGGGCGATGCAGGAATTCGGCTCTGCCGAATCCGGCGCCAGCCTCGGCGACATCCTCGGTGCGGCGATCCGGCGCCGCCAGGGCGAGGCCGACGCCGAGGACAAGGGCTAGGGCTGAAGACTAAGCACCGAGCGCCGTTGACGCTGGCGAGTGGGTTTGGCACGCTACCGGCCTCATCCACTGGCCAGCGGGCGCGGCGGTCATGACCAAGTCTGAGCTCGTTCAGCGGCTTGCGGAAGCCAATCCGCACCTCTATCAGCGCGACGTCGACACGATCGTCACCGCGATTTTCGACGCGATTGCGGCGGCATTGGCGCGCGGCGACCGTGTCGAGCTGCGCGGCTTCGGCGCGTTCTCGGTCAAGCGCCGCGATGCCCGCATCGGCCGCAACCCGCGCACCGGCGACAGCGTGCAGGTCGCCGAGAAGCACATCCCGTTTTTCAAGACCGGCAAGCAGCTGCACGACCGCCTCAACCAGCGGGCGCGCGGCCGCTGAGCCGGCGAGGCGGGCGTCTGCGCCGGCCTGCGGCGGGCGCGAGTGCGTCGCGATGAAGCTGGCATTCTGGGTCTTCATCGCGCTGGTCGCCGCGGTGCTGGCGCTGTTCGCAGCGTCCAACCGCGGCGATGTCGCGCTTGGCGTGTGGCCGCTGCCGTTCGCGCTCGATTTGCCGCTCTATGTTGCCATTCTCGGAGCCTTGCTGATCGGGTTCATCGCCGGCGCGCTGGCCGCCTGGGTCGCCGGCCGACGGCGGCGGCGCGAGGCGCGCCATCGCCGCCGCCGCCTCGCCGCCCTCGAGCGCGAGCTGGCCGCGACGCAGGAACAGTTTGCCGGCGCCGCCGCGCCGCCGCGGCTGACATCCGGCCGCTAAGGCAGCGCGCGATGTTCCGCCAGGGCGGCCGCATCCCCATCTATTCGCGATGAGCCTCGCCGCCAAGATTTGCGGGTTGTCGAGCGCGGACGCGGTGGCCGCCGCGGTCGCTGGCGGCGCGGCCTATCTCGGATTTGTGTTCTACCCGCCGAGCCCGCGCGCGGTCAGCCCGGGGCGCGCTGCCGCGCTGTGCGCCGCTGTGCCTTCCGGGGTGCAGCGGGTCGGCCTCTTCGTCGATGCCGACGACGCGACGATCCGCGCCGTGCTCGATCTGGCGCCGCTCGACATGCTGCAATTCCACGGGCATGAAGGCCCCGACCGGGTCGCCGACGCGAAGGTGCGGTTTCATCGCCCGGTGATCAAGGCGGTCGCCGTCGCCGCGCCCGAGGACGTGCTGGCGGCGGCGCGCTACGAGGCGGATGCCGACATGCTGCTGTTTGACGCAAAGCCGCCCAGCCGGATCGATGCGCTGCCGGGCGGCAACGGGCTCGCCTTCGACTGGCGACTGATCGCCGGGCATCGGTGGCGGCGCCCCTGGATGCTGTCGGGCGGGCTGACTGCGGCGCTGCTGCCCGAGGCGGTGCGGATTTCCGGCGCCACGGCGATCGATGTGTCATCCGGGGTCGAGCGCGGCCCGGGCGACAAGGATCCGCAAAAGATCATCGAGTTCCTGGAGGTCGCGCGCCGGCTTTGACGCTGCCGCCGTCGTGGTGCAGGCTTGGCGTGTGATGAGCCTGCAAGACCCTGCCATCCTCTTTCGCAAGGGGGCCGCTCTGGCGAGCGGCGAGCCGCGCACGCTGATCGTGCTGGGGGCGGCGCGCGGCGGCACGACGATGGTGGCGCAGATGCTGCACGATCTTGGGGTTTGCATGGGTCAGGGGCTCGACAGCACCTACCAGGACGGCGCGATGAACGGGATCTGCCGCGCGTTGTTCGATGGCCAGATCACGATCGCTCATCCGGTGATCGAGCAGGTCTTGCGCCACCGCGACCGGCAGTTTGCGGTCTGGGGATGGAAATTTCCCACCCATATCTTCGAACAACTCTATGACAAAACCCGCCATCCCCATGTGATCGCAGTCTTCCGCGACCCGGTGGCGATCGCCACCCGCGAAAGCGTCTCGCATGGCTACAATGTCGTGGCCTGCCTGCCGCGGGCCTTGGAGCAGATCAGCAATCTGACGCGATTTGTCCTTGAAACGCGCCATCCCTGCTTGAGCTTATCCTATGAGCGTGGGCTGGCGCGGAAGGATGAACTGGTCGATGCGTTGCTCGATTTTGCCGGGATAACGGCCTCCCCGGCGGCGCGGCGCCAGGCGGCGCAGCGGGCGCAGCCCGGCTCGGCCCGCTATCTCGATGAGACGAAGGCGCGAACCGTCGAGGGGACGATCGACGGCGTCGATCGCCGGATCACCGGCTGGCTGCGCTATCCGCACCAGATCAATCGCCGGGTCGCCTTCACGGTACTGATCGACGACGTGCCGGTCTATGATGGCGTTGCCGACCGCTTCCGCGCCGACCTGAAAGAGGCCTTCAATAACGACGGAAGCTGCTCGTTCGTCGTTGCGACCCCGCCATCCCTGCTGGACGGCAGGCCGCACAAGGTCACCATTGCCGTCCCCGACGAGGATCAGCATCTGATCACCAACAATGCAATGACGTGGACGCTCACGGAACAATGACGATGCCAGCACCGAATACCTATCGCGCCGGGCCGGACGCGCACGGCCATTTCGGGATCTATGGCGGCCGCTATGTCGCCGAGACGCTGATGCCGCTGATCCTGGCGGTCGAGGCCGCCTATAACGCGGCGAAGGACGACCCGAGTTTTCAAACCGAGCTCGACTACTACCTCGAACACTATGTCGGCCGGCCAAGCCCCCTCTATTTCGCCGAGCGGCTAACCCGCCATTTCGGCGGCGCCAAGCTGTATTTCAAACGCGACGAGCTCAACCACACCGGCGCCCACAAGATCAACAATGTCCTGGGCCAGGTCCTGTTGGCGCGGCGCATGCAGAAACGCCGCATCATCGCCGAGACCGGCGCCGGCCAGCACGGCGTCGCCACGGCGACGGCCTGCGCGCTGTTTGACCTGCCCTGCGTCGTCTACATGGGCGCCACCGACATCGAGCGGCAAAAGCCCAACGTCTTCCGCATGAAGCTGCTGGGCGCCGAGGTCGTGCCGGTGCATTCCGGCACCGCGACCCTGAAGGATGCGATGAACGACGCCTTGCGCGACTGGGTCGCCCACGTCGACGACACGTTCTACGTGATCGGCACGGTCGCGGGGCCGCATCCCTACCCGACGATGGTGCGCGATTTCCAGTCGGTGATTGGTCGCGAAACCCGCGAGCAATTGATGAAGGCGGAGGGGCGGCTGCCCGACACGCTGATTGCCTGTATCGGCGGCGGCTCCAATGCGATGGGCCTCTTTCATCCGTTTCTCGACGATCCGTCGGTCGCGATGATCGGGGTCGAGGCCGGCGGCCACGGCATCGACACCGGGCTGCACGCCGCCTCGCTCAATGGCGGCCTGCCCGGTGTCCTGCACGGCAACCGCACCTATCTGTTGCAGGACGATGACGGCCAGATCCGCGACGCGCATTCGATCTCGGCCGGGCTCGACTATCCCGGGATCGGCCCCGAGCATTCCTGGCTGCACGATCTGGGGCGGGTCGAATACGTCGCGATCACCGACGCCGAAGCGCTCGACGCCTTCCAGCTGTGCAGCCGCCAGGAGGGCATCATCCCGGCATTGGAACCGGCGCACGCGCTGGCGCATGTCGCCAAGATCGCGCCGACCCTGCCGAGCGCTCATCTCCTGGTGATGAACATGTGCGGCCGCGGCGACAAGGACATCTTCGCCGTCGCCGACCATCTCGGGGTCAGATTGTGAGCCGCCTCCCCCTGGTCGTCATGGCCGGGCTTGTCCCGGCCATCCACGAGACGCAACGCGTGGATCACCGGGACAAGCCCGGTGATGACGATTTTTGTCGCAGGCGGGCGCTGTGAGTCGGATCGAACGGCGCTTTGCGCAGCTGCGCGCGGAGGGGCGCGCCGGGCTCGTCATCTATCTGGTTGCCGGCGACCCCGATCCCGAGACCTCGCTCAAGCTGTTTCAGGGCCTCGCCAGTGCCGGCGCCGACCTCGTCGAGATCGGCATGCCGTTTTCCGACCCGATGGCGGACGGCCCGTCGATCCAGGCGGCCGGGCAGCGCGCGCTGAAGGCCGGCATGAGCCTGCGCAAGACGCTGGCGATGGTGCGCCGGCTGCGCGAGAGCGATTCCGACACCCCCTACGTGCTGATGGGCTACTACAACCCGATCTACCGCTATGGCGCGGAGGCGTTCGCGCGCGATGCCGTTGCCGCCGGCGTTGACGGGTCGATTGTCGTCGACCTGCCGCCCGAGGAGGACGCCGAGTTGGCCGAGCCGGCGCGGCAGGCCGGGCTCGATATCGTCCGTCTCGCGACCCCGACCAGCGACGAAGTGCGGCTGCCGACGATCGTGCAGCACGCCAGCGGCTTTCTCTATTACGTCGCGATTGCCGGCACCACCGGCACCCGCTCGGCCGAGGCGGCGAGCGTGCGCGAAGCCGTGGCGCGGCTGCGCCGCTTCACGCAACTGCCGGTCGCGGTCGGCTTCGGCATCAAGAACCCGGCGCAGGCCGCCGAGGTGGCGCGGGCTGCCGACGCCGCGGCGATCGGCACGGCTATCGTCGATCGCCTGGCGCTCAACCTCGACGCCGCCGGCCACGCCAAGCCCGGCCTCGTCGAGGCGGTGCTGGCCGACATCCGCGCGCTGGCCGCGGCGGTGCGGGCCGCCCGCCGGGCGTGAGCCGCCGATGAACTGGCTGAGCAATTACGTCCTGCCCAAGATCCGCGCCCTGACGCGGCGCGATGTGCCCGATAATCTGTGGAAGAAATGCCCGGGCTGCGAGCAGATGCTGTTCCATCGCGAGCTGGCGGCGCATCTCGACGTGTGCCGCCATTGCGGCCACCATTTTCGCATCGGCAGCGAAGCGCGGTTCACGATGCTGTTCGACGGCGGCGCGTTCGACAAGATCGAGCTGCCGAAGGTCCTGGCCGACCCGCTGCGCTTCCGCGACCGCCGCCGCTATGCCGAGCGGCTGCGCGAGGGCCAGGCGGCGCTCGGCGCCGGCAGCGATGCGGTGGCCTTGGCCGAGGGACGGATCGGCGGGGTGGCGGCGGTCGTCGCGGCGTTCGATTTCGCCTTCATGGGCGGCTCGATGGGGATGGCGGTCGGCGAGGGGCTGCTCGCCGCCTCGCACCGCGCGGTCGAGCGCGAGGCGGCGCTGATCGTCGTGCCGTCCTCGGGCGGCGCGCGCATGCAGGAGGGCATCCTGTCCCTGATGCAGATGCCGCGCACGGTCATTGCCGCCGACCTCGTCAAGGAGGCGGGGCTGCCCTACATCGTGCTCTTGACCGATCCGACGACCGGCGGGGTTTCCGCCTCGTTTGCGATGCTCGGCGACATCACGCTGGCTGAGCCGGGGGCGGTCATCGGCTTTGCCGGCGCGCGGGTTATCGAGGAGACGATCCGCGAGAAACTGCCGGAGCGCTTTCAGCGCGCCGAATACCTCCTCGAGCACGGCATGGTCGACCAGGTCGTGCCGCGCGGCGAGCTGCACGCGACGTTGGCGCGTATCCTCTCGCTGCTGCGCGAGCCCAACCGGGCGGCAAGTACGGCCGATGCCGCCGAGCCGCCGCCGACGGAGTGAAGATGGCCGAAGCGCAGATGGCGAGCGATCGGGTGCTGACGCGGCTGATGCAGCTGCATCCGAAGCGGATCGACCTGTCGCTCGGACGCATCGAGCGGCTGCTGGGCGCCCTCGGCAACCCGCAGGATCGGCTGCCGCCGGTCATCCATGTCGCCGGCACCAAGGGCAAGGGCTCGTCGCTGGCGACGATGCGCGCCTGTCTCGAAGCGGCCGGCTACCGGGTGCATGCCTATATCTCGCCGCATCTCGTGCGCTTTCACGAGCGCATTCGGCTGGCGGGGCAGCTGATCGACGAAGAGGCGCTGCTGGGCGTGCTCGAAGAATGCGAGCGTGCCAACCAGGGCGCGCCGATCACCTTTTTCGAGATCACCACCGCGGCGGCGTTTCTTGCCTTCATCCGTACCCCGGCCGATATCGTGCTGCTGGAAGTCGGGGTCGGCGGCCGGCTCGATGCGACCAACGTGATCCGCCGCCCGGCGGCGACCGCGATCACGCCGGTGTCGCTCGACCACCAGGCGTTTCTCGGCGACACGGTCGCGGCAATTGCCGGCGAGAAGGCGGGAATTCTGAAACCGGGAGTCGTCGGGGTGATTGCGCCGCAGCCGGAAGAAGCGGCGCGGGTCATCGAGGACCGCGCCGCCGCGATCGGGGCGCCGCTTTATCGTTCGGGCCGGGAATGGCGCTGCACCGCCGCCGCCGACGGGATGCGCTATGAGGGCGAGCACTGGCAGCTCGATCTGCCGGCGCCGTCATTGCTCGGGGCACACCAGATCGTCAATGCCGGCGTGGCGATCGCCTGTCTGGAGCGGGCGACCGGGTTTGCGCTGTCCGCGGCCGCGATCGCCGGGGGGTTGCGCCACATCGACTGGCCGGCGCGGCTGCAGCTCCTGACCCACGGTCCGCTCGTCGAGATTGCGCCGCCGCCGTGGGAGAGCTGGCTCGACGGCGGCCACAACCCCGCGGCCGGCGAGGTGCTGGGCGCGGTTGCCGCCGGCTGGTGCGACCGGCCGCTCGATCTGATCGTCGGCATGCTGAATACCAAGGATGCGGCTGGGTTTCTCGCCCCCCTGGCGCCCTATGCGCGAACCCTGCAAGCGGTCACGATACCGGGTGAAGAAAACGCGCTACCGGCGGCGGCCATCGCGCAGGCGGCGCGCTCGGTCGGGATTGCGGCGCACGAAGCCCTATCGGTCGAGGCCGCGTTGCGCGAGGTCGTGCGCGGCGGCGAGCCCGGGCGGGTGCTGATCTGCGGCTCCTTGCACCTGGCCGGGGTCGTGCTGGCGGCGAACCGGTGAGGGCAGGGGAGGCGAGAATGCGGGCCATTTTCGCTGCCGCGCTCGGGCTCGTCGCGATTGCGGCCGGTGCGGCCTCGGCCCGTTCGTTCGATGCTCCCAATTGGTACAAGCGGGGCGAGGCATGGGTGCATTCGCTGCTCGGCGCGCCCCCGGCCGATCACGACATCATCGCGCCGGCGCCCGGCATCGACCCGCAAATGGCCGTGGTGCCGCCGCAGTCCCGCGGCACGATGCGGATTATCGCGCCGCCTGCGGCTTCCCGGCGGTGACCGGCTCCAGCACCGATTCGACCCACTCGTAAAGCTTGCTTTTCGGCAGCGCGCCGATCTTGGTGGCCACCACCTGACCGCCCCGGAACAGGATCATCGTCGGGATGCCGCGCACCCCGTATTTTCGCGGCGTCTGCGGGTTCTCGTCGATGTTGAGCTTGGCGACCGTGACCCGACCGTCCATGTCGTCGGCGAGTTGATCGAGAAACGGTGCGATCATCTTGCAGGGGCCGCACCACTCGGCCCAGAAATCGACCAGCACCGGCTCGCTGGCGCGCAGCACCTCGGCATCGAAGCTGCTGTCGCTGACTGGCGTCGGCTTCATCGCAAGATCCTCCCATCACTCTTCGCTGACATTAGGGGAGCCGGAAATCCGCCGTCAAGGCGCAGGGGATTGAGCCGCCTTCAGTCGGCATGCTCCTTGGCCCAGCGCGCGACCTCGGCGTGGGTTGCGAACCAGACGCCGCCCTTCGCCTTGGCGAGGCGGATCAACTCCTCGATGATCCAGATGCGCGAGCGGTAGCCGATGACATGCGGATGCATCGTCAGCTGGAACAGGCCGCCTTCGTCATGGGCCGCCTCGAACTCGCGCCGGAAGATGTCGAAGACGCCCTCGGGCGGGGTATAGGGGCGCAGCGCCGAAAAGCGGTTCATCATGAAATAGACGGCGTCGTCGCGCACCCATTCGACCGGCAATTCGACGACGCCGCACGGCGCCCCGTCGAGCAGCAGCTCATAGCAATCCTCGTCCGACATCAGCGAGGAATCGTAGAGGAGGCCCATCTCCGCCGCGATCGCCAGGGTGTTCCAGCTGAAGTCCCAGGACGGGGTGCGCAACCCGACCGGCCGCACACCGCAGATTTTTTCGAGCGTGTCGGCCGAGCGCAGCATCAGGTCGCGTTCGGCCTCGTGCGGCAGCACCGAATTCAGCTCGTGAATCCAGCCGTGGATGCCAACTTCGTGGCCCTCGGCGACGATGCGGCGCTGTTCGTCGGGATGAATGAGCGCCGTCACCGCCGGCACGTAAAAGCTCGCCTTCACCCCGTGGCGCTCGAGCAGCTTGAGGATGCGTGGCACGCCGACCCGGTTGCCGAATTGGCCCCAGGCCAGCCGCCCCAACGACTTGCCGCCGTCGCGCAGGTCGCTCGTCTCGTGGTCGCTGTCGAACGACAACGCGACGGCACACCGCGCCCCGCCCGGCCATGCGCGCGGCCGCAATTTGCGGCCGGCGCGCACCCGCGCGACCAGCTTGCGCCAATGCTCTTCGGGCCACTGCCAGGGTTCGAGATCGGATTCCGGTCGGGTCATGGGCTCTCTCCGGGCGGGCTGCCGAGCACGGTCGGAGACCCTCGGCGCCCGATGCGCAAGCGGCTGGTCCAGCGCTCATTTCCGGCCGCCACATTCGCGGTCGAACTGCGCAAAAACCTTAGCATTTGCAGCGGCTTCCCGTCACCGGCAAATTCCGGTCGCCGCGGTGGTCGCCACCGTAGTCGCCGCGTTGCCGACGCCGCTAGTCGCGGCTGCTCGCGGAAGTGGCGGCGACGACCCGCTGACGCGGACCGCTGTCGCGTCTCGGCGCGCGGGCGAATGCTTCGGCCAGCGCATGCCAGGCCGGCTTGCGCCGCAAGTCGCGGTCGAAGGGCAGCGGCCGTTCCGCCATGCCGTCGTGGCGCTGCCTGTCGGCGCTGTCTTCGTGCCGCACGATCCAGCTGTAGCGGTCCGACAATCCCCAGCTGTTCACCTGCGTCACCGCCGGCTCGTCGAGCGCGACATCGAGAAAGCGGCGGTATTCGTCGGCCACCATGCGGTCGCGCGCAGCGATATCGGCCGGCGCCCGCTCGTCTGTGCAATCGAGTTCGGTGATCTGGATTTCGAGCCCCATCGCCGCCGCCGCCGCCAGATAATCGCGCAGCTTCTTGGCGGCAAAGGGATAGCGCCCGACCGACAGATGCGCCTGCACGCCGAGCGCATCGACCGGGATGCCCCGCTTGCGCATGGTGGCCAGGACATCCAGCACCGCGGCGCGTTTGCGGTCGGCATCGGGCGTGTCGTATTCGACGCCGTACTCGTTCAGCACCAGGCGCGCGGCGGGATCGGCGTCGCGCGCCGTGACATGCGCGAGTTCGAGATATTCCGGCCCGATCTGCTGCAGGAATACCGCGATCCGCAGATGATCGGGGCGGTTGTCGGCGGGATTGACCGGCTCGTTGACGACGTCCCAGCTGTCGATCCTGCCGCGATAGCGTCCCACCATGTCGGCGACGCGCTGCACCATCGCCGCGCGCGCCGCCGCGCGGCCCCGCAACTCCGTGAACCATTGTGGCGTGCGCCAGAACCACAGCAGATTGTGGCCGCGCAATAAAAGACCATGCGCGGCGGCGAAATCGACGATGAAATCGGGCATCCGGTAATCGGCGTGAAACGGTGCCGCGCTCATATGCGACCATTTCATTTCGTTTTCCGGCACCAGCAGGGCCGCTTCGCGCGTCAGGAGCTCGGTGAAGGAATCGCCGGCCAGCAGCTGCGAGGCCATCGCGGCGGTGCCGTAGCGAATGCCGCGCCGGCGGGCGAGCTCGGCGAGCGGCGGCTTGCTCTGGTCCACCGCCGCGAGCACCGGCGCCGCGCGCCGGATCATCGTGCCGGCCGCCAATCCTGCGCCGAGGATCACGCGGCGGTTCACCTCCGGCCGTGCGCCGCGACCGGCCTTTCGCTCGTCGCTCATTTTCCCCTCCTCGCCGCAAATACCGGCAGCGCTTTGGCCGTGGGGTAGCCTCCCCTCATGCCGATTGAGGGAGCAACCGGCGCTCCCCCGCAGCCCGTTTTTCCGGGCGCGCGCATTGCCGGCTTCACCCTCTGCGCTGCAAGAGCCGGGCCGGCCGCATGGCCGCCGGATGTTTGCTCGTCGCGCGATTGCCCCCCGAATCCCGGGCGTGGGCCGACCCCTCGGATCATCCGTAAGCAATTAAAGAATGGTCGGAGCGGAGAGATTCAAACTCTCGACCCTCAGCACCCCATGCTGAACAAGTAACAATTACTCCTAATCGCTCCATGCCGCAAGCGATTGCAATAGGCGCTTGAATCCAATGCTTTAACGCACCAACGCTCAGTTTAGCGGGAGCATCATACATCAATCGGTCTCTCCTGATTGCTGTTCCCCAATCGGAGACATCATGCCCGCCGTTACCCTCAACGGCCACACCGAAGCCGGCTTAGTCTGCCCGCCGGCAGCGGCCGAGATCATCTATTGTCGGTTATGACCGAAAATTTCTCGACCGCTATCGGCCGAACGCGTCATTCTACCTGACCGAACAGGACCGTACGCATCTGGCGGCCGTCGGCCGCCCAGCGATTGCCGAACAGCCCGCTGGCGCCTACGCCAAGCAGATCCTCAGCAGGCTGTTGATCGATCTCGCCTGGAATTCAAGCCGCCTCGAAGGCAACACCTACTCGCTCCTCGACACCAAGCGTCTAATCGAGCTAGGCGAAGAAGCTGAGGGACGCGCGCACCTCGAAGCGCAGATGATCCTAAACCACAAAGATGCGATCGAGTTCCTGGTCAGTGCCGCCGACGAGATCGGCTTCAACCGCTACACCATCCTCAATCTCCACGCGCTTCTGGCCAACAACCTCCTCGCCGATCCCACAGCAGCCGGCAGGCTGCGTTATATTGCTGTCGGCATCGAGCGCTCGGCTTTCCATCCACTCGAGGTGCCGCAGCTTATCGAGGAGAGCTTCGATCAGATCCTGGCGACCGCGGCTGCGATCACCGATCCTTTCGAGCAAGCCTTTTTCCTCATGGTGCAGCTTCCCTACCTGCAACCATTCGACGACGTGAACAAGCGCGTTTCGCGCCTCGCAGCGAATATCCCGTTCATCAAAGGCAACTTGTCGCCACTGTCGTTTGCCGACGTGCCCCGGTCGATCTATACGGATGCCGTGCTCGGCGTTTACGAGCTGAATAAGGTCGATCTCCTCAAGGACGTCTTCATCTGGGCCTACGAGCGTTCGGCCGCCCGTTACGCCGCTGTCCGTCAATCTCTCGGAGAACCTGATCCGTTCCGGCTTCGCTATCGGGAGCAAATTCGGGAGCTGATCGCCGACCTCATCCGGGCTCGCATTGGGCGCAAGGAGGTCGCGGCGCGAATAGCCGCGTGGTCAAAGAAGGAAATTGGCCCCGACGACGGCGCGCGTTTCGCGGCAATCGTCGAAACCGAGCTGACAAGCCTGCATGAAGGTAATTTCGCGCGCTATCGAATCCGTCCGTCGGAATTCGAGGCTTGGCGCCGCGTCTG